>JAAVXQ010000054.1 GCA_022790685.1 Clostridia bacterium
ACTAGATAGACCAACAGATGGAGAATATATTTTAGATGATATAGATATAAATTTGGCAGAAGATAATGAGTTATCAAAATTAAGAAATCAAAAAATAGGTTTTGTATTTCAAACATATAATTTGATATCAAAAACAAGTGCATTAAAAAATGTTGAACTTCCAATGCTATATGCAGGTGTTAGCCAAAAAGAAAGACATGAAAGAGCAAAGAAGCTTCTAGAACTTGTTGAGATGGGAGATAGAATGAAACATCTTCCAGAAGAGTTATCAGGTGGACAAAAGCAAAGAGTAGCAATAGCGAGAGCTATGGCTAATAACCCATCTATAATTTTGGCAGACGAGCCTACAGGAGCGCTAGACTCAATAACTGGAAGAAAAGTAATGGATTTATTTCATAAACTAAATAAAGAAGAAGGAATAACAATAGTTTTAATAACACATTCTAATGAACTTGCAGCAGAAACAGACAGAATAATAACTATAAAAGATGGTAAAATTATTGGAGAGGCTAAAGGAAAAGGAGGTAATAAGTAATGATTCTTTTAGAAAACATATTATTAGCTCTAAATGGACTTTTAGCAAATAAAATGAGAGCACTTCTTACAATGCTTGGAATAATAATTGGTATTGCTTCTGTTATTGCTATAATGACAGTAGGTGATTCACTTACACTTTCAGTTTCAGATCAAATGCAATCAATGGGTGCAAATAATATTCAGGTAGTATTAAAAGAAAAGACAGAGGATGATGAGGCTGACGAGTTTGGAGCTTTATTTGGAAGTGCATATTCATCAGCTATTTTGTCAGAAGATGATTATTTTTCTAGTGAAATGTTACAAAAATTTTGTGAAAAATGTGAGAAATCTATTTATGCCATATCTATTAGTAACAGTGTAGGAAATGGAAAAATTGAGAATAGTAAAAATTATGCAAATGTTAGTATAATGGGAGGAAGTCCGGGATATTTTATATCTAGTGATATTAATTTGTTAGCAGGAAGTTTTTTTTCTGCAAAAGATTTTAATGAAGGAAGAAAAGTAGCATTAATATCAGATAAAGCTGTAAATAATTTATTTGGTGGTGATAATTCCAAAGCTTTAGGTAAAGAAATAGAAATTGAAATAAGTGATACATATGTTAAATATACAATAGTTGGTGTATATGAATATAAAAATAACGGAATGATGATGACAAATATGATGAGCTCAGATAAAGACTTAATGACAGAATTATATATTCCACTTATAACTGCAAATAATCAAAATAAAACAGAAGGATATCAATACTTTTCTGTAGTTACTAAAGTAGGAGTAGATTCAGTAGAATTTGCAAAAGAAATAGAAAGATTTTTTGAAGGATATTATAGAAATAATCAAAATTTTGGAGTAGCAGCATTTAGTATGGAATCAATGATAAGTGCTATGACAGATATGCTGGGAACTATTACACTAGCAATATCAGTAGTTGCTGGAATTGCTCTTTTAGTAGGTGGAATAGGTGTTATGAATATAATGTTAGTTTCAATAACTGAAAGAACAAGAGAGATTGGTACAAGAAAGGCTCTTGGAGCTAATAATGCTTCAATAAGAGTTCAGTTTATAGTAGAGGCAATTATAATTTGCTTAATAGGTGGAATTATAGGAATTATATTAGGATTAATGATGGGAACTTTTGCTTCTAAATTGTTAGGATATCCAGCAATTCCATCAGTAAAAAGTATAGTAATATCAATTACTTTTTCAATGGCAATAGGAGTATTTTTCGGATATTATCCAGCTAATAAAGCGGCAAAGATGAATCCAATAGATGCATTAAGATATGAATAAATTTAATTTAAAAAATATAGTAAAATAAAAAATTTTACTATATTTTTTTTTGAGTTTATGATATAAATAAAATGAAAAATATTACAAAATAATTTAATTAATATACTAAAGAATTTATTAGGAGGTAAATATGAATAAAGAACAATTTATATTGGGAATTAAAATTACAATATTTATAAGTATAGTGACATTAATCATAATTATAGGAATTTTATTATATGTTTTTAATTCTAAAAAAGCTAATCCAGATTTTTATTCAGAATTACTTTCTAGTGCTGATACTAAAACTAGTAACATAGATGTAGCAGAAATATCATTAGAAGCAAAAGGAATTGATAAAGAAGAGTTTGAAAATTATTTATCTATGTTTAGTCATTTAGTTTATGAAGGCTATTATAAAGATTATGAACTTACCCAAGAAGAACTTAAAGATACACAAAATATGAATATGGCTATAGACTTTTTAGATATTCTTTATTTGTATGAAGGAGAAAAAGATGAGCAAGGTATTATAGCGTATGAAGTAGAAAAAGTAAATAATATAGTTAAAGAAATGACAGGTACATATATATATAAGAAATTAGATGTAAAGAATATATATAGTTATGATGAAACAAAGAATGTGTATATTCCAAATCTTCAGGATAATATTAATACTTTACTAATTAGCATGGAGGAACTTGAAAAAAAAGATGAAAAAATAGAAGTTATATATAAAGTAGCATTTGCAAAGGAAAGTGAAAAGCAAAAATATTTAGAAGGACAAAAAGTAGAACTAGAAACTTATAATATAAAAGCAACAATTTTGGAAAATAAAGATTATGAATTTTCAAAATACTATGTAAGTAATATAAAACAAATTTCTAAAGAACTAGTAAAATATAACTAAAAAAGAGGAAAAGAAATGGATAAAATAAAAAGAATTTCAATTGTTGGTGCTCCTGGCACAGGTAAAACAACATTAGCATATAAATTAAAAGAAATTTTTAATTTGCCGATTTGTCATATAGATTCAATACATCATTTACCTAATTGGGTTTTAAGAGAAGAAAAAGAACGTGATAGTATGATATTAGAAGAAATAAAAAAAGATGAGTGGATAATAGATGGAACTTATACAAATACATTAGAGGAAAGAGCTAAAGTATCTGATATAGTAATATTTTTAGATTATCCAACAATAACTTCATTAAAGGGAGTATTTCAAAGACTTTCTAAAGACTTAGGAAAAGAAAAACCAGATATACCTGGATGTAAAGAAAAGTTTGATATTAGCTTTATAATTTATGTAGCAGGTTACAATAGACAGAGAAGAAAAGTTATTGTTGATATATTAGATAAATATGAAAATGTAAAAGTTTTTAGAAGCAGAAAAGAATTAGAAAACTGGTTAGAAAACTTAAAAGAATCCACAAAAAGATAATAATTTGTGGATTCTTTATTATAATTAGGAGGAAAAAATGTCATTAATAGATGTAAATAATTTAAATTTTAAATATGAAGGAAGTATTCAAAATGTTTTTGAAAATGTTTCTTTTAGTATAGATACAGATTGGAAATTGGGATTAATTGGGAGAAATGGAAAAGGCAAAACTACTTTTTTAAGACTTTTAAAAGGTGATTATGAATATACAGGAAAGATTTCAAAAAGTATAGAATTTGATTATTTCCCATATGAAGTAGAAAACAAACAAATGCAAACTATAGATATTGTGCATGAAATTATTCCTAATACTGATGATTGGGAAATTGTTAAAGAATTAAATTTATTAAAAACAGATAGTGAAGTTCTTTATAGAAGCTTTGACACTTTGAGTGGTGGAGAACAGATAAAAATACTTTTAGTAAGTTTATTTTTAAAAGAGAATAATTTTTTACTTATTGATGAACCTACAAATCATTTAGATTCACAAACAAGAGAGAATTTAGCAGAATATTTAAATAAGAAAAAGGGTTTTATTTTAGTTTCTCATGATAGAAATTTTTTAGATAGAGTTGTAGATCATATTATTTCTATAAATAATACTAATATAGAGGTTCAAAAAGGAAACTTTTCGTCTTGGAAAGACAATAAAGATGCGAGAGATAATTTTGAGTTTACTCAAAATGAAAAATTAAGAAAAGATATAAACAGATTAGAGATAGCTGCAAAGAATACTGAAAATTGGTCAAATAAAATTGAAAAATCAAAGTATAATACAAATAACTCTGGTTCTAGTATTGATAGAGGTTATGTAGGCCATCAATCTGCAAAAATGATGAAAAAATCAAAAGTAATTGAAAAAAGAGTAGAAAAAGCGATTGATGAAAAATCTAATTTACTTAATAATATTGATAGAAGTGATGATTTAAAAATAGTTCCATTAAATTGCAATAAAAATACTTTGATAATGGCTCATGATCTTCAAATAAAGTATAATAATAAAAATATATTTAATAAAATTTCTTTTGAAATACAAAATGGAGATAGAATTGCTATTATAGGAAAAAATGGAGCAGGAAAATCAAGTATATTAAAATTAATTTTAGGATATGATGTACCATATGGTGGAGAAATGAAAATTGCAAATGACTTAAAAATATCATATGTGTCACAAAGTACAGAAGAGTTAGAGGGTACACTTAAAAATTTTGCATATCAAATGAAAATTGATGAAAGTATTTTTAAAGCAATGCTTTCTAAAATGGGATTTTCTAGTTTAGACTTTAATACTGATATAAAGAAAATGAGTGAAGGACAGAAGAAAAAAGTACTAATTGCAAAAAGCATTTCAGAGATGGCGAATATTTATATTTGGGATGAACCTTTAAATTATATAGATATTATAACAAGAATTCAAATTGAAGAAGCTATATTAAAATATAAGCCTACAATGATTTTTGTTGAACATGATGAAACTTTTATAAAGAATGTAGCAACAAAAATTATCAATTTAGAGTCTATTTAAAACAAAAAAATAAGTTATAGGTATTAGTTTTACTATAACTTATTTTTTATTTTAATATTCAGCTTTATTTATAATTTCTTTTAATTCATTTCGGCCTCTTTTTAATCTAGTCTTTACAGCGCTTTCGGTTATATTTAATTTTTTACCAATTTCTTTTACACGTAAATTATTGCAATAATATAATTTTAAGACTACTTTATAAGTATCTCTTAAATAATCAAGAAACTGAGTAGGTTTTTCTTTATATATATCATCTAAAGGTTCTATCAAGATATTTTCATCTAATTCTAAACAATGATTTTTTTTCTTATTTTTATTAAAATTAATAGAAGTATGTTTTGTAGTTTTCTTAAGCCATTTTTCTTTATGTTCATCATCATTTAATCTATTAAAATATTTACAATATTTAATAAAAACTTCTTGAAAAACATCTTCAGCATCAGCTTTACAATCAGTATTATTATAAGCTATAGTATATACAATTGTAGAGAATTTTACTATATCTTTTTCAATTTGAGCTTGCCTTTCTATATCCTTACTTTTCATATATTACTCCCAAAACTAAATATATAGATAGTTAATATTGTACATTTTAATTATTCTATTCTAATATTTTAGCATATATTGTAATAATTTGTATAGTGCTATTTTTAGTAGATGTTTCTAAAAAGCTTTTATTTATTTAACAAAAGGGATTAAATTATTTTTTTAGGAAATATTAAAAAAGTATAATTCTTAAAAATATCTTAATTACTATATATATATCTTTTATATTATTATAAATTATGATATTATCATTTAAATTAATATAGAAAGAATAAATAGATGTAACTAAAATAAAGAAGGTGTAAAAGTAATATATGAAGAAAGAACATATAAAAACCATAAGAAAAATAGCATTTGTATTAGCAGTAGTTATATTTGCTATTATAACTATCATACTTTTTCCATTATTTAAAAACTTAGCTACAAAAGAAGGTAGAATAATAGCAAAAGAACAATTAGGTAGTGCAGGATTTTTTGGTGGAGTTTTTCTAACAATGCTTGAAATTTTAAAAGTTTTTGTTGTAATGCTTCCAGGAGAACCGATAGAATTACTATCAGGTATGTGCTATGGACCAATAGGTGGACTAGTAGTTATATATATAGGAATTTCAATAAGTACATTTTTCATCTCATATATTGTAAAAAAACAAGGTATTGAACTTGTAAGAGATATTGTGCCAAAAGAGAAGTTAAAAAAGGTAGAAGAGATATTAGAAAATAATCCAAAAAAAGTGGAAACAACATTATTTATTTTATACTTTTTACCAGTTATACCAAAGGATTTTTTAACATATATAGGTAGCCTTCTTCCAATGAGTACAAGTAAGTTTTTATTTATATCACTATTTGCAAGATTTCCAGCAGTATTTTCTTCAACAATTGTTGGAAGTAAGATTTTAGATGGTGATATTAAAACTATAATAATTGTATATCTTATAACATATATAATATCAGGAAGTATTGCTTTAACGTATAATAGAAAATTTACTAAAGAAAAAAGATTAGTTAGAAAAGAGAAAAAAATAAGTAAAGAAACATAATATTAAATTTGTTAGAAAAATTTAATAATTAAAATGTGCAGTAATATCTAAGAAATACTGCATATTTTATTATTAAAAGAATATTAAATCAATTGTAAAAAAAAAGAATATAAAGTATAATAATTTAGGAAGTTTTATAGGCTTTACTTAAAAAAACCTAAATACATAAAAGAAGGAAGAAAAAACATGTTTATATTAAACTTAATAAGAGGTTTTTGCATGGCATTAGCTGACAGTGTACCTGGAGTATCTGGTGGAACAATAGCGTTTTTACTTGGATTTTATGAAAAATTTATAGTTTCATTAGATCATTTAATGACAGGTAAAAAAGAAGAAAGAATAGAAGCTATTAAATTCTTATTTAAAATAGGAATTGGTTGGGTAATAGGAATGGTATCATCTATGTTAGTTTTAGGAAGCATTTTTGAAAGCCATATATACCAAATAAGTTCACTATTTTTAGGATTTATATTATTTTCAATACCGATTATTATTTTAGAAGAAAAAGAAGAATTTAAAGGTAAATATAAAAATCTAATATTTACAGTAATTGGAATTGCATTAGTAGTTACAATATCACTTTTAAATCCAGCTTCTGGAGAAGGACAAAGTATGAATTTACAAAGTTTGAACTTTGGAACTGGAATATATGTATTTTTAGTTGCTATGGTAGCTATTTCAGCAATGATTTTACCAGGAATATCTGGTTCAACATTACTTTTAATTTTTGGTTTATATATACCAGTAGTTACAGCTGTAAAAGAACTTTTACATTTTAACCTTTCATATTTACCTGTTGTAATGGTTTTTGCATTAGGATGCTTAATTGGAATAGCAACAGTTATAAAATTAATAAAAAAATGTTTGGAAAAATACAAAAGTCAAACTATGTATACAATATTAGGATTAATGTTAGGGTCAATTGCTCCTATAATATTAGGACCAACAACATTAGATGTACCACAATCAGCGATGTCTTTTGGAACATTTAGCGTAATCTTTTTCATTATAGGTGGAATAATAATTCTGGGATTACAAAAATTAAAAGCAGTTATGAGTAAAAAAGAAGAAGAGAATAAATAGTAAATATTAACCCCTTAGAGTCTTCAAGTAAATGCTCTAAGGGGTTTTATATCAAAGAGAGGAGGACAGGTTTTAAGTGACGTTTAAATAATAACAACTACGAACAAGTGAGTACGCAGAGAATGTCCTGATTACTGGTAGAGGTCAGAACAATTCTATATTCACCAGAAGAAAAGTTCTTGGTAGCTGTTATGCTGGAATTACTTGAAGCTGAACCAGTCCACGCAGGAGTATTACTATTGCCACGATATACTTTGAAAGTTATGGTGGCTAAAGCAGGACCAGTAAATTTAAGCGTGTAATTTTTAGTTCCGCTTGAAGGAACATAGAAATATCCAGTCTTTTGCGGTGTTCCGCCAGGAATTGTAGTCACCATTAAGGTTTCAGTGCTTTGAGCATTAGTGGAATTTGAAGTATTTTCCACTAATTCATTTGCAAATGCTGTTGCATGGCAAAGCAAGCACATTGCAAATGATAAAATGATACATAAAATCCGCTTTTTTACTTTCATAAAATTGCCTCCAATATTTTGAAAATCCAACCTCTCTCTAATATCTAATACCTAAATGTTATGCTATTTAACATTATACATAAATAAGTAAGAGCTTTGTATAATAAACAATATCAAATGAATTATAGCATAAAAGATAAATTAAAGCAAAAATATCATATAAAAAGTGATATTTTTGCTTTAATTTATCTTTTATGTTACAATGATAGCAATGAATAAAAAAGGAGAAATAAAATGAAGAAAAAGATTTTAATTATACTTACAATATGCTGTTGCATAGGGGTAGCCATATGTGTATACTTATATAAT
>JAAVXQ010000055.1 GCA_022790685.1 Clostridia bacterium
ACATTATCTACAGCTGTAGCAACACTTTTTCCACAATATCTATTTTTATTTTCTATATCTCTTAATTCAACTGCTTCAAAACTACCTGTTGATGCTCCTGATGGAACTATAAATCTTCCTTCAAACCCACCATCAGTAACCACTTCTACTTGAACAGTTGGATTTCCTCTTGAATCTAATACTTCTAAAGCTTTTACACTTTCTATTTTTAAAAAATCTCTCATAAAAAAACTACCTCCATTAAAAGGTAGTTTTTACATTTTTTTCACATTTATTCTATTTTTTTATAAAACTTTAAAGTTATATAGCAAAATCTATTAAAATTGTTATTCCCATTATTAGTAATATTGCTAAATCAAAATTAGATAATATAGTTTCATCAACATTAGATTTCTTATCAAATTTTCCTTTATTTTCTTCTCCTACTAATTGTTCTATTTCTAATTGATTTATAAAGTTTTTAATATCTTTAGTCTTAAATAATAATGTTTCAATTCCTAAATTTTTTTCTTTCTTATTTTCTTTATACAATACCCTTATTTTAGATTTAATTCCTTTTAAAGTAGGACTTGCTGTTAAATATATTTTTTCAATATCTTCAAAACTAATTTCATATTGTTTTAATAACTTTTTTATGATTAGCTTTTTTTCTTTTACATTTACATTAATTTTAATTAGAGATTCTAATATTGAAACAAAACAATATATTACCATATATATAAGCAGTATAGGAAAAATTATTGGTACTTTTATTTTGAATAATAGTATACTAATTGATAATATTATTAGTAAAATTATAAAAAAACAAATTGCTTGTATTTTTTGAAGATTTCCTTTTAGACCAAAATTTTTTTCAGTTTTAAAACCTCTAAATTCTTTAAATTTTAGTTTTTCATATTTTTTAGATAGTTCATAAATTTCTTCTCTCATATTTTTATTTACCTTTTTTTATTTTTAATTTATAGCATCTTTATTTTACCAATCTATATATGCATATTTAGTCATTTTTATATTAAAATAACCATCTATATTTTCCTTAGCTTTTTTTGATATATCATATACTCTTTTATTATTAACAAGTGGGTTTATGTATCTTCGCTTTACTTTTCTGCTTACACAAAATTTACCCTTTGTCTCTTCATCTGTTTCAAAGAATTCATTTATATTCATAAATGAGCTAAATAAATCAGAAATTTCTTTATCTTTAGAAGCTTTTACTAAGTTTACAATTTGCTTTTCAGACAAGTTATATAAGTCTTCTACAGACATATAATTTGCCTTGCACATTTTTCCTATTACTCTTGCAAAAGCATATACTGTTATTGTATCTTCTGCTCTAATCCATAAAGGCCATAGTTTACTTGCTACTTCTACAAATTTTTCAGCTATTTCTATATCTTCAAAAGCTAATTCTTGCACCCCATCTTCATTTTCTGCAATTATAATATTATCATATATTTCTTTTATTTCCTCTAAAGTCCAAGCATTTATATAGTAAACTCCATTCATAAAAGTATATTCTAGTCTATCTGCTGAAAGTTTAGGTGTATCATTATCTGCTATTGGATATATTTTATAATCACTAATTTTATCTATTTCTATTTTATCTCTTTTTAGTAATTCCATTATTTCTTTTGAAGCCCTTATTATATTTTCAGTATTATCTTCTAAAGATTCTTGTTTTTCTGAGTCACCATTTACAAAATCAAGAAGATGTTTAAAGGCTGGACTTGATATATCATGAAATAATGCTGATAAAGTTTGTATTTTATCATGAGTAAAATTCCATACTATTAAAGCTACTGCTACACTATGTTTTAAAACAGAATAAATATCTTCAAAAGCATTAGGCTTTTTCCAATATGCTCCACATATTTGATTTATACCATCTAATCTTTGCATTTCTTCTGTATATATATATTCATTTAAAAATTCTGGAAAGTCTTTAGATAATATTTTATAGTATTTCCTAGTCATTTCATCTATTTCATCAATATAATTCTTACATTTTTCCTTTAACATTTTATATTAATCTCCTATTTTTGTATTATATATTCTACTAAATTTCTATTTATAAAACGAAAGTAGAAAACTCTACTTTCGTATATAAGTTTAAAATATATCGTTATTTTTTAAAATTTAATATTTGATTATTAAATCTTTCTCCACCCCCATCATCTTCATCATCTTCTTTTGCACTTTTTTTCTTACTTTTAATTATTGCTTCTTTTTTCTTTTTGATTTTAACTCTAGATTGCTCTAATGCTTCTTCTACAGTAAGCGTTCTTTCATAATCAATAATATTTTTAACAGGTAATCTATACATTCCTTCAAAATACATTTCTTTTTTTGGTGGTCTGTTTAAAGCAATTTTCTTTCTATAATTATCAATTATTTTTCTATCTCTTTTACTAAATAAATCAATTTCTTCTTTTAGATAATTATATCTCCAAATTATATGTCTTTCATAAGAATTATATTCAGAGTCTAATAAATTTTCATAATCATACTCTACTTTA
>JAAVXQ010000056.1 GCA_022790685.1 Clostridia bacterium
TGGAGGCGCCAATCGGATTTGAACCGATGATCAGAGTTTTGCAGACTCGTGCCTTACCACTTGGCTATGGCGCCATATATACATAAAATGGAGCGGGAAACGGGGCTCAAACCCGCGACCTATGCCTTGGCAAGGCATCGCTCTATCAACTGAGCTATTCCCGCATGTTTAAAACATTATAATAATACCAAAAATGATATAAAAAGTCAATAGTAAATTCAAAACATGGTATATATAAATAATCCATAATAAATAAATTTTATTAATAAGACTTTTGCAAGACATAGAATATAAATATATAGAAATGAATCTTTATAATTTATATATTTATATTTTATGCAGATAGATTATAAATGATTACAAAAATAAATACTATATTGACTTTTTTATTTAAATATTAAATAATAGTCCTAGGGAATATAGCAAAGTAGCAGAATAATTTATATAGAAGGAGAGGAAAAAATGGATTATAGAAAGTTTAATAATAAATATGTGATAAGATTTGAAAAAGGCGAAGAAGTAATAAAATCTTTAAAAGAATTATGTAGAAAAGAAAACATTAAACTTGCTGAAATAACAGGTATTGGTGCAAGTGATAGTATAGAAATTGGAGTATTCAATGTAAATACTAAAGAATACAGCACTAAAAAATTTGAAGGTATGTTTGAAATTACTTCATTGATTGGGAATGTAACAACTAAAGAAGGAGAAGTATATTTACATATACATATAAATTTTGGTGATGAAAATGGAACAGTAAGAGGTGGACACTTAGTAGAAACTAGAATTTCTGCAACATGTGAAATGATATTATCAGTAATAGATGGAACAGTAGAAAGAAAGTTAGATGAAAATATAGGTCTTAATCTATTTAAGTTTTAGAATAATTATTTCCAAATTATAGATACTAATAAAAAAGGAGAGAGAAAATGAGTAAAGAGACAAAAGAGATAAAGGCTGGTATAAAAGCGCATTTTATACAAACAGATTTATTTAAAACAAACTTAGTATGTGTATTTATAACTGTTCCACTTACAAGGGAAAATGTTACTAAAAATGCACTAATTCCATTTATTTTAAAAAGTGGAAGTAAGATATTACCAACGCAATATCTAATAAATGAAAAAATGGAAAGCTTGTATGGTGCAAATTTTGAGTGTGGTGTAGATAAACTAGGAGATAACCAAGTATTTAAATTTTATATAGATGCTATAAATAACGAATATGCTTTAGAAAACGAAGATATTTTAAAAGAAACAATTGATAGTCTTTTAGATATTGTGTTTAATCCCGTTCTAGAAAAGGATAAATTTAAAAAAGAATTTATTGATATAGAAAAAGAAAATTTAAAAACTATAATTGATAGTAAAATAGATGATAAAGATATGTATGCATATGATAGATGCATTTCTGAAATGTATAACAATAAGAATTTTGGTATTTATAAATATGGATATGAAGAAGATTTAGAAAAAATAGATGAGGATAACTTAACTGAACATTATAATTATTTAATTCAAAATTCAAAGATAGATATATATATTTCTGGAAAGTATGATATAAACAAAGTTCAAACTGATATCATGGAAAATGAAAATATAAAGAAGCTAAAACCAAGAATAGAAAACTATATACTTAATAATGAATACACAGAAAGTAAACAAAATGTGGATAACATAAAAGAAATTATAGAAAAAATGGAAGTTACACAAGGAAAGTTAGTTATAGGATTAGATGTAGTATCAAATATAGAAAACTTACAATGTGTATCGTTAGTATATAATGCTATATTAGGTGATGGAGCAAGTTCTATGCTGTTTCAAAATGTTAGGGAAAAAGCTGGTCTTGCATATTCTGCAAGAAGTAATTATATAAAGCAAAAAGCAAATATTTTTATAAGATGTGGAATCCAAATTGAAAACTTTGAAAAAGCATTAAATATTGTAAAAGATCAATTAGAAAATATGAAAAAAGGAAACTTTACAGATGAAGACATAGAGAATGCTAAAAAGTATCTTATAGCTGGAATAAAAACAATAGAAGAAGAACAAGATTCAGAAGTTATATTCTATATAGGACAAGAAATTGCTAAAACTAATAGAACCGTAAAAGAATATATAGAGCTAATAGAAAAAGTAAAAAGAGATGAAATATTAGAAATAGCAAAGGCAGTTCAAATAAATACAATATATTTTTTAAGAGATTAGTAAAGGAAAAGGTGAAATTAAATTGCAAATATTAGAAAACAATAAAATTAAAGAAAAGGTATATTCAGAAAAATTGGCAAATGGAATTACAGTTATGGTAATACCAAAAAAGGTTCAAAAAAAATATATAATTTGGGGAACTAATTTTGGATCAATAGATAATAAATTTTTGGTTTCAGAGGATAAAGATATAACTAGTGTGCCAGATGGGATTGCACATTACTTAGAACATAAATTATTCGAACAAGAAAACGGAAAAAACAGTTTAGATGTATTATCATCATTAGGTGTTGATGCAAATGCTTATACGACAAATAATCATACAGCATATTTATATGAATGTACAAATAATTTTTATGAAGCATTAGATGAATTTATGAATTATGTTCAAAACCCATATTTTACAGATGAAAATGTAAATAAGGAAAGAGGGATTATTGAACAAGAAATAATGATGTATCAAGACTATCCTGAGTGGGAATTATACATGAATGCTATAAAGGCTATGTATAAGAATAATACAATAAATATTGATGTTGCTGGAACTAAAGAAACAATAGCTAACATAGATAAAGAAAAGCTATATAAAATATATAATACTTTTTATGTTCCAAATAATATGTGTATAGCAATTTGTGGCGATTTTGAACCAGAAAAAGTTATAGCTGAAGTAAAGTCAAGAATGACATTAAAACAGACTAACTTTACAGTAGATAGGATATATCCAGAAGAGCCAAAAGAAATAGTAGAAAAGAAAATTGAGAAAAGTATGAATATAAGTATACCAATATTTACTATTGGATATAAAGATACAAATTTTAAAGATGAAATTATAAAAAGGCATATATCAATTGAAATTATTCTAAATATTATACTTGGCAGAAGCTCAAGATTGTTTAAAAAGCTATATGAAGAAGGAAAGGTATTTTCTGAATTTGGTTTTAACTATGAATTTGCAAGTACTTATGCACATGTATTAATTCAATGTCAAACTGCTGATGTAGAATATGTTGTAAAAAATATAGAAGAAGAGATAGAAAATGTAAAAAAAGAGGGAATCAATTCCCAGGATTTTGAAAGAATAAAAAGGAAAATATATGGAGAATTTGTAAGAGAATATAATGAAGTTTCGACAATTTCAAATGGTTTTGTTGCAAATTATTTTAGAAATATAAATCCCTTTGATTATTTTGAGGAATTTGAAGGATTAAGCAAAGAATTTGTACAAAATATTCTAAAAGAAGTATTTAAAGAAGAATTTAAAGTATTATCTATAGTAAAACCTGCATAAAAAAGGAGAAAATATCAAATATGAGTATAGTAAAATTTCCTGGTTTAAATTTAGAAATAAATATATCTGACATTATATTTAGCATATTTGGCATAAAAATATATACTTATGCATTTTGCATAGTGGTTGGAATTGTACTAGCCCTAGTACTTTGTAAATTTAGTAAAGAAAATTTTGGAATAGAATTTGATAAAGTTTTAGATATATCAATTATTGCTCTGATATTTGGAATCATAGGAGCAAGAATATATTATGTTATTTTTAATATTCAATATTATATGAAAGATCCAGTTAGAATACTAAATTTAAGAGATGGAGGATTAGCTATATATGGAGGTTTATTTGCAGGAGCAGTTGCTATAATAAAAAGATGTAAAAGTTTAAAAATTGAAAGCTTAGAATTTTTTGATTATATAATTCCTTTTGTAGCAATAGCTCAAGGCATAGGCAGGTGGGGAAACTTTTTTAATATTGAAGCTTATGGATATGAAACTAATAATATTTTTAGAATGGGAATCATGTCAAATAATGGATATTTAGAAGTACATCCAGTATTTTTATATGAATCCATTTGGATGATAATAATATTTTTTATACTAAGAAACCTTCAAAAGAAAAGAAGATTTAAAGGTCAAATTCTATATATGTATTTGATTTTATATGCAGGAGCGAGAATGTTTTTAGAAACTTTAAGAACAGATAGTCTTATGATGTATGGGATTAGAGTCTCTCAAGTTATATCAATAATAGTATTTATATACTGTATTTCAAAGGTAATAGGAAAAACTATAACAGCAATTCACAGAAGAAAAGTGTAATAAATGACGAAAAATGTCTGACGAAAAATATTGCAAAAGTTGTTTTATTATTGACTTTGCTGTAAGAATGTGTTATTTTTAAAATATACAAAAGAAAAAAGAATAGTTTAAAGGAGAGTGTGTAATATGTTAGATGAAAAAATTTGTGAATTGAGAGAGAAATTAAATCGTAGCATATCAGATGGAAAAGACTATTCAATAATATATGAACTAAGTATAGAACTAGATAACCTAATAAGTAAATTTTACGAAAAAAAGTTAAATTTAGTCTAAAAAATATAAAAGTGGAAGGCATAATAATGCCTTCTATTTTTTTCCGTAAATAAAATTAATTAAAAATATATACAACAATTAAGTTATACGATATAATAAAAGTGTATATTTGTGAAAAATATGCAAGAGCGAATAATATTAATTTAAATAAAATACATATAAATAAACTAATATAAAATCAAAGTTATAAATTATATATAATACGGAGGAAAAAATGGATAAGATACAAGAAATGATAACATCTATAGATTTAAACAATGTACTTAAAATTTTTGACATACAAATAGCAGTAGCAGTTGCATTAATGTTTATATTATTTAGAGGTGTTTTTTCTTCAATAATAATTAAAATTTATTATCTTATAGTAAAAAAGAATAAAAAGCCTAAAGAAAGTTCGGTGTATAAATATTTTAGTGTATTATTTGTTTTTATAGGTGTATATTTATCAATAAATATATTACCAACAAATAGAAAATTAAAATCCATTATGACACAACTTTTTGAAGCAGCATTAATTTTATTTATTACAAAATGTTTAACAACAATCACACATGAAGATTCTTATATATATAAAAAGATCTTTAAGAAAGATAATAAAACAGTTAATACTTTCATTTCTAAAATAATTAGAGGTGTAATGTGGGTAATATCTTTCTTTGTAATATCATTTAGGCTTGGATTTGGAAAAGATTTAAGTGGATTGTTTACAGCATTAGGAATTTTTTCTGCAGCTTTAGCATTAGCCGCTCAAGAAATTGTAAAAAGTCTTATAGGTGGTATGGAAATACTTACAGATAAGCCATTTGTTATAGGTGACTGGATAGAAGTTGGAGAGCATCAAGGAACAGTTATTGATATTACATATAGAAGTACACGTTTAAAATCTCCAAATAATGCTATAGTAACTATTCCTAATTCTGTTATAACAGCAGAATCTATAATAAATTGGAATAGACTTACTAGTAGAAGATTTGAAACTACTTTGAATTTAAGTTTAGAAACCACTTCTGAAAAAGTAAAAAAGATTGTAAAAGAAATAAAACTTGTTTTAGAAAACAATAAATCAGTTGTAAGAGATAGTGTACAAGTACATGTTAGTGAGATTGCAGCTTCAAGTATAAATATATTTATATATATGTATGTAAAAGAAACAGAGTATACAAAATTCTTGAGAGTAAAAGAAGAACTGTTATGCACATTATTATTTTTAGCAGAGAAAGAAAATATTGATCTTGCATATCCAACACAAACTTTGTATTTAAGAAAAGGAGAAGAAGATTTTAAATGAGCTTAGGAATAGCATTAGCCGGTGGAGGCTTAAAAGGATTAGCATATATAGGAGTTTTTAAAGCTTTAGAAGAACTTAATATAAGACCAGAATTTTTATCAGGTACTAGTTCTGGAAGTGTATTTGCAACAATGTATGCTTTAAGATGCACACCAGAAGAAATGAAAGAAAAAGCTTTAATGTATTATAAAATGATTACTAAAATAAAAAAAGGTCCAATTTTTAAAGCTGGATATACATATTTAACCTCTGGAGTTGCAAGACTTGAGGGATTAATACCTGGAGAAAATATTGAAAATTTAGTGAAAATAGTGACAGAGGAAAAGAAGAAGATAAATATGAATGAACTTGATATTTCATATGCTATTGCGACAGTAGATACTATTTCTACAAAAGAATGTATATTTTTATCAAAGGATTATAAATTAAAAAATAAAGATATTGATTATGTATATAATGCTCCAATAGCAAAAGCAACAAGAGCAAGTATGTCATTTCCAGGAATATTTACGCCATGTCAATATGAAAAATATAATTTTATAGATGGTGGAACAAAAGATAATTTACCAGTTGGGGTTTTAAAAGATATGGGAGCCACAAAAACTATTGGAATAAGCTTTAGAATAGATGATTATGAACCTAAGGAAGATATTTTTGGAATATTACTTAGAACAGTAGATATATTTTCCTTAAAAGATGTTAGAAAAGCACAGGAAGATTCAGATTTGGCAATAGAAATTGATGCAAGCGGAACAAGTCTTTTAGAGATTGATGATATAGATAAAGTTATAAATACAGGATATAATACAATAATGCAAAATAAAGAGAAAATATTAGCTTTATTAGATGAACAAACTGTAAAGAACTAAGTTTAAAAGAATTG
This sequence comes from Clostridia bacterium, assembly GCA_022790685.1. Taxonomy (GTDB): domain Bacteria; phylum Bacillota; class Clostridia; order TANB77; family CAG-508; genus Scatovivens. Next base: position 6,761 of record JAAVXQ010000056.1, read on the forward strand.
GGGAAGGGATATGAAAGCATTAATAACAGGAGCATCTTCTGGGATAGGAAGAGATATTGCAAGATATTTATCAGAGAAAAAAGGATATAATTTAGTAATTGTAGCAAGACGTGTAGAACTTCTTGAAGGATTAAAAAAAGAACTTAATACAAATGTAGAAATTGTAAATTTAGATATTAGTTTAAGAGAAAATTGTATAAAATTATTTGAAGAACATAAAGATATAGATCTATTAGTTAATAATGCTGGCTTTGGTCTTTTTGGGCATTTTTATGATGTAGATTTAGAAAAAGAACTAAGCATGATTGATACAAATATTTTGGCAGTACATGTGCTTACAAAATTATATTTACAAGAAATGAGAAAGAAAAATTCTGGATATATATTAAATGTTGCTTCAATAGCAGGCTTTATGTCAGGTCCACTTATGGCAACATATTATGCTACAAAAAACTATGTAGTTGCTTTATCAAGAGCTGTAAATAAAGAGCTAAAAAAAGAAAAATCTAAAGTAAAGGTTAGTGTTCTTTGTCCAGGACCAGTAAAAACTAATTTTAATAATGTAGCAGGTGTAAAATTTGGTTTAAGTTCTTTATCAAGTGAGTATGTTGCAAAATATGCAGTAGATAAGATGCTTGCTGGTAAAGAAGTAATTGTACCAGGATTTACAATAAAGGCACTAAAATGTATTAATAAAATATTGCCCAGCAATTTAATGTTAGAAGGTACATATCATATGCAAAAACATAAAAATTAAGTTAAATTATATTCTACTTAAAAAATAACTCTATTATTAATTTGCATTATAAATATAATTAATGATATAATATTTTCTATAGAAAGATTAGGAGTGATAGATTTGTCTAGAAACGATACTATGATGCAGTTTTTCGAATGGTATTTATCTAGTGATTCTGCACTTTGGAATAAAGCTACAAAAGAAGCAACACGTCTTAGTAATATGGGAATAACTCATATGTGGTTACCACCAGCATATAAAGGTTCTGGCGGAAAAGATGATGTAGGATATGGCGTATATGATTTATATGATTTAGGAGAGTTTGACCAAAAAGGCTCTATTCAAACAAAGTATGGAACTAAAGATGAATACATAAATGCGATAAAAGTGTTAAAAGAAAATAATATAAAAGTGCTTGCTGATATTGTTCTTAATCACAAAATGGGAGCTGATGAGACAGAGGAAGTATTAGCTATACAAGATGATGCAAATAATAGAAATGTAAGTTTAACAGAAGCAAAGCCTATTAGAGCTTGGACAAAATATAATTTTCCAGGCAGGGGTGATGTGTATTCTAATTTCAAATGGAATTGGACTCATTTTCATGGAATAGATTGGGATGAGAATACTGCTACAGCTTCTATATATAAATTTTATGGAAAACATTGGGATGATAATGTTGATAAAGAAAAAGGTAATTTTGACTATTTAATGGGGGCAGATATAGACTTAAATAATTTTGATGTTGTTTCTGAACTTAAGACATGGGGAAAATGGTATTTAGAAACAACCTCCGTAGATGGATTTAGATTAGATGCAGTAAAACACATAAGAGCAGAATTTTTTCCAGAATGGTTAGGAGAACTTAGAGAAAAATCTGGTAAAAAATTATTTTCAGTAGGAGAATATTGGAGTACAAATATTGATACAATAGGAAATTACTTTGAAAAAACCAGTAGATGTATGTCACTTTTTGATGTACCACTTCATTATAATTTTTATAGAGCATCAATAAGTAATGGTGACTATAATATGGCAGAAATATTTGATGGAACAATTGTTGAAAATTATCCAGAGCTTGCAGTTACGTTTGTTGATAATCACGATACTGAACCAGGACAAGCACTAGAA
>JAAVXQ010000057.1 GCA_022790685.1 Clostridia bacterium
GAAAAAGTACCAAGTAATTTAGTGAGATTTTTTGAAGAAAATATGGATTCAGAATATGAATATAAAGTTAATCCTAGTATGACTTATTTACAGCATAAAAAATCAGATATAACAGAGGCGATTTTAGGGAATATCTTTAGAGACTATTGGGCAAATCCAGCACAAAGAGAATTTATTCTAAAAAAAGAAGAACGTGATAGAAAGGTATATGAAGAAAAAGTAAGAGACTTATATGATCCAGAAAATATATTTTCTAAAAAAGAAGAAGAAATAATAAAAATAAAGTCAGAACCTTTATTACCAGAAGTAAAGAAAAATAGTTTTATAAATGAATTAATAAATAAAGTAAAATCATTTTTTAAGATAAAATAATTTAGATTAAAAGATAGTAAATTAAAATTACTATCTTTAATAGTATAAGAATGGAAGTAAAATGAAAGAATATTATAGATGTGAATTATGCCCACATGAATGCAAAATAGATAGAACTAAATATACAGGAAGATGCAAAGCTACTAATGAAACAAAAGTAGCTTTATATAACTTACATTATTATGAAGAACCATGTATAAGTGGAAAAAATGGCTCTGGAACAGTGTTTTTTTCTGGATGCAATATGAACTGTAAATATTGCCAAAATCATAAAATAAGTCAAAATGTAATTGGAAAAAGTGTTACGAAAGAGGAATTAGCTAACATATTTTTAGAACTTCAAAAAAATAATGCAAATAATATAAATTTAGTTACAGGAGTTATATATGTCCCAGTAATTATAGAAGCTATTAAAATTGCAAAAGAAAATGGACTTAAAATACCAATAATTTATAACTCTAGCGGATATGAAAAAAAAGAAACTTTAAAAGCTTTAGAAGGATATATAGATATATATTTACCAGATTTTAAATATTATTATGAAGAATTAGGAATGGAATTATCTAATATTAAAAATTATCCAATATTTGCCAAAGAGTCCATTTTAGAAATGTATAATCAGGTAGGAGATGTTGTTTTAGATGAGAAGGGGCTAATACAAAAAGGGCTAATAATAAGACATTTGATATTACCAAATCATATTAGAAATAGTAAGATGGTATTAAAATGGATAAAAGAAAATATTGGAAAAAACGCATACGTAAGTATAATGGCACAATATTTTCCTACATATAATGCGAATAAAATAGAAGATATTAATAGAAAAATAACTGAAGAGGAATTAGAGGAAATAAAAGATTACATACAACAGTTAAAATTAGAAAATGGATATATTCAAGAATTAGAAGAAGACGAAAAAAAATACGTACCAGATTTTTAAAATAGTGGTACATATCTATATAAAATACTAAATAAATCACTTAATTATTATATAATAAATTATTGATAATATCAAGTGAATAAAAGTATTAAAATAATTAGTAAATAAGAGATTAATCATAAAATAATAAGAAAAATTAGATTAATTAGATATAATCAGAAAAATGTAAAATTGAAAATGAAAAATAAATGTGCTAATATATATTTAAATAATAAGTAAATAATTTTCCCTGCGTAGTGCGTATAGACGGAATTTTTAGAACCTACAAAGTTTGGATACGGGAGCCAGTTCTCTAGGTATGGCGTGTATGCTTGCATTTATGTAAGAAACCCAGGAGTATTTAGGACAGCACCCACCTGTTAATATACAGGTCCATAAAAATTCTTTCACCTTACGGCTTAGACGTGGGGCTTTTTTATTGTTATGAAATTCGTTAGGTAGAAATGGATATAAGCTATTAAAAAATTAGATTTATTTAAATGTTTTGCTATGTAGAAGATTTTATTTTTTTATAGACTAAAATACAGAAATATTAAATTAATTAAAAATAGATCTGTGAAAAGACAGTGTTAGAAAAATACTAGGGTTACCATAATAATTTGAAAAAGTACCTAAAATATGGTATAATTAAATGGTACCAAATGGACTATGAGCAAAAGCTCACTCATTTCATATGTACAATACATGTGTGAAATGAGAGACCAAAGTAAGGAGGAAAATATGATAACCCTGCAACATACGGCTTTGTATGCCATGGCACTTGCTGCCAAACGGAGCGACACTACACAGTTCTATAGGGAGTTTCACGAAAACCTGCCGTTTGTCCTTTTGCCGGATGCCATTAGGGCATACATCAGTGACAGGAAAGCTGGTCACTTCGAGATGACTCCTGATTGGACGAGTAATTCTTGGATGGTGTATCCCTCCAAAGAGACTCTGAAGATACTTACCCCGAAGACTGCGGTAACCAAGATCAACTTCCACATTGCCCAAGGAATTCCCAAATGTGCAATTGGCGAAGTGTCCAACATCAATGCTTTTGACCGCAAAAACTGGGGTCATCATTACTATCATCCTCTCCGAATTCATATGCTTCAGGACTATGTCTTGGATGTGGCACTTCGGAAAAAGATGATTGATGACACCAAACGCTTTGAGGACGCCTTTGCTGTTCGTGGAATCCGTGGAAAAGTTCTGAATGGAATTGAATTTCGGAAGCAGTTGGCGATGTTCGAGGATCTGGGATTTATCTACCTGGCGGGAAAATTGTACGAGAGGACAGGAATTGTCATTGACCGAGAGTGGCTGGATATGCATGTGAAGACTTCGCTGGAAACTGTGTATCCTGAAGACTTGGCTGAAAATACATTCGGGTATATGGCCATTTCGGAAGACCTGAGCAACCGCATCAGCAATCTGGACTTTTTGCTTTCTGAGTATGACAAGAAGGATTGCTTGCTGGCGGAGGATTTGGAGGGCTTGCTGGACGAAATCTATGCTGAAGCCTACCAATACACAGTAGGAGAAATCTAAAACGCCTTACTTACGGGGCCGGTTTTCAATAACCGGTCCCGTTGCATTTTATTAGAAAAAATGGTAAACTAAAGTTGCTTAGTAAATTTTATAAGGAAAAATAGATAGATGATAATAAAAGAAATACTAAAAAAAGGATATGATATTCTTAAAGAAAACAATATTGAAGAGCCTAATTTAAAGGCAAGAAGGTTATTAGCCAATATATTAGAAAAAGATAAAGAATATTTAATTATAAATGAAAATGAGGAAGTAAATAATAATAAAATAGAAAGATTTTTTAGCTATATTGAAAGAATTAAGAATTTTGAACCAATACAATATATAATAAATGAGCAAGAATTTATGGGAATTAAATTTTTTGTTAATGAAAATGTACTTATTCCACAACCAGATACAGAAACTTTAGCTTACGAAGTAATTAAAATATGCGATAAGTTTGA
>JAAVXQ010000058.1 GCA_022790685.1 Clostridia bacterium
AATAGATAAAGGTGTAATTATAAGAGATGATTTAAAAGGTGGGTATAGTAGTGAGATTTAAGTATTTACTAGTTGAAGGTTTTAAAAACCTTTTTAAAAACAAAAAAGCTACAATGATATCATTAGTAACAATGATATGTGCAATGTTTATATTTGGAACTTGCTTTACAGTAGGACAAAACGTTAAAGATATACTAAAACAAATAAAAGAAGCTCAAGGAATGGAAGTATTTATTGAAAAAGAAGCCACAGAAGAAGAGATGGAAAAATTAGGACAAGAAATTAGGGCTTTAGATGGAGTTAATTCAGTAGTGTTTAAATCAAGACAAGAAGCGATTAATTCTTTTGTTGAAAGTATGAAAGAATATAAAGAAATTCTTGAAGGATATAAAGATGAAGAAACAAATCCGCTTAGAGCATCATATGTAGTTACTTTAACAGAACTTGAAAAGGCAAAAGATGTAGAAAGTACAATTGAAAAATTGGATAATGTTGCTAATATAACAAGTAGCAATGTAACAATAGAAGTACTTATAAAAGTAGCAAATGGAATACAAATTGCAATAGCTGTATTTTTTGCTCTATTATTAGTTATACTAATTACTATAATATCAAATACTATAAAGCTTACAGTTCATGCAAGAAGAAGAGAAATATCTATTATGAAATATGTAGGTGCAACTAATAACTTTATTAGATGGCCCTTTGTAATAGAAGGTATGCTAATAGGTTTAATTGCTGCAATAATTACATTATTAATAGTAGGTGCATTATATGATATTGTAGTTATGAAGATTCAAGAAGCACATGTACTTCAAATGATGGCGATTTCATTATTACAATTCTCAGAAGTTGTACAATCTATAACAATTGTATATGCAATTTTAGGAATAGGTGTTGGAATTTTAGGAAGTACAATATCAATGAAAAAATATTTGGAGGTATAAAATTTTTGGTGAAAAGATTTATTAAAGTTAATTTAATAATTTTAGTAATAATTTGCTTGGCTTGTTCTCATATAGCATTTGCAGAAGAAAATATAGCAGATACAAATGAACCAGAAGTAGAAGCTGAAGAAGAAAAAAGAGAAAGAAATTTAGATGATTTAGAATTAGAAAAAAACGAACTAGAAAATCAAGTAGAAGAATCAAATAAACAAGTACTTTTTATAGAAAATCAACTTTCAAAAACAGTAGTAGAAATATCAGAACTAACACAAGAAATATATGATAAAGAAATTGAAATAAAAGCTTTAGAAGCTGAAGAAGAAGAACTAAATGTTTATATAGAAGATATGGAGATAAAGTTACAAGAGTCAAATGAAAAGTATAATAGACAAAAAGAACTATTAGAAAAAAGACTAGTAACAATGTATGAAATGGGAAGTACAACATATTTAGACTTTTTATTTAGTGCTAAAAGTTTAAGCGATTTTTTATCAAATTACTATATAATATCAGAAATAGGTAAAAGTGACCAAGAATTATTACAAGATATTAAAGCTGAAAAAAATAATAATAAGTTTATAAAGCAAAGTTTAGATGCAAAAAAAGGTAAACTTTCTGCTAATAAGAAAAGTGTAGAAAAGATGTCAATAGCATTATCTAATATGACTGTAATTAAAGATAAAAAGATGCAGGATCTTACACAAGAAGAATTGGAAATGCAAAGAAAAGTTCAAGAATATCAAGATCAAATAAAAGAAATTGAAACAGAAATAAGACTACTTACAATTGCAAATGTTGGAGAAGAATATATTGGTGGAGAAATGGCTTGGCCAGTTCCAGGATATACAAGAATAACATCTCCTTTTGGAATGAGAACACATCCTGTTACAGGAATATATAAGCTTCATACAGGTACAGATATAGGAGCTCCATATGGATCAATTTTTATTGCAGCAAATGATGGAGTTGTTGTTAAAGCAGGTATGAATGCTGCATATGGAAATATGGTAGTAATAGATCATGGTGGTGGAGTATCAACTTTATATGCACATGGAAGTGAAATTTTAGTGGATGCCGGACAAACTGTAACAAAAGGAACACCAGTATTGAAAGTTGGATCAACAGGATATTCAACAGGTCCACATGCTCACTTTGAAGTAAGAGTCAATGGAGATTATTTAAACCCATTAGATTTTATAACTTCATATAATAACAAAGAAGAAAAAATAGATGAAGAAAAAGTTATAATAAATGATGTAGAAGAAAATCAAGAAGAAATAGATGAAACAAATGAGGAGTAGCAAGAAACAAAATATAAGTAAAATACAATAGATAAATGGAGGAAAGATGAAGGATAATAAAATTCTAAAAATTGCATATATTAGTTTTATAATAATGATACTAATATTTTCAAGTGTGGGAATTTCGTATGCTACACAAAAACAAGACCTAGAAAATGAACAAAAAGAACTAGACCAAAAAATTAAAGAAACAAGTTCAGAAATTGCTGGGGTTAAATCTGAAATGAGTCAGGCTCTTTCACAAATCAATAAGCTAAATACTCAGATAAGCACCTATGAAAATGAAATAGCAGAATTAGAAGAAAGAATAAAAGTACTTGAAACTCAAATTATAGAAAAAGAAGCATTAGTAAAAGAAAAGGAAGAAGAATATAATCAAAAAAGAGATTTACTAAGTGTAAGAATACTTGCAATGTATGAGTCAGGAACTACATCTTATTTGGATGTTCTATTTAATTCAGAAGGTTTATCAGATTTTCTTTCAAAATATTATATAATAGATCAGTTAGTAGAAGCTGATCAAGAGCTTTTACGCTCAATCGAAAGTGCGAAAAAAGCATTAGAAGAAGAAAAAACTTCTTTAGAAGCTAATAAAACTGAGGCACAAAATTCAAGAGAAACAGTTCAGGCTAAATCAAATGCTTTAACAGTATCTGTAAATGAAAAAAATAATCTTGTAAATAATTTAACAGAAGAGGAAAAAGAACTTGAGAAAAAATTGCAAGAAATGGAAGAAGACAAAAAGGAAATACAAGCAGAATTAAATAGAATTATAAAAGATAGTGGAAGTGGTGGTTATGCAACAATAACTGCTCCAAGTGCAGCAGGATACATATCTCCACTTGCTGGAAAGACTAAAAAGAATATAACAACAGGTTACTATGGATATACAGGACATACAGGAGTTGATTTTGCTTGTCCAGGTGGAACACCAATTTATGCAGTAAAAGATGGAACAGTTATGATATCTGAAGCAAAGAAAAATCCAAATGGAACATATAGAAGTTATGGAGAATACATAATTATAGATCATCATGATGGAACAATGACATTATATGCTCATGGTAGTCCTGGCACAAGAAAAGTAAAAAAAGGAGATAAAGTTTCACAAGGTCAGCAAATTATGAGTGTTGGAACAACAGGAAATTCATCAGGAAACCACTTACATTTTGAAGTTAAAGTTATTAATTCTAGTGGAAAAATAAGTACTGTAAATCCTACACCATATTTACCATAGCGATTGATTAATTTAAATAAATAATAAGGCAGGATAAATAAAGCCTGCTTTATTATTTAAACGAAAAAATTTTTTGATATTTCATATAAACTAAGTATGAAAATATATTTTTAAGAATATGATTTTAAAGATATTGATAAATTATAATATGGATAATTTTATTATAATTTATCATGTAAATTTTATAAGGAGAAAACTTAGAATGGATTCATACGAAAAGAAAAATTTAATATATAGATTTATTTTTATTTTGTTTGCTACAGCATGTGTAGTAGCGATACTATCTACAACTTTTACATATAAATATTTACAAAAACAAAACTTTTTATTAACAGAAAAAAGCGAATCTGCAAAAGAAGCAAACGAAAACATTGATGCTATAGGTGTGACTTTAAAAAACTTTAGAAGGATAATTGATAATTGCTTTGTTGGAGAGATAGATGAAAATAAAATTTTAGATGAGACAATAAAAGGTTATGTAAAAGGGCTTGATGATGAATATACTGAATATATGACAAAAGAAGAGTGGGAAGAATATCAAATGCAAGCTTTAGGTAATTTTGTTGGAATTGGTATTTATATGACAACAGACAAAGATGGAAATGTAGTAGTTGTATCAACAATAAAAGATACACCAGCAGAAAAGGCAGGGCTAGAACAAGAAGATGTTATTGTAGAAGTTGAAGGAGAAAGTATGATAGGACTTGATATTTCTAAAGTATCAAGTAAAATAAAAGGTGAGCCTGGAACAAAAGTAAAATTAAAAGTGCTTAGAAATAAAACAGAATATGTGGACTTTGAAGTAGAAAGAAAAGAAATAAAAGTATATCATGTTGAAAGTGAAATGAAGGATGCTAGTATTGGTTATTTACAATTAATTACTTTTGATGAAGGATGTAGTACAGAATTTAAAGAACAATTTGAAGAATTAAAAAGTAAAGGTGCAAAAAAACTTATAATTGATTTAAGATATAATACAGGCGGACTTGTTAATGAAGCTTTAGAAATTGCTGATATGATAGTTCAAAAAGATAAAGATTTATTAATAACTGTAGATTCAGAAAATAATGAAGAATTAACTAAATCACAAAATGATCCAGAAATAGATATGGAAATAGTAGTACTTGTAAATGAATACTCTGCTAGTGCATCAGAAATATTAGTAGGAGCACTTAAAGATAATAATGAAGCTACAATAGTTGGAACAAAGACTTTTGGAAAGGGAGTAATTCAAAGTGTTATACCACTAAGTGATGGAAGTATTTTAAAAATTACAACAAATGAATATTTTACTCCAAATAGAACTAAGATTCATAAGGTTGGAATAGATCCAGATGAAGTAATAGATTTAGATGAGAATATAAAAGATGGGGAAAATATAAAAGATATTCAATTAGATAAAGCGATAGAAATTTTAAAATTAAAATAAATTTTAAAAAGAACTATAATAGGTAAACCTTATTTTAGTTCTTTTTATATTGTAAGAAATAATTGTAGAATAGTTTAAATATTTAAGATAGAAAGTTTTGTGAAAAGCAAAACATAAAAAATAATTTTATATTAATCTATATATTTTGATTTTATAAAATTTCTATAGGGGTTTAGTATTTTATCAAATTTTATATTTTATTTTGTTATGTAATTAAATTGTAAAAAAACTTTAAAATATATATAAAAAAGCGTTGACAGTGGCAAAAAATGGTAGTATAATAGATATTGCGTAAGATAAAGCGATGAAACAGAATGTGGCTACATCCGTAAGGATGGAGGGAACTTCTGTGGAGTATGTCTTGGCTTAGACCGGGCGATAAGTTTGATAAATGTACATACTTATCCAAGGAACGATTAAAGTTCAATTTTATTTTGAATTACAAAAGATTGCTTGGATTTTAAAATGGGGTTATAAGAAACACCAGGGTACGTTAATAACTTGCCGTTAGCCATAAGAAAATAATTTAAGGAGGGAAATTTAAATGGCAACATCAAACACAAAAGTAGGAAGTGACAAAATTAGAATTAGACTAAAAGCTTATGATTATGTTGTTTTAGATCAGTCTGCTGAAAAAATAGTAGATACTGCTAAGAGAACAGGAGCTCAAGTTTCAGGTCCTATTCCACTTCCAACAGAAAAAGAAGTAGTAACAATTTTACGTTCACCACACAAACACAAAGATTCAAGAGAACAATTTGAAATGAGAACACATAAAAGAGTTATTGATATTCTTTATCCAACACAAAAAACAGTTGATAGTCTAATGAAATTAGAGTTACCAGCAGGTGTTGATATAGAAATTAAATTATAATTTTATACTAAAATATTAGTATAATTACTACTAAAAATAAGTAGTTTTTAAGAAAAACCAAGCTGAAAAATATTTTCAGCCAATAGTTAGGAGGAAAGAAATATAATGAACAAAGCAATAATAGGAAAAAAAGTTGGAATGACTCAAATATTTGATGAAAAAGGAGTAGTTATTCCAGTTACAGTTATAGAAGCTGGTCCATGTACAGTAGTTCAAGTTAAAACTGTAGAAACAGATGGATATAATGCTGTACAATTAGGATTTGGTGATGTTAAAGAATATAAAGTTAACAAACCAGAAAAAGGACATTTTTCAAAAGGAAATGTAAAACCAACAAAACATTTAAGAGAGTTTAAAGCAGAAGATGTAGCATCAGTTAAAGTTGGTGATATAGTAAAAGTAGATACTTTTGTAGTTGGAGATTCAGTTGATATTCAAGGTACTACAAAAGGAAAAGGATTCCAAGGTGTTATTAAACGTCATGGACAATCAAGAGGACCAATGGGACATGGTTCTATGTATCATAGAAGACCAGGTTCAATGGGATCTACATCTACACCAGGTAGAGTATTTAAAGGTAAAAAACTTCCAGGACATATGGGTGTTGATACAGTTACAATACAAAACCTACAAATAGTAAAAATAGATTTAGATAAAAATGCTATATTAGTTAAAGGATCAGTTCCTGGAAATAAAGGTAGCATATTAAAAATAAGAAATACAGTAAAAACATCTAAATAGAAGGAAGGAGGAAAAGTAAAATGCCTAAGATAGATGTATATAATGTAGAAGGAAAGAAAGTTTCTACATGTGATTTAAAAGAAGAAGTTTTCGGAATAGAACCAAATGAAACAGTAGTACACAGTGTTTTAGTTAATTATTTAGCTAATCAAAGACAAGGAACACAAAGTACAAAAACAAGAGCTGAAGTAAGAGGCGGTGGAAGAAAACCATGGAGACAAAAAGGAACAGGTAGAGCAAGACAAGGTTCTATAAGAGCTCCACAATGGATTAAAGGTGGTATAGCATTAGGACCAAAACCAAGATGCTATAAATATAGAGTAAATAAAAAAGAAAAGAGATTAGCAATTAGATCTTTATTAAGTTCTAAAGTATTAGAAAACAATTTAGTAGTTGTTGATAAATTTGATTTTAAAGAAATTAAAACAAAACAAATGGCTACAGCTATGAAAAATTTAAAAGTAGAAGAAAAAGCATTAATCGTATTACCTTCTAATAATGAAGTGATTCAAAAATCAGCTAGAAATTTAGAGGGTGTTAGAACAAGTAGTGTAAATACAATAAATGTTTATGATTTATTAAAATACAATAAATTAGTTTTAACAGTTGATACAATAAAGAAAATAGAGGAGGTGTATGCTTAAATGGTAGCAGAAGAAGTTATAATAGCTCCAGTTATTACAGAAAAAAGTAATATGGAAATGCAAAATGGAAAATACACTTTCAAAGTTGCAAGAAAAGCAACTAAAGTTGATATTAAAAGAGCAGTTGAAAAATTATTTGAAGTTAAAGTATTAAGTGTAAATACAATGACTGTTAAAGGAAAAGAAAAAAGAGTTGGAGTACACCAAGGTAAAACATCAGATTGGAAAAAAGCAATAGTAACTATAGATACTGATGCTAAAGATATGACATATTTAGGAAAAGGTGGAAAAACTGTTAAAGTTTCTAAAAAATATAAAGATTCAATTGATGAATTTGTTGGTGCATAATATAATCAAATATAGAAATTTATAGATAAGATTAAAGCATCATTATATTATCGGGAAATAACCCGGAAAATAAATTATAAAAGGAGAGAAATTAAAATGGGAATTAAACATTATAGAGCATATACACCATCAAGAAGAAATATGACATCTTCAACATTTGAAGAAATTACTAAAAAAACTCCAGAAAAATCTTTACTAAGCACAAAAAGAAAAAATGCTGGTAGAAATTCATATGGAAGAATAACAGTAAGACATCAAGGTGGTGGAAACAGACAAAAATATAGAATAATAGATTTTAAAAGAAGAAAAGATGATATGTCAGCACAAGTTATAGGAATTGAATATGATCCTAATAGAAGTGCAAATATAGCTTTAATAGAATATGAAGATGGAACAAAAAGCTATATATTAGCTCCTCAAAACTTAACTGATGGAGATAAAGTAATATCAGGAGAAAAAGTTGATATTAAACCAGGAAATGCAATGCCAATAGAAAGCATTCCAGTAGGAACTATGATTCATAATATAGAATTAAATCCAGGTCAAGGTGGAAAATTAGTTAGAAGTGCAGGACAAGAAGCTCAATTAATGGCAAAAGAAGGAGCTTATGCTCACGTAAGACTTCCATCAGGAGAAATGAGATTAATATCTGTAAAATGTAGAGCTACAATTGGAACAATTGGAAACTCTGATCATGAAAATATCAAATTAGGTAAAGCTGGAAGAAAAAGACATATGGGAATAAGACCAACTGTTAGAGGATCTGTTATGAACCCTAATGATCACCCTCATGGTGGTGGTGAAGGTAGAGCACCAGTTGGACATTCAGGACCAATGACTCCTTGGGGTAAACCAGCTCTTGGATATAAAACAAGAGATAAAAAGAAACAATCAAATAAATTTATTGTTAAGAGAAGAAAATAATTTTTATGAAGAGAAAATAAATATATTAAGTTTAATAGTAACTTATATAAATGTACGTAAAGCCAATAAAACTTTCTAAGAAAGGAGGACATTTAAAAAATGTCAAGATCAAGCAAGAAAAAACCTTATGTAGCTGAAAAATTATTAAAAAGAATTGAAGCTATGAATGAAACAGGAAAAAAAGAAGTATTAAAAACATGGTCAAGAGCATCTACAATATATCCACAAATGGTAGGACATACAATAGCTGTTCATGATGGAAGAAAACATGTTCCTATTTACGTTTCAGAAGAAATGATAGGACATAAATTAGGTGAATTTGCTCCTACAAGAACATTTAAAGGTCATGCAGGAGACAAAACAACAAAAAAATAATAAAAGGTTAAATATATAAGCTATAGAAAATAAAAGGAGGAAAATAGAAGTGGAAGAGAAGCAAGTAGAAGAAATTGCAGAAGCAAGAGCAACTCTAAGTTATGCAAGAATTTCTAGCAGAAAAGTTAAAATTGTAGCAGACTTAATGAGAGGCAAAAAAGTTGACGAAGCTATGCAAATTGCTAAATTTGCACCAAAAGCATCAAGCGAGATTTTAGAGAAACTATTAAAATCAGCTATAGCAAATGCTGAAAACAATCACTTTATGAATAAAGAAAATCTTTATGTTGCAGAAATATATGCAAACCAAGGTCCAACTTTAAAAAGAATAAGACCAGCAGCTAAAGGTTCAGCTGTTAGAATAAGAAAAAGAACAAGTCATATAACAATAGTTTTAAGAGAAAGTAAATAAGAAAGGAGGCTATTTACGATATGGGACAAAAAGTTCATCCAAATGGAATTAGAGTAGGTGTTATAAGAGATTGGAATTCTAAATGGTATGCAGATTCTAAAAATTTCAGTGATTACCTAATTGAAGATCAAAAAATTCGTAAATATGTAAAAAAGAAACTATTCATTAGTGGAATTTCAAAAATAGAAATCGAAAGAACTGCTAAATTTGTGAAAGTTAATGTATATACTGCTAAACCAGGTTTAGTAATAGGAAAAGGTGGAAACCTTTCAGAAGAATTAAAAGCAGAAATCGAAAAAATGATTAAAAAAGAGGTTAATTTAAATATTGTTGAGGTTAAAAATTTTGAAACTGATGCACAATTAGTTGCAGAAAATATAGCTGGACAATTAGAAAGAAGAATCTCTTTTAGAAGAGCAATGAAACAATGTATGCAAAAAGCTATGAAAGCTGGAGCATTAGGAATTAAAACAGCTGTATCTGGAAGATTAGGTGGAGCTGATATGGCAAGAACAGAATTCTATAAAGAAGGTACAATACCACTTCAAACTTTAAGAGCTGATATAGACTATGGATTCTATGAGGCAGATACTACTTATGGAAAAATAGGTGTAAAAGTTTGGATTTATAAAGGCGAAGTTCTTCCAACTAAAAAAGAAGCAAAAGGAGGTAGAGACTAATGCCATTAATGCCAAAAAGAACAAAATATAGAAAAATGCAAAAAGGTAGAAATAGAGGATATGCAACAAGAGGAAATGTTGTAAATGAAGGAGAATATGGACTTCAAGCTACAACAGCAGGATGGATTAAATCAAACCAAATTGAAGCAGCCAGAGTTGCTATGACACGTTATATAAAAAGAGGTGGAAAAGTTTGGATTAAAATATTCCCAGATAAACCAGTAACTAAAAAGCCAGCTGAAACTCGTATGGGTAAAGGTAAAGGAGCTCCAGAATATTGGGTTGCTGTTATAAAACCAGGAAGAGTAATGTTTGAAATATCAGGTGTAACAGAAGATATAGCTAAAGAAGCTTTAAGACTTGCTGCACAAAAATTACCTGTTCAAACAAAATTTGTAAGAAGAGAAATTGAAGTAGGTGGTGATCAAGTTGAAGAATAATGAACTAACAAAGATGACTTCACCAGAACTAGAAAAAGAGTTAAGTGAATTAAAGTCAGAATTATTTAAATTAAGATTCAGCCTAGCTACTAATGGATTAGATAATCCACTTAAAGTAAGAGAAGTAAGAAGAAATATAGCTAGAGTAAAAACAATTTTAAGAGATAGAGAAATCAAAAATAATAATCAATAATATTAATTTAAAGAAAGGAGAAAATCCTAATGGAGGAAAGAAATCTTCGTAAAACTATGGTTGGTACAGTTGTTTCTGATAAAATGGACAAAACAGTAGTTGTTGCAGTTGAAACAAGTGTTAGACATAAAATATATAAGAAAACAGTAAAAAGAACATACAAATTAAAAGCTCATGATGAACAAAATGAGTGCAAAGCTGGAGATAAAGTTAAAGTTATGGAAACAAGACCTTTATCAAAAGGAAAAAGATGGAGAGTAGTTGAAATAGTAGAAAAAGCTGTTATAAAATAATTACTAAATAAGGAAAAGTAAAGAAAAGGAGGACTTTAGAGTTATGGTACAGCAACAAACTAGATTAAAAGTAGCTGATAACACTGGTGCAAAAGAATTAATGTGCATTAGATGTTTAGGTGGATCACATAGAAAATATGCTGAAATAGGAGATATAATAGTAGCTTCTGTTAAAAGTGCTACACCAGGTGGCGTTGTTAAAAAAGGTGAAGTTGTAAAAGCTGTAGTTGTTAGAAGCAAAAAAGGTGCTAGACGTGCAGATGGATCATATGTTAAATTTGATGAAAATGCAGCAGTTATAATCCGTGAAGATGGAACACCAAAAGGAACACGTATATTTGGACCAGTAGCAAGAGAATTAAGAGATAAAAATTATTTAAAAATATTATCTTTAGCACCAGAAGTTCTTTAAGCTGTTAACGAGAAATTTTTTCTAAAGAAAAAATTTCGAGTGTTACAGATTAAAGATACAAAATTTTTGAAAAAAAATTGTAATAATTTATTAAAGGTTTTAAGAAAGTGATTTGATAACGAGTGTTACAAATTAAAGATTTATGTATAAAAGCTAAAGAGTAGAATATACGGTTAAATTCAAAAATCTAAAAGGAATTAGAGGTGAATAAGTTGAAAATAAAAAAAGGTGATAATGTTAAGATTTTATCAGGAAATGATAAAGGAAAAACAGGAGAAGTTTTAGAAGTTATACCAAAAACAAATAAAATTATTGTAAAAGGTGTAAATATAAGAAAAAAACACGTAAAACCTAGAAAACAAGGTGAAGAAGGTGGAATCATTCCAGTAGAATGTAGCATACATAGCAGTAAAGCTAATGTTGTATGTCCTAAATGCGGTAAAGCAACAAAAATAGGATATGTTACAGAAAAAGAAGAAAAAGTTCGTGTTTGTAAAAAATGCGGAGCAAAAATAAAATAATATTAAAGAAAATATGGAAGGAGGACTTAAATTAAAATGGAAAAACTTAAAGAACAATATGAAAAAGAAGTAGTTCCAGCATTAATGAAAAAATTTAATTATACTTCAGTAATGCAAGTTCCTAAATTAGAAAAAATAGTTATAAATATAGGATTAGGAGAGACAAAAGATAATCCTAAAGCTTTAGATAATGCTATGAATGATTTAAGCATAATTACAGGTCAAAGACCAATAGTAACAAAGGCTAAAAAATCAATAGCAGCATTTAAATTAAGAGAAGGTGCTAAAATAGGTTGTAAAGTAACTTTAAGAGCAGGAAAAATGTATGACTTTGCTTACAAATTATTTAATGTAGCTCTTCCAAGAGTTAGAGATTTTAGAGGAGTTTCAAACAATTCTTTTGATGGAAGAGGAAACTACTCAATGGGTATTAAAGAACAATTAATATTCCCAGAAATCGAATATGACAAAGTAGATAAATTAAGAGGTATGGATATAATATTTGTAACAACAGCTAAATCTGATGAAGAAGCAAAAGAGTTACTTACACTTTTAGGTATGCCATTTAAAAACTAATTTAAAGAAAGGAGATAAAAAATGGCTAAAAAATCATTAAAAGTAAAATGCGCTAAACCACAAAAATATGCAACAAGAGAATATAATAGATGTAAAATATGTGGAAGACCACATGCTTACATTAGAAAATATGGAATTTGCCGTGTTTGCTTCAGAGAATTAGCTCATAAAGGTGAAATACCTGGAGTAAAAAAAGCAAGTTGGTAATTATAGATTTTAAATAAGCAGTGTTTATTATGACAAACATTGTATTTTAACTAAAAATAAAAATAATTAAAAAGGAGGGTAAAAACGTGAATACAACTGACCCAATAGCAGATATGTTAACAAGAATAAGAAATGCTAATAGTGCTAAATTCAAAACTGTTGATGTTCCAGCATCAAAAATGAAAAAAGCTATAGCAGAAACATTATTTGAAGAAGGATATATAAAAGCTTTTGAAGAGATTGAGAGTGATACACAAGGCATTATAAGAATTACATTAAAATATGATGAGAAAGGTAACAGAGTAATAGATGGATTAAGAAGAATCAGTAAACCTGGTTTAAGAATATATGCATCTAAAGATGAATTACCAAAAGTATTAAATGGATTAGGTGTTGCTTTAATATCAACTTCAAAAGGAATAATGACAGATAAAAAAGCAAGAGAATTAGGTATAGGTGGAGAAGTTTTAGCTTATATCTGGTAGAAAAATATAAAGTCGAAATATAAAAAAAGGAGGGAAAACTCAAAATGTCTAGAATAGGAAATAAGCCTATTACAGTACCAGAAGGCGTAGAGGTAAAAATAGATGGTCAAAATATTACTGTAAAAGGACCTAAAGGAACATTATCAAAAGAATTTCATAAAAATATGAAAGTAAATTTAGAAAATAATGTTATAACAGTAGTAAGACCAAATGATGAGCCAGAAAACAAAAGTTTACATGGTTTAACAAGAACATTAATCAATAACATGATTGAAGGAACAGTAAAAGGATTTGAAAGAAAATTAGAAGTTAATGGTGTTGGATACAGAGCTCAAAAGCAAGGAACAAAATTAGTTCTAACTTTAGGATATTCTCATCCAGTTGAAATGGAAGCACCAGAAGGAATAACTTTTGATGTACCTTCTCAAAGCGAAATAATTGTTAAAGGAATGGATAAAGAAGTTGTTGGTCAAACAGCAGCTGTTATTAGAACAAAGAGACCACCAGAGGTATATAGAGGTAAAGGTATTAAATATGCTGAAGAAGTTATTAGACGTAAAGAAGGTAAAGCAGGTAAGAAATAGAATTTAGCAAAATATTAATAATGTTCAAATTAGGTTAAATAAAGTAAACTTTAGGGGGTATATTTAATCCCTTAAAGATAATATAAGAGGGATTAAATATACCCCTAAAAGTAAAAACCTAGAAAGGAGATAAAATGATTACTAAAATAGATAGAAAAGCTGAAAGAGTTAGAAGACATAAAAGAGTTCGTACAAAAATAAACGGAACAGCTGAATGTCCAAGACTTGCAGTTTGCAGAACAAACAAAAATTTAATTGCACAAATAATAGATGATGCTAAGGGAGAAACTTTAGTATATGTTTCTACATTAGATGCTGATATTAAAACAAAAAAAGCAAATAAAGAAGCTGCAAAAGAAGTTGGAACATTAGTTGCAAAAAAAGCTGCTTCTAAAAATATAAAAACAGTAGTTTTTGATAGAGGTGGATATATATATCATGGTGTTGTTAAAGAATTAGCTGAAGCAGCACGTGAGGCAGGATTAGAATTCTAAGATTTGCGTGAAAACATATATTGTGTAAAAATTTAAAGTTTTTACTAACAATTTAAAAGAGAAGGAGGAAAAATAAATCTCATGGATGAAAGAACAGTAGAGTTAAAGGAAAAAGTAGTTGCTATCAATAGAGTTGCAAAAGTTGTAAAAGGTGGTAGAACATTTAGATTTAGCGCTGTAGTAGTTGTTGGAGATGAGCAAGGACACGTTGGAGTAGGAAACGGAAAAGCAGCCGAAGTTCCAGATGCAATCAAAAAAGCTATAGAAGAAGCTAAAAAGAATCTTGTAACTGTACCAATCGTTGGAACAACAATTCCTCATGAATTTGTTGGAAGATTTGGAAGTGCAAATGTTATGTTAAAACCAGGAGCTGAAGGTACTGGAATTATAGCTGGTGGTAGTGTAAGACCTGTACTTGAACTTGCAGGATATAAAGATATTAACTCAAAAGTTATTGGAACAAATAACCCAAGAAATGTTGTTTATGCTACAATCGAAGCATTAAAGAGCATGCAAACAATTGAATCTATTGCTAAAAAAAGAGGAAAAAAAGTTAGCGAGATTATGTAATAAAAATTAAAAATATATTTAAAAAAAATAATTATAATGATATAATTAAAAAATAATTAAGAAATAAGAATCAGAGGAGGTGCGAAAATGGAATTAGGAAACCTACATCCAGCTGTAAAAAGACAAACAAGAAAAAGAGTTGGTCGTGGAGTTGGTTCAGGTCTTGGAAAAACTTCTGGAAGAGGACATAAAGGACAAAAAGCAAGAAGCGGTGGAGGAGTAAGACGTGGATTCGAAGGAGGCCAAACACCATTATATAGAAGATTACCAAAAAGAGGATTTAATAATATTCATGCTAAAAATTATACTGAAGTAACTTTAACAATGCTTAATAAATCAAAAGCTGAAGAAGTTACAGCTGAAAGTTTATTAAACGAAGGAATAATAGGAAAAGTAAATGATGGAATAGTTGTTTTAGCTAAAGGTAATTTAGATAAAAAATTAACTGTTAAAGCAACAAGATTTACTAAAGCTGCTGCAGAAAAAATAGAAGCTGCAGGTGGAAAGATAGAGGTGGTTTAGTTGTTTAAAACTATTAAAAATGCATTAAAAACACCAGAAGTAAGAAAAAAATTATTATATACACTAATATTAATAGTAATATTTAGATTAGGTTGTTTTATAACAGTTCCAGGAGTTGATGCATTTGCATTATCTTCACAAATGAAATCAGCAACTGGAAGCCTTGTAGGCTTAATTGATACTATATCTGGTGGAGCTTTTTCAAGATTGTCAATTTTTTCAATGACAATAACTCCATATATTACGTCATCAATTGTTATACAATTATTAGCTATGATAATTCCTTCACTAGAAAAAGCTTTAAAAGAAGGTGGAGAAGAAGGAAAAGCTAAAATCAATAAATATACAAAATTATTAACATTAGTATTAGCACTAGTTGAAGCTCTTGGAATTTATTTCTCATATAGTTCAACAGGAATATTTATAGATCCAGGATTCTTGACAGCAGTAACTGTTATATTATCTTTAGTTACAGGTACAGCAATATTAATGTGGCTTGGAGAACAAATTACTAATAAGGGTATAGGAAACGGAATTTCAATAATTATCTTTATAGGTATAATATCAAGATTACCTGCAGCAGTTATAACATTATGGAATTTAATTGTTGGTGCTGAAGGTGTAAGTACAGTAGGTATTGTAACAGCACTTGCTATAATAGTAGGAGCTATAGTATTTGTTTCAGGAGTTGTATTCGTACAACAAGCTGAAAGAAGAATTCCTGTACAATATGCAAAAAAAGTAGTTGGAAGAAAAATGTATGGTGGACAAAATACTCATATTCCACTTAAACTTGCAATGGCTGGAGTTATGCCAGTAATATTTGCATCATCATTTATGACATTTCCAGCTATGATGATTCAAATTTTTGCTCCAGATAAAATTGGAACAGCAGGATTTTTAAATGGACTATATCAATTTTCAATAGCTACATCAACATCAAATGTTAGCTGGGGATATTCTTTAGCTAATGCGATAGTATATCTTGTATTGATAGTAGGATTTACATTCTTCTATACATATGCAACATTTAATCCAGCAGAAGTTTCTACAAATATCAAACAAAATGGTGGATTTATACCAGGTATTAGAGCTGGTAAACCAACAACTGATTATATATCATCAATTTTAGGAAAATTAACATGGTTTGGTGCTATATTCTTAAGTTTAATAGCAATTCTTCCAATGTTAACTAGATTTTCAAGTATAGATATTTCTTTTGGTGGTACATCAATTCTTATCGTAGTTGGTGTTGCATTAGAAACAGTACAACAACTAGAATCTCAATTAGTAATGAGACATTATAAAGGATTTTTAGAAAAATAAAATAAAAATTATATAGGGTGGTTAAAAAACCACCCCTATATATATTTTAACTGAAATTAATATATATAATTAATATATTTTATATAGGTAGAATAAAAAATATTAATTATATATGTTAATTTTAAGGAGGTAATTTATGGTAATTATTATGTTAGGAGCCCCAGCTTCAGGAAAAGGAAGTGTAGCAGAAATATTATCAAAAGAATTTAATATTCCAGCTATATCAAGTGGAGATATTTTTAGAAAAAACATTAGTGAAGGTACAGAACTTGGAAAAAAGGCTAATGAGTATATGACAAAAGGATCTTTAGTGCCAGATGACATAACTGTAAATATGATAGCTAGTAGATTAACAGAAGATGATGTAAAAACAGGTCTTATATTAGATGGTTTTCCAAGAACAGTAAAGCAAGCAGAAGAATTAGATAGGATATTAGCTGAGAAAAATAGAAAAATAGATGTTGTTGTTAATTTAGAGACTCCAGAAGAAGAATTGTTAGAAAGAATTGTTACAAGAAGAGTTTGTACAAATTCTTCTTGTAAAGAAGTATATAATGTTGTAATGAAACCAACTAAAGTAGAAGGTGTATGTGATAAATGCGGAAGTCCAGTAACTCAAAGAGATGATGATACTCTAGAAAAAGCTAAAAATAGACTAGAAGTTTATCATACACAAACAGCACCAGTTGCTGAATACTACAAAGCAACAGGAGCATTATATTCAACTGTTCTTAGTAAATCTGTAAATAGAATGAAAAATGAAGTTGCAAATGATGTTATTGAATACTTAAAAAATAAATAATAAAACTTAATGTAAAAAGAAAAAGAGGATAACAATAGATGATTACTATAAAATCAAAAAGAGAAATTGAACTAATGAGAGAGGCAAGCAAAATAACAGCCTTAACTTATGAAATGATTGAAAAAAATATTAAAGTAGGAATGTCAACATATGAACTTGATAGTATGGCATATGACTTTATAAAATCACAGGGAGGTATACCTGCACAAAAGGGGTATCCAAGTGGCCAAAGAGGAGTTCCAGATTTTCCAGGAACTTTATGTATATCAATAAATGATGAAGTTATACATGGAATACCATCAAAAGAAGTAATAATAAAAGATGGAGATGTCGTAAGTGTTGACTTAGTTGTTTTAAAAAATGGATATAATGGTGATGCTGCAAGAACTTATATAGTTGGTAATGCAAGTAAAGAAGCCAAAGAACTAGTTGAAGTTACAAAACAAGCATTTTTTGAAGCTATGAAATATGCTAAAGCTGGTAATAGAATAGGAGATATTTCAAATGCAGTCGATTCATATGTGAGAAAATTTGGTTTCTCAGTTGTTAAGGAATTTCAAGGACATGGAATTGGAAAAGAAATGCATGAAGATCCAGGTGTTCCAAACTATGGAAAACCAGGAAAAGGACCAAGATTAGAAAAAGGAATGACTATAGCTGTAGAACCTATGGTTATAGCAGGAAATCCAGATATTTGGGAATTAGAAGATGGATGGACAATAGTTACAAGAGATGGAAGTTTATCAGCACATTATGAAAATACAATATTAATAACAGATAATGAACCAGAAATATTAACATTATTATAGTAAAAGTAGCAGATAGAAGATATTAAATTATATATTTTTAAAATTGTAATCTAAAATATAAAAAAATGTAAAAATAAAGTAAAAATACTTTATTAAATATTAAAAAAATATTGACAACTAAGCAAAAATATTATATACTATACTAGCTTATTGTTAGAAACAATAAGCTAAAAATGTTAAATATGCATAAATTAAATAAAAATGCATTTTTAGTAGGAGGAAATTAACTTGTCTAAGGAAGATGTAATTGAAGTTGAAGGTGTTGTTGTAGAAACATTACCAAACACAAATTTTAAGGTAGAACTTGAAAATGGACATCAAGTATTAGCACATATTTCAGGGAAACTTAGAATGAATTATATAAAAATTTTACCAGGAGACAAAGTAAAATTAGAATTATCTCCTTATGATTTAACAAAAGGAAGAATCACTTGGAGAGCTAAATAAGAAAAAAATTTATTATATATAGTTTTAGGAGGGGATAAAAGTGAAAGTAAGACCATCAGTAAAGAAAATATGTGAAAAATGCAAAATAATTAAAAGAAAAGGTGTAGTTAGAGTTATTTGCGAAAACCCAAAACATAAACAAAGACAAGGTTAATTAAATTTTTTTGATATTAACACAAGTATGTAGCGGCTGTTAGATTCTAAAAAATCTAATGTCATATTTGTGTTTATATATATGTCTTTTTGATTTTTAAGACTATCTTAAAATAAAGATACATTTCAACTTAAAAGAAAAAAGATTTTAAAATTATTTGAAAAAGAATATATTTGGAGGTGCTAAAAAATATGGCTCGTATAGCAGGAGTAGATTTACCTAGAGAAAAAAGAGTTGAAATAGGTCTAACATACGTATATGGTATAGGATTACCTAGTTCACAAAAAATATTAAAAGAAGCTGGAGTTAATCCAGATACTAGAGTAAAAGACTTAACAGATGATCAAGTAGCAAGTATAAGAAAAGCTATGGAAGGTTACAAAGTAGAAGGTGACTTAAGAAGAGAAGTAGCTTTAAATATTAAAAGACTTACAGAAATAGGATGCTACAGAGGAATTAGACATAGAAGAGGACTACCTGTAAGAGGACAAAGAACAAAAACTAATGCTCGTACAAGAAAAGGTCCAAGAAAATTAGT
>JAAVXQ010000059.1 GCA_022790685.1 Clostridia bacterium
CCAATACTCTCAAATTCACTTTAGCCATTTCGCTTACCTCCTTGTTTAATTTTGGCATAAAAACAAAGTAACTTTTAATTATATCACCTTAAAAATATTATGTCAAATTCATTTACTAATTTTCTACAATCTATGACATTTATAACATTTTTCAACGTTTCAATTAAACAATATATACTTTATATAAATTATTTTTACTTACCAGAAGTATATAGTTTATTTTTATAAAAAAATTAAAATTTTGTAATTAGGCTTATTTTTTTTTTAATTTTCTAAAAAATAAAAAACATCTATATAATAATTTAAATATATCATATAGACGTTTTAATATTATTTCTATAATATTTTATTATTCTTCTTTTTTTGTTTCTTCTACTTCGGCTGTTTTTTCAGCAACTTCTGATTTAACTTCTTCAGTTACTTTTTCTGCTTCATTAATTTTAGCTTCTTCTACTTTTGTAGCTTCTACAGCTTCGGCAATAGCTTCTTCAGTAGCCACTTCTGCTACTTCTGATTCTCCAGGAACAATTTCTTCTTTTATAATGATTTCATTAGTTTCAATTCTAGCTCCAACTTTTTCTTTAGTTTTAGCAGCTTTACCAACTCTATCTCTTAAGTAGTATAATTTTGCACGTCTTGCTTTACCTACTCTTACTACTTCTACTTTTTCAACCATTGGTGAATGTACTAAGAATGTTTTTTCTACACCAACACCATAAGAAATTCTTCTTACTGTAAATGTAGCATTTACACCTCCACCTTGTTTTTTAATTATTATTCCTTCGAATACTTGTATTCTTTCTTTGTTACCTTCTTTAATTCTAACATGAACTCTAACAGTATCACCTATTTTTAATTCTGGTATTTTATTTTTTAGTTGTTCATGTTCAATAGATTTTAAAATATCCATTTTTATCCTCCTTCTTTAAAATTTGTAAACTTTTATTTTAAACTCTCTATATATTTTCTTTCCTCTTCTGTTAAGTCTTGTTTCTCTAAAAGTTCTGGTCTTTTATAAAAAGTATTTTTTAAAGCTTCTTTTCTTCTCCATTTTTTTATGTTTTCATGATGTCCAGATTTAAGAACTTCAGGAACTTCCATTCCTTCAAAAATCTCTGGTCTTGTGTATTGTGGGTATTCTAATATTCCCTTTGAAAAACTTTCTTCTTCAGTAGAACCATTAGAAAGTACTCCATCTATATATCTTGATACAGAATCAATTAAAACCATTGCTGGAATTTCTCCTCCTGTTAAAACATAGTCACCTATTGAAATTTCTTCATCAACAATTTTATCTAGAACTCTATTATCTATTCCTTCATAATGACCACATAAAATAATTAAATGTTCTTCTTTAGATAGCTCTTCTACTTTTTCTTGACAAAGCACTTTTCCTTGTGGAGACATATATATCACTTTTGATTTATCACTTCTAACAGAACAAAAACTATCATATACAACATCTGGCTTTATAAGCATTCCTGCTCCACCACCATATATTGTATCATCAACTTTTTTATGTTTGTCTTTTGAAAAATCTCTAATATTGGTAATATTTATATCTATCAAATTATTTTCCACTGCTCTTCCTATAATACTTTGCTTTATAGGTTCAAACATTTCAGGAAAAAGTGTTAATATATCAAACTTCATTTTAAAGTCCTTCTATTAAATTTACTATTATTTTTTTATTTTCTATATCTATTTGCTTTATAACCTCATCAATTCCAGGTAAAAGTTTTTCTTTTCCTTCTTCATCTTTTACAACATATACATCATTACTTCCAGTTGAAAATATATCTTCAACTTTTCCAATTAAGATATTCTCTTGTGTATAAACTTCTAAACCAATTAAATCAGCTATATAATATACACCTTCTGGAAGTTTTTCTAAAGAATCTCTATCAACTAAAATATATGTATTTCTCAAAGTTTCAGCTTGTTCTATAGTATCAATTCCTTTAAATTTTAAAATAACTTGATTTTTACTATATCCTACTTTTTGAATCTCATATTCTTTTAATTCATTTTTCTTCTTTAAAAAAATTTTTTTAATTCTTTCAAATCTTGTACTGTCCTCTGAAAAAGAATTGACTTTAACTTCTCCTTTTAGTCCTTTTGTATTTACAATTTGTCCTAGTTCTAAAAACTTTTCCATAAAAACCTTCTAATCTAAAAATTCTATTGTTACTTTTTTATGTTCTTTTATAGCTATAGCTTTCATAATAGTTCTAATGGCCTTTGCCATCTTACCTTGTCTTCCAATAACTTTTCCCATATCAGTTTTAGAAACTTTTACTTCATAACAAATAGATTTTGCATTTGTATTTTCTGTAATAGATACTTCTTCTTTGTTATCTACCAAATTTTTAATAACTACTTCTAGTATATCTTTCATTTGCATCCTCCTTTTTGCTATAAATTATTTTGACATTTTTTCTATTAAAGCTTTAACTGTATCTGTTGGTTTTGCTCCATTTTTGATCCATTGTTGAACTTTTTCATTGTCTAAAACTATTGTAGCAGGATCTGTCATAGGATTATATGTTCCTATTTTCTCAACGATTTTTCCATCTCTTGGAGATCTTGAATCAGCTACTACTATGTGATAGAAAGGAGCTTTTTTCTTTCCAACCCTTTGTAATCTTATTTTTACCATTTATAAATTCACCTCCTAAAAATTTTCTTATATATATTTAAAAACTTCATAAATTGAAATTTAATTATATAACTATTTTAAATTGTTAAAATCTTTAAGTTCATCCATATTAAAGTTCTTCATCATCCTTCTCATACCTTTATCTGATGTCATTTCTTTCATCATTTTTTGAGTCATTTCAAAAGATTGCATAAATTTATTAATTGCCTGTACAGTAGTTCCACTACCTTTAGCTATTCTTAATCTTCTACTACCATTTAGGATTTTAGGATTCTGTCTTTCTTCTTTGGTCATAGAACATATTATAGCCTCAATTTTTCCAAATTCTTTTTCATCTATATTAGCATCTTTTATTTTATTCATTCCTGGTATCATTTTAAGTATTGAAGAAAATGACCCCATTTTTTTTATTTGTCTAAGTTGAGTTAAATAATCTTCTAAATCAAATTTTTGTTTTTTTAATTTTTTCTCTAATTTTTCAGCTTCTTCTAAATCAAAAGTTTCTTCTGCTTTTTCTATTATTGAAAGTACATCTCCCATTCCAAGAATTCTTGATGCCATTCTCTCTGGATGAAATACTTCAATATCACTAAGCTTTTCTCCTGTAGCAATATATTTTATTGGTCTACCTGTTATTTTCTTTACTGATAATGCTGCACCACCACGAGTATCTCCATCTAATTTTGTAAGAACTATTCCATCAATTCCCAAGTCTTGATTAAATTTATCTGCTATGTTAACAGCATCTTGACCTGTCATAGAATCTACAACTAGTAATATTTCATGAGGTTTTGCATTTTTCTTTAAATCTTTTAATTCTTGCATTAATACTTCATCTATTTGAAGTCTACCAGCAGTATCTATTATGACTACATCATTTAATTTAGAATAAGCAACTGAAATAGCTTGCTTTGCAATTACATTTACATCTTTTGTCTGTTCATTTGTATATACTGGTATATCTAGTTGTTTTCCAACAACTTCAAGTTGTTTTATAGCTGCTGGTCTATAAACATCACATGCAACTAATAATGGTTTTTTCCCTTGTTTTCTTATAATATTTGCAAGTTTTCCACATGTTGTTGTTTTTCCAGAACCTTGAAGTCCTACTAACATTATTATTGTTGGTGGATTTGGAGTAAAATTAATTTTACTTTCTTCGCCACCTAATAATGTTATAAGTTCATCTTTAACTATTTTTACAACTTGTTGACCAGGTGTAAGTGATTTTAGAACATCTTGACCTAAAGATTTTTCTTCAATTACCTTTATAAATTCTTTAACAATTTTATAGTTTACATCAGCCTCTAGTAAAGCTAATTTAACTTCTCTTAAAACTTCTTTTAAGTCATTTTCTGTAATTCTTGCTTTACCTTTTAATTTTCTTGTAATTTCTTGTAATCTTGAAGATAATCCTTCAAAAGCCATATTTTTCACTTACCTCTCTATACTAATTTAAACTAAACAATTTAATTTGTTTTTTACATCCTCAAGAACATTAGCTATTTCTCTGTCTTCCATTTTATCAGTAATCTTTGTAATTTCTGATAAAATTACAGATATTTTTTCTTCTTGCATTATTGTCTTCTTCATAATACCTAACTTCTCTTCGTACTCGAAAAGCTTACATTCTCCCTTCTTTAGATTATCTCTAACAGCTTGCCTAGTAATATTTTCATTTTCTGCTATTTCTGATAAAGATAAATCTTTATTGTAGTAATCATCTAGAAATTCAAATTGCTTTTTTGTAAGTAAGCTACTATATATATCAAGTAAAATACTTATTTCAACTTTCCTTTCCACATAATCACCCCTTTTTATATGTAATGCTAATATACTTTACACCTTTTTTATTAATTTGTCAATACTTTTATAGTAAAAAATCCTATTTTTAGCAACATTATATAAGATAATAATAAAATATTTTATGATAAATTGTGGGGACCGTTTTAGAAAATGTTATAAGCGAAGCTTTTACATTTTCTTAAATGGGGATATCATAAAAATATTTTATTATTATCTTATATAAAAAAAGTAACAAGAAGTAAATCTTGCTACTTTTTATTTTATCTTTCAACTATAATTACAGGTCTTACATAATATCCTTCATTGTTTTCTAATTTAACTCTAGAATATGAAAATATATTTTTTATATCATTTCCTCTTATAAATATAGGGTTATCAATATTTGGATAATTATTTTGCATATCTTGGTTCCAGAAAGCACTTAAATCATAAATTCCATCTCCTACTACAATGTTTGTTTCACTATAATTATTATATTTTGTAAAGTATTTTCCTATCTCTTCAGTAAGGTTTTCAGAGCCTTCTCCTTGCCATAAACCCGCTGATACATACGCACCAATAGTTGTTAATAAATCATATATCCCATAAGCATTTCCAGTAGTAGAAGCATCTTTTCTAATGTTAAAAACTTCACTTTCTGTACGACTTCCACCTGCAATAGAAGTATTATTATCTTTTATATCATTTCTAGAATTTCCATAACTACTATAAGCTAAATATAAA
>JAAVXQ010000148.1 GCA_022790685.1 Clostridia bacterium
ATTGCACTTGGCTATCGTAAAGGATTAACAGGGGCCTTATTAAAAATTATTTCTTTTGTACTAGCCATAGTGATTGCTTTTGTTCTTTTCAAACCAGTATCTAATTTTATTGTTGACAAAACAAACTGGGATGAAAATTTAGAACAAGGAATTCGTGATACGATTTTAAGTAGTGATAAGCAAGAGGAGGTAGTTGGACAAGAAGATAATCAAAATATGCCAGCTGTTATGTTAGACTATATCAACAAAACAGTAGAAAATGCAGGAAGCGAAGCAAAAGAAGCCGTTGTAGATGCCACAGCAAGGCAAGTTGCTGTTATGATTATCAATAGCGGTGTATGGCTTGCATTATTCTTAGTAGCTAGACTTATATTAATCTTTGTAAAAGGATTAGCCAATATCATTACTAGCTTGCCAATTATCAAGCAATTTGATAAGTTAGGTGGAATTATCTATGGTTTAGTAGAAGCATTCGTTATTATTTATGCTCTTTTAGCAGTATTATCTTTTATCAGCCCAGTAGTAAGTGGAACAGGAATAATTGACGCAGTTCAAAAGTCATTTGTAGGAAGTGCTATGTATAACAACAATTTATTATTAAAATTAATCTTTTAAATATATTGTAAAATAATGATTTATAATCAAGATACTATTCAAGCTTTTATGTAACTAAAGCATTAGCATAATAAATTTAATATGTGAAGATTTTATGAATTTTATTGCTAAATTTTATGAAATTTGGTATACTAAAAATCGAATTAAATTTTGAAAAATAAGGTGAACTAATTTGAGTAAGGGAAAAAGAGCAATAGATAAAAA
This sequence comes from Clostridia bacterium, assembly GCA_022790685.1. Taxonomy (GTDB): domain Bacteria; phylum Bacillota; class Clostridia; order TANB77; family CAG-508; genus Scatovivens. Next base: position 820 of record JAAVXQ010000148.1, read on the forward strand.
ATCAAGGAGAAAAAAGAAAAGAGGAGTAGGAAAAAGAATATTCTTATTTATTTTACTAATCCTTTTAGTTGTGGGTGGTTTTATAGGCTATCGAGTTCATAAAAATGGTGGAGGCTTGAAAGGGCTTCTTGCCACTGCGGTAGGGCATGATGAAAATACTTTAAAGAATCTACCAAAGATTTATTGTGTATTATTAGGACAAAGTGAAAACCTAACAGATACCATCATGATAGCAGAATATGACCCAAAGGAACAACAGGCATCCATACTTTCTGTTCCAAGAGATACGTTTATTGGCTACAACAAAGCAAATGCAGTTGGCATGGATAAAATCAATGCAGTATATCAAACTGGACCAGAAAATGTTTTAAAAGAACTAAATGAATTAACAGGTTTAGACCTTAAATATTATCTAAAGGTAGATACAGAGGCATTTAAAGCATTAGTAGACCAAATTGGCGGTGTTGAATTTAATGTACCAATTGATATGAAGTATGATTCAGCAAGACAAGATTTGCATATTAATTTAAAAGCAGGAATGCAAAAATTAGATGGTGATAAGGCAGAACAGTTAGTTAGGTTTAGACACAATAATGATGGTACTACATATTCTTATGAATATGGTATGGAAGACTTAGGAAGAATGAGAACGCAAAGAGAGTTCTTAAAGGCTCTTGCTAAACAAACATTAAAAGTAGAAAGAATTTTCCAAATTAATGAATTTATTGATATAGCTAATAAATATGTAGAAACTAACCTGGACTTTGATGTTATTAAAGATTATGTACCATATATTGTAGAATTCGACATGGCAAAGCTAAAAACAGAACAAGTGCCAGGGGTGTCAGAGCAAGCCGCAAATACAGGAACTTGGATTTACACTGCAGATGAAGCAAAACTTAAAACTATGATAGATGATTTATTTATTAATCCAAACAAATTAGATGAAAAGGACAAACAACACAATAGTACAGTAGATACTTCAGGGATTGATAAGGCAAACTTAAAAATTGAAGTATTAAATGGAACTTCTAGTAATACAAAATTAGAAAAAGTAGTAGCGCAATTAGAAAGTGCAGGATATAGTATTAACAAAACAGGGAACACAACAGAAACAGAAAATACTACTATCATTACAAGAGGAGAAGTACCAGATTTAGTACAAGAAGATATCAAACAAATTTTAGGAACTCAAACTGTTTCAAATGGCGGAGAAGCAACTATCAACATTACAATTATTATAGGAAGAGATTATGAATAAATAAATAACTAAATAGGGGGCGCTATAAATTAGCGCTCCCTTTGTGTCTTTTATTCGTAATTATTCATCAAAGTATAAAGATGTTTCCCACTAGCTTTTTTACTTTTTTTATGTTTATATGATTTAGAACTCTTACTAGAACGACCACGAGGTTTTGTATTATTTTTTGATTTTAGTAAAGTAAAAAGTAAATACAAGGTAACAACAATTAAGCAAATATGCAATACAAATGATAAAGTATTAGAAGGAAGAACATCATCTCCAGCAATTAAATCAGAAGAATAAGATTTTCCATCTATTGTATAAGTAATAGTTCCTACTGTACTACCAGCAGATATTGGTGCTTTTAATTTATCTATGGAGATTTCAGGACTTCGAGTTTCAGTAGTTGCTTTTTTATCTATTAAAGTTTCGATATTGTCTTTAACTAAGACTTTCAAATTTTTTGTTTCTTCTGTTGCACTGCTAACCTCAACTTCTTGCAAAACACTATTTTTTTCTTGAAGAATTTCAATTGCATAATGGTCAAAA
>JAAVXQ010000060.1 GCA_022790685.1 Clostridia bacterium
ACACATTTTAACTAAAAACACTTGATTTTACTAAAAATAAATAGTATAATAACTATGTCATAAAAATTTGCAGAAGAGTGGGAACAAATCCCACTCTTTACTAATGTAAATTAAAGGGAGGAAAAGTTTTTGGCAAATAATATAGAAAAAAATGTTGAAAAGCTTATAGAAAAAATTATAAATGATTTAGGATATAGCTTATATGATGTTTTATATGTAAAAGAAGGAAAAAATTATTATTTAAGAATAATAATAGATAAACCAGAAGGAATAAGTATAGAAGACTGTGAAACTGTGAATAATGGCGTTAACGACATATTAGATACAGTAGACTATATTAAAGATGCATATTTTTTAGAAGTATCTTCACCAGGAATTGAAAGAACATTAAGAAAAGAAAAACATTTTCTAGATCAGATAGGAAATGAGATTGAAGTAAAACTTTATAAACAAATTAATAAGAAAAAAGAGTTAATTGGAACTTTAGACGAATATAATGAAAATGAAATAACTCTTAATGTAGATGGTGAAAAAATAAAAATTGAACACAAAAGTATAGCGGTAGCTAAAACTATATATAATTGGTAGGAGGAATAAAAAAATGAAGAACATTGACGTAAAAGAATTTATAGGAGCAATGGAAGAACTAGAAAAAGAAAGAGGCATTAAAAAAGAATATTTAATTGAATCTTTAGAAGCGGCATTAGTTACAGCTTATAAAAAGAATTTCGAATCGGTTGATAATGTTAAAGTAACAATTGATGAAAAATCAGGAGATATTCATATATATTCTTTAAAAACAGTTGTTGCAGAATATCCAGATCCATTATTAGAAATATCAGTAGAAGATGCACAAAAAATCGACTCACACTATAATGAAGGAGATATTGTAAGTCTTGAAATTAAACCAAAAGACTTTGGAAGAATAGCTGCTCAAACTGCAAAACAAGTTGTTGTTCAAAAAATAAGAGAAGCTGAAAGGGATATGGTATTTACTGAATATAATGATAAAAAAGGTGAAATAGTTTCTGGACTTATTCAAAAAGCAGATGGTGGAATTGTTGTAATGGATCTAGGAAAACTTGAAGGAGTTATGCCTATAAAAGAACAAATACCAACAGAACATTATAAAGTAAATGATAAAGTAAGAGGGTATGTTTTAGAAGTAGAAAGAGGAATAAAAGGAAATCCTCAAGTTATAGTTTCTAGAAGCCATCCAGATTTTGTAAGAAAATTATTTGAATTTGAAATACCAGAAATTTATGAAGGATTAATTGAAATAAAAAGCATTTCAAGAGATGCAGGTTCAAGAAGTAAACTTGCTGTATATTCAAAAGATCAAAATATAGATCCAGTTGGTTCTTGTGTTGGTCAAAAAGGTGTAAGAATTCAAAATATAATAAACGAATTAAATGGTGAAAAAATTGATGTTATTGAATGGAGTGAAGACCCAGCAGTTTATATAGCAGCAGCATTACTTCCAGCACAAGTATTAGCGGTAGATATAAAAGAAGAAGAAAAATTTGCACAAGTAATTGTTCCTGATGATCAATTATCTTTAGCAATTGGAAAATCAGGTCAAAATGCTAGACTTGCTGCAAGACTTACAAATTGGAAAATAGATATAAAATCAGAAACTCAATTTAGAGAAATGCTAGAAAAACAAGCAGGAGAAGATACTACAGAAACAGAAGAATAAAAGGAGTGAATGCTTTGAAACAAAAACCTGAAAGAACATGTATAGTGTGTAATACTCAAAATGAAAAAAGACAGCTACTAAGAATTGTTAAATCAAAAGAAGGAATAATAGAAGTAGATTTAACAGGTAAGAAAAATGGTAGAGGAGCTTATATTTGTAAAAGCGAGGAGTGCTTAAATAAGCTTGTAAAATCTAAAAAATTAGAAAAGGCTTTCAAACAAGAAATTTCAGAAGAGGTTTATGAAAGTATAAGAGGTGTAATTATTGATAAATAAAGTATATGGGCTTTTAGGAATATCCTCTAAAGCAGGAAAAGTAATTTCTGGAACAGAGGTGGTATTAGAAGCAGTTAAGAGACATAAAGTAAAATTAGTTATTGTAGCAGAAGATGCTGCTGAAAGAACAATAAATAATATGAAATATGAGTGTGAAAAAAATAATGTTAATATGATAATTTTTGGTAATATTTCAGATAATAGCAAATACATAGGAAAACAGAATAGAGCTGTTATTGGAATATCCGATATAAATTTAGGATTAGCTATAGAAAAAATAATTCATGGAGGTGACGGAAATTGATGGAAAAAATCAAAATTCATGAACTAGCTAAGAAGTTAGAAACAGATAATAAAAAAATTATAGAGATAGCAAAGCAGTTAGGAATAGAGGTTAAGAGCCATTTAAGTTCTATTACAAATGAGGAAAGTAATTTGATAGAGAAAAAAATTAAAGGAGTATCAAGTAAAAAATCTATGGATAATAAGAAAGAAAAAAACAATGAAGAACCAGTAATAATTAGAAGAGCTGTTATTATTAATAATGAGGAAGAAGAAAAAAGAAAGAAAGAAGAAGAACAAAGACAGAAAGAACAATCAAGAAAAAAGGATGTTGGCTTTATAGAAAATAGAAGAAATAAAGACTATAATATTGTTTATAGAGAAAA
>JAAVXQ010000061.1 GCA_022790685.1 Clostridia bacterium
CAATTCCAAAGTTTACAGCCTTTGCTCTACTTCTTAATTGCTTAGAAACTTCTTCTACTGGAACTCCAAAAATTTGAGAAGCACAAATTGTATGAATGTCACTATCTTCATTAAATGCTTTTACCATTATTTCATCATTAGACATATGCGCTAAAACTCTAAGTTCAATCTGAGAATAATCAGCATCAATAAAAATACTATTCGCTTTTTCTGCTTTAAATACCTTTCTTAATTTCTTTCCTAAGTCTGTTCTTGTTGGTATATTTTGAAGATTTGGATCAGTAGAACTTATTCTTCCTGTAGCTGTAACAGTTTGATGAAAAAAGGTATGAATTCTACCTGTTTCTTCATTTATATGAGGTATCATTCCTTCTACATAAGTAGAATTTAATTTCATTATTTGTCTATAATCTAATATTTTTTGAATAATAGGATGCTCTTCTACTATTTTTTCTAATGCTTCTACATCTGTTGAATATCCACTTTTAGTTTTTTTAGAAGCTGTTAATTTCAATTTATCAAAAAGAATTTCTCCTAATTGTTTAGTAGAATTAATATTAAATTCTTCTCCTGCTTGTTCATATATATCAATTCTAAGCTCTTCTAAATCACTTTTTAAACTTTCTCCAAATTTAATAAGTTCTCTTTCATCTATATAAATTCCTTGATACTGCATATCTGCTAGCACTTCTGCTGTAGGTATTTCTATTTCATTAAATAATTTAAGTGAATTTATTTCTTCTAATTTATTTATTAGTATTTCTTTTAATGCTCCTATAACATATGCATAAACAGCAAATTTATAGTTTGGAATATTTTCTTCTTTGATTTCTTCTACCGTATCAAAAAGACTAGTTTGCATATTCTTTTCTTCTTTTTCTTGCTTTTCAAAAAGATTTTCTATTTCTAGATTTAAATACTGACTTGAAAGTTCCTCTAGGCTATATGCATTTGAAACAGAATTTAATAAATATCCTGCTATTCTTGTATCAAAAGATATGTTTTCTGGATTGATTCCATTTTGTTTTAGTAAAACATAATCTATCTTAATTTTTTCACCATTTTTTTGTATTTTTTTACTCTCAAAAATTTCTTTAAGTTTATCATTAAACTTCATAGTATAGACTGTATTTTCTGCTTTATAATATATATTAATATATTTGATTTCTTCTTTTATTATAAGTTTATAATTCTTTACCTTTTCTGTTTCAAAATAATAGCTTATTTCTTCAGTATTTAACAATTTGCCTATAACTTCTTTTTCTTGTTTTTCATCCTCTAATATAATAACATTATTAAATAAATCTTCACTAGAAATATTAGTATTTTCTTTTACATCTTCATTTAATGAAAATCTTTCAATATATCTATTAAATCTCAATTCTTTAAATATTGTTAATACTTCTTCTTTATTCCATGGAATCACTTTAAATTCTTCTAAGTTTTTTTCTATTGGAGCATTTACATCAATTCTTCCAAGCTCTCTAGAAAGAAGGGCTAATTCTTTATTTGCCTCTATATTTTCTTTTTGTTTTCCTTTTAAATTAGTTTCTCCTTTTTCTAGTTTTTCATATAATTCATCTATTGATTTATATTCTTTTATAAGGTTTAATGCAGTTTTTTCTCCTATTCCTGGAACTCCTGGAATATTATCTGAAGTATCACCTTGAAGACCTTTTACTTCAATTAGTTGAGTAGGAAGTACTCCATATGTTTCTATTATTTTATTTTTATCAAAGTCTTCTGTTTCAGTTTTACCCTGTTTTGTTCTTGGAATTCTTATAATAGTTTTGTCAGTTGCAAGTTGAAAAGAATCTCTATCTCCTGTAAGAAGTGTTACTTCTAATCCATTTTCTTCTCCAAATCTTGAAAGAGTACCTAAAACATCATCTGCTTCATAGCCTTCTTTTGTAATAATTTTTATATTCATTGCTGTTAATACTTTTTTTATAATTGGCATTTGCTGTGCAAGTTCCTCTGGCATACCTTTTCTTGTACCCTTATATTCTTTATACATCAAATGTCTTTTGGTTGGTGCTTTTAAATCAAAAGCTACTACTAAATATTCAGGATTTAAGTCTTCTTCTATTTTAAATAATATACTTAAAAATCCATACACAGCATTTGTATATGTTCCATCTGAGGTTTGAAGCATTTTACTTCCCATTATTCCATAAAAAGCTCTATTTAGTATACTATTTCCATCTATTACTATTAATCTTTTCAAAATTACCTCCTATACTATTATTTTAAGAACTAAATATATATTAATTCTTTATATTTTCCTTTTTCTTTCCTAATTGTATAAATATTATTTGGAAGGAGAAAAATGTAACCATTATATTTCTATATGTAAAAAATTTATGTACTAAAGAATGATTTAATATTACAATATACCAAGTTATAGGTATAAATAAAGCTATAAAATATGGAAAAATCATTTCTAATTTTTCTAGTGCTATTTGCTTAAAATTCACTTTTTTAATATCTTTTTCTTTAGTTATAAACTTTTTTATTTCTTTATTATATGATTTAAATATTTTAACTATCATTAATGAAAATGCAATAATAAAAATAAACTTAAGTGTATCTTTTGATATATATATCATTAATAATTTATACAAAAGTTTTGGACTATAACTATTATTATTACTTCTAAACATAATTTGTTCTAATGCATTTTGAATAATTCCTTTGTTTAATATTATATCTGTAATTATCCACTTACTTCCGCCACGTTAAAGCATATCCTATTCCCCATGCTAAACTTGTTTTTAAATATATTAATATAGTTTCTTTCACTGTATTTCTTTGTTTTGTTTGAAGCAGTAACAAATATACAATTATTGGTATTCCATATACTATTATTGGATTTGTTAAAAAATCTACAAAGTTTGTAATTGACCCTATTATAAAAAATAAAAAGCTTATATTTCTTATTTTATCAGATCTAATTAATATATATATTGCAAAAATTAGTGATAATATAAAACAGGTTATCTCATTCATAGAAACTGATATCACAAGTGTATCTACTGCAATATAAGATATAAATAAAGCGATAGCTAGCAAAGGATCTATCTTCTTATAAATTAGAGCACTTGCCACTAATAAAAGAAACATAAAAATAATTGTGCTTAAAACTTCTATTTGTTTATAATTAAATAACAATAATAGAGGTCTTAAAAAAATCAAATACCCATGCCAATATCTTGCATATTCAAAAGCTTCATATAAATCGTTTTCATATACTGTGTCATATAATTCTGGAATTTGATAAGCATCTGTTGTTTTTGAAGACTTAGTATAATACTTTTCAGCTGATTTTAGATTTTTTGGAGTATTTTCATGTATTATTTTAGTTACTCCAGGTATATAATTTTTTCTTGCTACTAAAAAAGATTCTATTGGCTTTTCATTATCTATTGAATATGCTGTATTTAACATAAGTGCATTGGTAAATTCAAAAATAAATACATTTTTATACTTAACATCTATTCTTACAGATTCATTTTTATTTATTAAGTAATCTGCTGACTCTTTTACATTTTGTTTTATTAGCTTACTTGGTATTAATGAAGTAATAGTAAGTGTAAGAAAATATATAATAAGTAAAAAACAAAGTAATAATATATATTTTAATAGTATTTTTAAATATTTTTTAAGCAACTCTATTTTTCCCTTCTAATTTAATAAATTTAATATGAAAAGCTCTGGATGATAATAATATAAAAATCCGAAAGCTAGTCCACATAATCCTCCAATAATGTGACCTACATGAGATACATTATCTTTTTTAAAAAATACATCAATTATTTCATTTATTAAATAAAAAATTATAATTAATACTAGTGTAATTGGTATTTTAGTACTTTGAATATTTACAAATGAACTTAACACAATTAGCATAAATACTATTCCACTTGCACCTAATATTTTCTTTTTTCCTATAATATTATTTATTATTCCTGTAATTCCTGCTGTTATAAGCATCATTATAAGTAAATTATATGTACCATATTTTTCTTCTATCATAGGACCAATTAGTAAAATATATAAAAAATTATTCGAAAAATGTTTCCAATCACTATGTCCTAAAGCATGTGTAAATAATCTTACATATGTAAGCGGATTAAATAAAGAACTTCTATAAGATGAAAATA
>JAAVXQ010000062.1 GCA_022790685.1 Clostridia bacterium
ATATAAATAAAACTGATATGAAATCATACATAGGAAAGATGATTACAGCAAAAATAGATAGGCAAATAGGTTCAAAACATCCAAAACATGGATTTATATATCCTATTAATTACGGATATATACCAAATACAATAAGTGGAGATGGAGAAGAACTAGACTGTTATATATTAGGAGTTTTTGAGCCAATAGAAAGTTTTACAGGAAAATGTATAGCAATAATACATAGATTAAATGATAATGACGATAAATTAGTTTTAGTACCAAAAGACAAAAAATATACTAATGATGAGATTAGAGCTTTGACAGAGTTTCAAGAAAGATTTTTTGAGAGTATAATTATTAATTAGATTTTGAATTTTCATTAATATTAAAGAAAAACATAGGAGAGGTATTTATGTTAAAAGCATATAGTGTATTTGAAGATTTAGATACAAAAGCATGTGAAATACTAAAAGATGCAGGAATACAATTAAAGTTGTCCTCTGGTATAGAAAGACCTAATAAAGAAAAGTTACAGGAGTTATTAAAGGATTATGATATATTAATTATTGGTGTTAAAGAAAAATTAACTGAAGATATGTTATGTAAAATAACAACTAAAAAAATAATAGCAACTTTGTCTATTGGCTCAGATCATATAGATAAAAGTTTTTTTGAATCAGAGTTAATTACTGTAATAAATTGTAATACATCAAATGTAATATCAGTGGCAGAGCATATTTTTGCTTTAATATTAGGATTAAATAAGAAAATTATAGAGGCAAATAATATTGCAATAAATGGTGGAAATAAAACAAACTTGTCTAGTAGAAGTAATGATATAAGTAATAGTACCATAGGAATAATAGGTGCTGGAAAAATTTCAAGAGCAGTAATAAAAATAGCAAAAGTATTTAATATGAAAATTTTATGCAATACTTTAAATCCAAAGAAACATCAGGATTTATTAAAACAAGGAGTGGAATTCTTAAGCCTAGAAGAACTGCTTAGAAGTTCAGATATAATAACTGTTAATATTCCATTAAATCAAGAAAATAGAAATTTAATATCAAAAGATAAAATTAGACTAATGAAAAAATCAGCAACCTTTATAAATACCTCAAGAGCAGAAATTGTAGATATGGAAGAACTAATAAAATATGCAGATGAAAATGAAAGGTTTAAAGTTGGACTAGATATCGATGCAGAAAATTATAAAGAATTGTTTAATATTAAAAGAAATAATATAATAGTAACTCCACATATAGCAGGAGTGACAAAAGAAGCTATAGAGAGAATGGATGTGGAACTTACAAATAATATAAAAGAATATTTAAATAGTAAGGAGTAACTATAAATGAATTATAATTTTGAAGGTAAAGTCGCATTAGTAACAGGTGGAACTTCAGGAATAGGAAAAGAAATAGCTAAGCAATTACTTACAGAGGGTGCAAAAGTTATAATTAATTATGCTCATAATGAAGAAAACTATGAGAAGACAAAAAAAGAATTTGAAGAATACAAAGAAAAAGTGTGGTTTATTAAAGCAGATATTTCAAAGGAAGAAGAAATAATAAAAATGTTTAGTAAAATAGAGAGGTTGGACTTTTTAATTAATAATGCAGGAACTAATATCGATGGAGATATAGAAACCTTAGACCTTAAAGATTTTAGAAAAGTACTAGAGGTTAATTTAGTGGGAAAAGTAATATGCACTAAATATGCAATTCCACTATTAAAAAATAGCAGAAATGCAAGTATTGTAAATATCGCCTCAAGACTAGGTGTAAAACCATGTGCTGAGGCTAGTGCTTATTGTGCTTCAGAAGCTGGAATTATTAATTTTACTATGGCAGTAGCCTTAGAACTATCAAAATATAATATTAGAGTAAATGCAGTAAGTCCTAGTTTAACAATAACACCACTTGCACTAGAGGGATGGACAGAAGAGGAAATAGAGGAACAAAAGCAAAGTAATCCACTTAAAAGATTAGGAGAAACAATAGATATAGCAAATGCAGTGCTGTTTTTGCTTTCGGATAAAGCTAGCTATATAAATGGAGAAAACCTTAATGTAAATGGTGGGGGATTATTAAATTAAAGGAGGAAATTAAAATGAAAGAAAATTATTTTATAATACATGGATCTTTTAGTAACCCATACTCAAATTGGATAGGATGGCTACATAATTTTATAGAAGATGAGGGAAAGCAAGTATATGTACCAGATTTTCCTATTGGAGTAGGATATCAAAATTATGATAACTGGAGCAAATTATTTAAAATGTATTTAGATTTTGGTTTAATAAATGAAAATACAACAATAATAGGTCATAGTATTGCACCAGTGTTTATATCAAAATTTTTAACTGAAAATAAGATAAAGGTTAAAAAATTAATTTTTGTATGTGGCTTTAATAACTATTTTGGAATAGATACAGAATATGATGCTGTAAATGGAAGTATGTATTTTGATGGTTTAGAGGAAGTAAAAAAATATACAAATGAAATAATTTGCTTTTATTCAAACAATGATCCATATGTAAAATTTGAGGCAGAAAAAGATTTTGCTGACAAATTAGGTGCAAAACAAGTTTTTCTAAACAATGCTGGACATATTAATAGTGAAAGTGGATATGATACTTTTGAAGAAATAGTAAGCTATTTATAATTTGAACTATTAACTAATCTTTAATCTAAATTTACATATGAAGTGCAATGTGAAATGTTTTATATGAAAGGTTAAAATTTATGAGTAATATAGTAGAAAAAGTAAAAGAAGAACTAATAAAAAGATGTGAAGAGTATAATAAAAAATATAATTATGATTTTTGGAATGAACATATAAAGTTTGTTGTAAGTAATGGGGTAGAACTAGCAAATAAATATGGTGCAGATGTAGAAATTGTTGAACTTGGAGCTTTATTACATGATATATCAATGCCATCAGAGCTTGGACCTAGTGAAGAACATAATATTTATGGAGCAAAAATTGCAGATGAATTACTTACAAAGTTTAATTATGATGAAGAAAGAAAGCAAAGAGTAAAAGAATGTGTATTAAGACATAGAGGTAGCAAAAATTTACCTAGGAACACTATAGAAGAAGAGTGTGTAGCAGATGCAGATGTTATTGCACATTTTGATTGTATTTCTTCTTTATTTCATTTAGTATATCACGATTTAGACTTATCTGTACAAGAGGGAAAAGAATATGTAAAGAAAAAGTTAGAAAGAGATTATAGTAAATTAAGTGATAGAACAAGAATTGAATTAGAAGATAGATATAAAAAAATAATGGAAGTTCTTTTTATATAGATAATATTTATATTATAATCAAAAATAAAGGAGAGAAAAAATGTCAGTTAAAATAATTTATTTTGTACATGGAACTACTACTGATAATTTAGAGCATAAGTCTACAGGTTGGCTACCAGGAACTTTAAGCCAAAAGGGAATAGATCAAAGCATAGAATTAAAAGAAAAAATAGATTTAAAGGATATAGATTTAGTTATTTGTTCAGATTTAAAAAGAGCAGTAGATTCAGCGGAATATACTTTTAAAGATTTAAAAACAATATTACAAGATAAAAGAATTAGAGAATGTAATTATGGAGATTTAAACGGGAAAGATAGCTCTTTAGTTAAATATGAAGAACATATTGATACTAACTTTCCAAAGGGGGAATCTCTAAAAGAGGTTGAAAAAAGAGTAAGAGATTTTTGTAATTATTTAATTGAAAACTATGATAATAAAAATATAGCCTTAGTATCACATAAAGCCCCACAATTAGCTTTAGAGGTTATTACAAAAAAGATAACATGGAACCAAGCTATTAATGAGGATTGGAGAAAGACAAAAGCGTGGAAACCTGGTTGGATTTATAAAATAGAAAAGTAAAAGGAGCATAAATATAGTGGAGTTAGGTATTAAAGAAGAAGTAAAAAATATGGAAGAATTAAAGGTACTATTAAAAGATAATAAAGAAATATCAAAAGATTACCAAGTAGCAGTTATAGTATATGCCTTTGATGAAGAAAACAGAATAATTTTTCAAAGAAGAGGGATGGGATGTAGAGATGAAAGATTAAAACTAGAAACTATTGGTGGAAGAGTTAAAGAAAATGATATTGATTTTAGAAATGCATTAAATAGAGAAATAGAAGAAGAAATTGGAACAGCGGCAAAAATAGAATTGGAAGAATATGTAACTTCAACTTATGCAGTTACATTTGATAATAGATATAATAAACAGCAAGCATGGATATATATTTTATATAAAGGAAGTTTAAAAAGTGGTGAACTAAAAATAGCAGAACCAGATAAATGTTTGGGATATGAAAGATATAAAATTGGTGAGGTAGATGAAAATGAATTAAGTAGTGGTTCGAGAGAACTTTATAAAATTGTATGCAAAAAATATGATTATTTAAAATAGAATAATAAAAATATATGCGAGGAATTTGTTATTAAGAGGTATAAAATGAGTAAAATTGTGAAAATAAACAAGCCTATAATACTTAAATTTGAAGATAAAGAAATTAATCTTCCAGAGGATATTAAACTTAATATAGAGAAATTTTGGAATAATGCTGTAAAAGAAAATCCTAGTTTATATAATGGTAAAGAATTTGCTGTAGAAACTGTAAGTGAAACTGAAGAATGTATTAAAATGACTGTTATAAAATCTACATATGCTCATTATTTATATGATGAAAGAATTGGAATCAAAGAAGAAAAATATAAATGTTATTCTCCATGGGGAGGAATATTGATAATTACAAAAGATAACTATATTGTAGTAGGTGAAATGAATGAAAATATGTCTGTACCATATTGCCTTCAAATATCTGGTGGTGGAATAGATGAATTAGATATTAAAGATGGAAAAGTAGATATAATTTCAAATATTAAAAGAGAATTAAAAGAAGAACTAAACTTAAACTTAGAAGACATAAGTTACAAAGTAGAGTTTATGGAATATCCTACTAAAACAAGAAATGCTTATGGATTTTTAGCAGTTGGAAAAATCCCTATGACAAAAGATGAATTAAATGAACATTTTAAAGAGTATGTAGAATATCTGATTAAGAACAATTTAGAAATAGAGTTTAAGTCACTTAAGTTTTTTGAAAAGGAAAATGCTTTGGAAGAATTTGATAAATTAAAAAATCCTAAGAGATCATATTTAAGAGATTTAATAAAAGAGACTATAAAATATTAATAGTATAGGAGAATTTTATGAAAAATATAATACTTATACATGGATATAATGGTATACCAAAGATTTTTAATTGGTTAAAAGAAGAATTAAATAAAAAGGAATATAATGTTATTGTTCCAGAATTTGCATCAAGAGAAGGTGTTATATATTCTGACTGGAAACAAATAATGAATAATTATAAAGAATATTTTAATAAAGATACTATTGCTATTTGCCATTCTATAGGAAATGAATTTTTAATTAAATATCTAAATGAAAATGATATAAGTATAGATTTATATATATCATTAGCTGGATTTTGTGAAAAATTTGAACATGAGGGACGAGATGATTTAAATAGAGCTGTGAAAGAATTTCTAGTAAATAAAGAAGAAATAAATAAGTTTAAAAAATTAGTAAGAAAAAGTTATTCGATATATAGTGATAATGATCATATAGTTCCTTTTGACATATTAGAAAGTTTTGTAAAAAATATTAGTTCAACTCCAATGCTTATAAAAGGAATTGGACATATGGGAAAGAAAAGCGGATTAGAAACTATACCAGAGGTGTTAGAAATAATAGAAAATGAAGGAAAAATATAGAATGAATAGTATAGAAATATATAAAAAATATCATTTACCAGAAAATTTGCAGATGCATATGTTAAGAGTAGCAGCTTGTGCCAATTTGATAATAGACAATTGGATGGGTGAAGAGATAGACAAAGAAGCTATTATTAGAGTAAGCCTTTTGCACGATATGGGAAATATGTTAAAAATACCTGAAGATTTTTCAGAGGACATAGAATTTAAAAAAATAAGAAAAGAATATTTTGATATTTATGGTACAAATGATCATGAATTAAATATGGAAATTGGAAAAAAAGAAGGATTAACAGATAAAGAATTAATTATTTTAGATGGTAAAAGGTCAAGAAAAAATGAAGAAACTTTAAATTCTAACTCTTTTGAAAGAAAAATTTGTGCATATTGTGATCAAAGAGTTGCTCCTGAGGGTGTGGTAAGTATTAAAGAAAGATTAGAAGATGCTAAAAAAAGATATAAAGATAAAGCATTATCTGTATGGTCTGATGAGAAAAAGGCTAATAGAGTAATTGAATGTTCCTTAAGTATAGAAAAACAAATTATGCAATATTGTACTATAAATTCAGAAGATATAAATGATGATACAATAAAGCAATATATAAAGAAATTACAAGCATATGATATTTAAAATATAAAGTTAAAAGGGGTTTAATATGAAAAAAATAACTATTGAAATGGCTTGTTCTATTAATGGTTTGATTGCTACTGAAGATGGAGGAGAAGACTTTTTATCATATAGAGGCTGGGAAATAATGATAGAATTATTAAAAGAATATGATGTGCTTATATGGGGCAGAAAGACTTGGGATAATATATTATCTTGGGGAGAAGAATATCTGAAAGACTTAAAAGATATAAATATAATAATTCTTAGTAGTAAAAATACTCAAAGAAAAGAATTTCCAAATGTTATATATTGCAATTCTATAGCTCATTGTTTAGAAGTTTGTGAAGATAGAAAGTTTGAAAAATTATTTATTTCTGGTGGTGCTAAAGTAAATAATGAATTTATGGAAAAAGGAATAGTAGACAGCATAATTTTAAATTATAATCCATTTGTTTTAAATAAGGGAATACCATTATTTACAGGAAGTTATTTTGAAAATAAATTGAAACTAGATAAAGTTATTAAAGAAAAAGAAGATATTGTACAAATACACTATAATATAGAAAAATAAAATAATAGGAGAAAATATTTATGGAGCAGATAATAATGCTAGGAGCAGGACATGGAGGAACCTTGGATTTATATAATACTTGTTTTGATATAAGAAATGATATAGGAGATTTTTTAGTAGATACAGGAGGAAGCATTGAAATTGTAAGAAGGCTAAAAAATATTAATATAGATATAAAAGCGCTTAAACATATTTTTATTTCTCATAGTCATACAGATCATATATTAGGATTAATATGGTATTTTAAGAGAATAGGAAGATTAGCAGTAAATGGAGAAATGTCAGAAAAAATAAATATTTATTGCAATGATGTGGTGCATACTGCAATAATTCGGAGTATCTAATTATATTCTGCCAGAAAAACTTATAAAAGGAGTTTTAAGTATTGTAGATTTTCATATTTTAAAAGATAATGAACAAATTGAAATCAATGGAATAAATTATACTTTTTTTGATATTAATGCAAGAGGAACAAAGCAATTTGGATTTGAAACTATATTGAATGGGAAAAGGCTAATATTTTTAGGTGATGAAACCTTAAAACCTAGTTTGCAAGCAAGAGTAGAACATGCTGATTATGTTATGCATGAAGCCTTTTGTTTAGATTCAGAAGAGAAAATTTTTCATGCTTATGAAAAAAATCATTCGACAGTAAAAACAGCTAGTAGACTTATGAATGATTTGGGTGTTAAAAATTTAATATTATATCATACAGAAGATTCACATGGAGAAAAAAGAAAAGAGCTTTATGTAAAAGAAGGTAAAGAATATTTTAAAGGTAATGTTTATGTACCAGATGAACTTGAGATATTAGAAATATAATTTAAGGAGGAAAAATAAATGGTTGTTATAGCAGGAACACTAGTAGTTAGAGATAATAAGGTACTTATGGTAAAAGAAGCAAAAAAGAAATGTTATGGACAGTGGAACTTTCCAGCCGGACATGTTGATGAACCAGAAAAAATAACAGCTGCAGCAATTAGAGAAACTTTTGAAGAAACTGGATGCAAAGTTAAACTTACAGGTGTATTACCAATATCTATGGTAGATGGGAAAGAGGGAGTAAGGTTAATGGTAAAATTTACAGCAGACCTTATAGAAGAAAATATAAAATTTGATCCAGAAGAAATATTAGATGTAAAATGGATTGATATTGAAGAGATAAAAAATATGTCCAAAGATGAGTTAAGAGCATGGGATGTAAATAAAAGACATCTAGAAGATTTTGAAAATAATAAGATTTATCCATTAGAACTTTTTAATGATACAGAATATATAAGAAATTAATAAAAAGTGTTATTAAAATAAGATTGATATAGGAGAGCCTTTATGAGTAATATTAAAGTGGATTATGCAGATAAAAAACATAAAGAATTTATAATACATGCTAATAAAGTAATAAATAATGTAAATGATACACAGCAAACTAATGGATTAGAAGCAAACTTGGATAGAGATTATTTTTGTGATAAGCCCAAATTTAAATGTTTGGTAGCAGAAGTAGAGGGTAAAGCAGTGGGAATGCTTCTATATTCATATTTTTATTGGGCAAATGATGGAGAAGTACTTTGGATTTCTCAAATGTTTGTAGAAGAAGAATATAGAAAATATGGCGTATTTTTTAAACTAATAGAAAAATTAAGAGAAGAAAATAAAGATATAAAAATAGTTTCTTGTGCTACAGGTGATGAAAACAAAAGAATGCAAAAAATATTAAAATATTATGGTGCACATGAAATAAATCTTAAATTTTATTATAAAAAAGTCTAAATTTTAAAAATATTAGAATATGGATGAATTCTTGTAAAATAATTTGAAAATAGAAATGAAATTAGAAAATATAGTTAGTATGAAGGGAAATAAATATAATGAAAATAGGAAAAGATTATATAGGAGTTGGTGTAGGTGCATTTATCTTAAATGATAATAATGAAGTATTATTACAAAAAAGAGCAGTTCCAGCAGAAAAAGATCATTGGTGTATACCTGGAGGAAGATTAGAATTGTTTGAAACATTAGAAAATGCAGTTATTAGAGAAACAAAAGAAGAAACAGATTTAGATATTGAAGTGCTAAAAATTATGGGAGTTTGTAATCATATTATAAAAGAAGAGGAAGCTCATTGGGTAGCAACAAGTTATTTGTGTAAGATAAAAAATGGAGAACCTAAAATTATGGAACCAGACAAAGCATCAGATATGAAATGG
>JAAVXQ010000063.1 GCA_022790685.1 Clostridia bacterium
AGATGTATGAATTCTTCCACTACTTTCTGTATCTGGAACTCTTTGAACTCTATGAACACCACTTTCAAATTTAAATCTACTATATGCACCTTTTCCAGTAATCATAAAAGATATTTCTTTATATCCACCAAGACCAGTTTCGTTTTCATTTACAACTTCTATTTTAAAATGTTTTCTTTCTGAATACATTGAATACATTCTAAATAATGTTCCAGCAAATAAAGCAGCCTCATCTCCACCAGCTCCAGCTCTTATTTCACAAATAACATTATTATCGTCATTTGGATCTTTTGGAATTAATAATATTTTAAGTTCTTCTTCTATCTTAGGAAGCATTTCTTTTGCTTCTAGCATATCTGCTTCTGCAAGTTCTTTAAGTTCTGGATCATTTAGCATTTCTTTTGCTTCTTCTAAGCTTTGACTTACTTTTTTATATTCTCTGTACTTCATAACAATATCTTCTATATCACTATGTTCTTTCATTAGCTTTTTCCATTCATTTTGATTAGAAATCATATCTGGATCACTAATTAACTTATTAAGCTCTTCATATCTTTTCTCTACATCTTCTAATTTTTGAAACATAAAAACCTCTTTTTCTCTTTTAAAATTTAGCATATATATTATAAAACATTTTTCCTTAATTTTCAAGTTTTATTAGGTTATGCTCAATTTTTAGTCTATCTAATATTTCCTTTTCTCTATTTGAACAAGTAAATATAATTATCTGATTATCAGAATAATTTTTATATATATACATAAGCATATTTTTTAGTCTTTCATTATCAAAATATGCAAAGGCTTCATCTAATATGATTGGCATTTTTTCATCTGTTATTTCTGAAAGAGCACTTAATCTTAATGATAAATACATTTGATCTATTGTTCCAACACTTAATCTCGATGCTGGTTCATATTTTCCATTTTGAACTTCTACCTTAAGTCCACATGTATCTGATACTCTTACATTCGTATATCTATTATCAGATATTTTTGAAATTATAGTACATAAATTTTCTATAAATTTAGGACTTATATTAGCTTTTACTTCTTCATATGCTAAATTTAAACATTCTTTTGCTATATTAAATGATGTATTAAGAGAATTTAACTCTTCTTTTTCTTCTTCTGCATCTGTGAGTTCTTCTTCAATATTTGCTAAATCTTCTATTTTACTTATTATATTTTTATTGTCTTGTTCCATTGCATGAAGTTTAAATTTTAAAGTTTGAATTCTATTTTCTTTAAGTTCTATTTCATCTAATATACTATCTAAATCTTTATTTATATTCTTTTCTATATAGTCTAAATCTACAATATTTTTATATTTATTTATTATTTTTTCTTTATCTTTTTCTAAGTCTTTATCTAATTTTTGTTCTTTTATTATAATTTCATTATTATGACTTTCTATATCTTGCTTAACCATTTCTATTTCTTTTAATAATATTTGCTTTTTCTCTATATTTTTTGCATTTATTGAATGTTTTATATCATTTTTTTCTTTTAGCATCATTCCAATAAGTATAAAAATAGGTATTATTGTAAGCGAATTAACAAAGTTATTATCATTTATTATAAACATTAATATACAAAACAAGATAAATACTACTAATAGTACATAATATTTTTTTAAATCTACTGATACGTTTTCCTTATTTCCTTCTAGTTTGTTTATCTCTCTATTTAATTCCTCAATTTTTCTATAATAACTTTTTTCCATATTTTTGCCGAAAATCAATTTCAGCATTTTTAAATTTGCTATCATCTAATTCTAACTTAATATCTTTTAATAAACTTCTTTTATCTTCTTCTATTTTTATTTCTTCTTTAATTTTTTCTCTTTGATTACTATTATCATAAATACTTTCCTTATACATAGAAAGTGATCTTTTCTTTTCTAAGAGATTTCTAATTTTCCCTTCTAAGACATTAATTGGTCTTTGTGCTGTTCTATCAGTTCCTACTTCTTCATTTTGTCTTTTATTTATCTTATCCATTGACTTTTTAAAAGATATGTTGTCATCTCCAGATGATATTAAATTACTTATTTTCTGTATTATACTATTTTGACTCGACTTACTTAATTTTATTCCATCTTGTTCTGCTATTGCTGTATTATAAAAGGTTTCTTCATCTATTCCTGTTTGTTCATAAAAGAAATTTATACCTTTATTTTTATCTATAGTAAATTCTTTAGAAATATCCTCCATTTTGTCATTATATATTATTGCGTTTTTCTTCTTAAATTCTCTATATATTTCATAAGAATTGTTGTTATCTAATGTATATTTCATTTTTCCTGAGAACTCTTCTGCTTTCCAGGGCTTAAATTTATCAAAATCTGATATTTCCTTACCATTTTTATTTTTTGACGCACCATATAGCATACTTGATATAAATTTTAAAATACTTGATTTCCCTGTTTCATTTTCTCCATAAATTACATTAATTCCGTCGCTTAAACGTATTTCTTTATTCTCAACTCTACCAAAGCCATTTACTTTAAAATAATCTATTTTCATAAAATCACCTCATTTTACATTGCTTCTAATCCTATTTCTATTGCCTTTTCAATCTCTTCCCTTGTATATTCTTTAGTTTCCAAAAGTTTTAAAGCTTCTCTTACAAATATTCCTTTTAAGGTGTCTTCTCTTGAAATAGTATCTAAGTCATAATTTATTTTTGTGTTATCCTTTATTTTAAGTATTCTATCATTAATTACTGTGTCTAATATATCTCTTACATTTATTTCGAAGTTTCTCTTTCCTGTAAGTATGATTTTGTACATTTTATTTTCACTCAAGTTTAGCTCTGTTAAGTGCTCTATTAGAGCTTCTTTTGAATTAAACATTTCTACATTCAATTTAAGCTCTGTAAATTCTCTTTCATCTAACTTAACAAATTTTGTTTTAACTTCTCCATCAATAATTTCACCAACTACCATTCCATGCTCTCCAAGTTCATCAAAACCAAAAGAAATCATAGAACCTGGATAAATTATATTTCCTGATACTTTAGGTTTATGTATATGTCCCAAAGCTATATATTCAAAGCCTAATAATTTGAGATCTTTTTCTGATATAGGATTATATGCTAAGCCTTCTTTATCCCTTCCACCATTTAAGTCTCCGTGCATTATTAAAATATTAGGTTTATTACTTTCTTTAACATTAATATAATCTAAAGGAGAACTATTCATATAAAATTCTGTAAAACCCATACCATATATATTAGCAAAAGTAGTTTCTACTAATTCTATATTGCCTTTAAAAATATGTACATTATCATTAAATTTATATGTTTCATATATACTATTTTTAATATATGGATCATGGTTTCCTGGTGATATAAATATTTTTGTATTTGAAATTCCTTTAAACAATGCATTTATATAATCTATCGTTGTTTTTCTTACATATTCATGCTCATATAAATCACCTGATATAAATAAATAATCTATATTGTTTTCTTTAATATAGTCTATCATTTTTTTAAAAGTTTTTCTTTGCTCTAATCTTCTTACATTGCCTAAGTTAGATTTTGCACTTAGGACTGTAAATGGTGAATCAAAATGCATATCTGCCACATGTACAAATTTCATACTACCCTCTCCTTTCTTTTAACGCATAGTCATTCTATCATATTTACATATTTACGTCAATATTGCATAGAATATTTGTTCGTAAGTTTTATTCTTATAAAATTATATTATTAAAGTAAAAAACCTTTAAGTATAAAACTTAAAGGTTTCATTTATATTAATCTTCTATTGAACCAAATAATTCATCAAATTTGGCTTCTAGCTCTTTTTGAATATCTACAAGTTCTTCTTGTCTTTTTTGTTCTTCAGCATCTATTTCTTCTTTTTTCTCTACATCCACTTTCTTTTCTTCTGGTTTCTTTTCAGTTTCTTCATCTTTAAACAAATCATCTAAAGCTTCTAAACTTTGAGCTGTTCCAGTAGAATCTTCTTTTCCTTCTTCATATGGATTATATGGGTTGTATTTTCTCCAAATACCTCTTTCTATATTAACATCATTATGATCTGTTTTAAATTTATTTACTAATCTTCCTTCTGGATATTTAAAATAATAATACTTATTAGCTTTAATAGGTTTTATACCTTTTTCATAAATTATACAAAGATCATTATCCATTCTTCTTAATTCATCTGCTGTCATTAGAGCTCTACCCATTACTTGGTCTGATTCACTCTTACCTTGTTTCCAATCTTCTCTATCTTTATTTACTGAAACATTATCTCTTGTTATAGTTTTTTCTCCTAATGCTTTAGAGAAATATTCAACTGTTTTTTGAGAGTTAGAACCTAAGAAAAGGTGTGTATCACAGTTACCTATAATTGTTTCATAAGACTCTTTATAAACTGCTTCTAATTGGTCTAAATTTTGTAATATAACACTAAATGATATTTTTCTACTTCTTGATGTTGATATCTTTTTATCAAAATCTGGTATTTGTCCAATGTTAGCAAACTCATCTAGTATAAAATATGTAGGTACTGGAAGAGCTCCTCCACTAACATCTGCAAAATCATATAATTGTTGAATCATCTGTGAGAAAAATATTGTAAGTAAGAAGTCATATGCTGTATGCGTATCCGAAGATATAACATATACAGCTGTTTTCTTTTTTCCTATTTCTGGAAAATCTATTGTATCTGTTGATGTAACTTCAGCTATTTCTTTTGAATCAAATTTACCTAATTTTGATTGTAATGTTCCAAGAACTGATCCAAAAGTTTTTTCTGGCAACATTTCTATATTTTTATAATACATTCTTGCTGGATGATCCATTGGTAATTGGTTCATCAAATTAGTAAGTAAGTTATCTCCACCACTACTATTTGCTGTTCTAACAAGTTCTGAACAACTTGCTAAACTTTGTTCTTCTTTAGGTCTAACAGATTTTAAATAATATATTAAGGCTTTAAGTAACATTTCTGACATATCATCCCAGAATGGATCTGATGATTTGCCCTCTCCTTGACCTTTAACTATTGTGTTTGCTATTATATCTACATCTATTTCATTATTTATGTGATGAAGTGGGTTATACCCATCACTATTCTGTGGCCTTACTAAATTAAGTACTTTTATTTCATATCCTTTTGATTTAAAATATCCAGCTGTCTTATCATAAAGTTCACCTTTAGGATCTGTAAATACATAAGATCCTAAAAGTTGAAGTGCATTTGGAATAACATATGATGCAGATTTACCAGCACCAGAACCTCCGTACAACTAAAACGTTTACGTTACCACGTTTATCAACTGGTAAGTAGTTCTTTTCTGCTAAAACAATACCTTTACTTCTATGTAAAACTTTGTATTGTTCTCCATTTTCACTCCAATCACTTGAACCATTTTCTATATCTTGATATTCATGCTTTGGAAATGCTTTACATATTCCTACAAAAACAAACAATCCATAAAATAACATAAACCATTTTGTAACTGTAAAAAACATTTCTAAGTAATTTATTGGTTCAGTTTTAAAACATAATCCAAATGCAGTACCTGGCGATACAATATATGTTCCTAGATGCTCAAAAAAGATTTGCCAGTTAAAATATGAATCATCAGCCATTATACCATCTTTTACTGCTACACTAAATGGTGCAACACCAAAGAATATTATAACAGCTAACAATATTGCACTTACGATTAGTTTCCCTTTAATTTTATGAATTGCTCTTCTTAATCTTTCAAAAAAATTCATTAAATTTCACCTTTTCTTGCGTAAAATTTTATTTTATGTGTTTAATCTTCTCTATCCATATCTTCTTTGCTTTCTTTTTCTTTCTTATCCTTTACGCTGTCTTTTCCTTTTCTTGATTTATCTTTATCTTTGTCTTTGCCTTTTTCTCTACTAGGATGTGTAGAAATTATTAATCCTTTATTTTCTTCTAATTCTTGCAAAGAACCTTTTCCTTCTTGTCCGAAGTCCACATAACCACCCTTAACTGGTTTTGTTTCTTTTAAGAAAGCAGTATCTATAGTACATATTACAATTGTTGTTTCAGGATTTCCTGTAAAAGCTGCTATATGACGATTGATCTCTTCTTGGCTTACTTCTTTCTTGGCAATTTCTTTTCTACTTCCTCCACTTGGAGACTTAGCAGTATTCTCGCTCATAAAACGAACTCCTTTCTATTTAGTCCTTTTTCTTCTTTTCTTCTCTAATTTCAAATGCAAAATATCTTTTGTATGGTTTTAATTTGCATTTTCCCTTTACCTCATTAGCTTCTTCATCAAAGTAAAGTGTTGGCTTTACTTCTTCTGTTGTCTCTGGATCAATTATTGAAATTGGTCTTTTCATGTTTGGTGTATAAGCAAATTCTTTATACTCCGTTTCTTCTTCGTTATATAAAGTCTTAAACTTCATAGGCATTGGTTTTTTTGATATTTTTATAACATCATAATCTAAAAATCCCATATTTACGACTACTTTTTCTTTTGCAAAAGAAAGTATTACCAAAGGATTACCATCTGGCGCAGGATTATCAATATAAAAAGTCTTCTTTTTATTTGCACCTATATATTCCTCTGAAAATTCTAGTCGTTCAACAGTATACTTTGGAGAATTTTTAGAGAATTCTTTTTCAGTTCTGTTAACTTGGTAAATAACAGTGTTTACATCTTTTGGATCTGTAACACTAAAGTATTTACCAGATAGATTTTCTTCATCCATTAATTTTACACCCCTTTATCTAATTTGAACGCATTTCTCATTTGTATATACACTATAGTATTATATCTAATATATAGCTATATGTCAACGTTTTTTTGAATTTATGTTAACTGTTTCTTGGATTAAATGTTGATATATCATTTAACTTTGCAAAAAGCTTTTTTTCCTCTTCATTTATATGTTTTGGTATCATAATCTTTGTATCTAATATAAGATTTCCTCTACCACCTTTTCCATCTTTATATCCTTTATTTTCTATGGTTATAGTCTCACCACTTTGGATTCCAGATGGTATGTACACAAATACATCTTCATTTATTCCACTAACGGTCACTTTTGTACTTAATGCCGCTTCCCAAGGAGTTAAATATAAATCCTTTCTTAAGTTATACCCTTCTAATTTGAATTGCTTATCATTATCTATTTTTACTCTAATAAATAAATCTCCATTTTTTCCACCAGCGATTCCTGGTTTCCCCTGTCCTACTAATCTGATTTTTTCATTGTTTTGTATTCCTGGAGGAACTTGTACTTTAAATTTTTTAAGTCCACCATCAACAGTTCTAACACCTATTGTTTGCTCTTTACCTCTAAAGGCATCTTCTATTGAAAGGTTTATCTCTGTTTCAACATTTTCACCTTTTCTTGATTTACTTTTCTCTGAACTTTCTTTAGCTAGTCCTTCTATATTTCCAAAAAACATATTGAAAAAATCACTAAATAATGAGTCATTACTTCTTCTACTTTCTTCGTAAGAAACCTTTTTATAGCTTTTTCCTACATTATGATTCCACATCCTATCATATTTTCTTTTTGTAGAATTGTTTGAAAGTACTCTATATGCTTCATTTATATCTTTAAAACGCTCTTCGTTTTTTTTCTCTTTTATATTTACATCTGGATGATATTTTTTTGCTTGTTCCCTATAAGCAAGTTTAATTTGAGACATACTAACTCTGTTGCTATCCAGCCCTAAAATTTTGTAGTAATCCTTAAAAATCATTTAAACATCCTCCGAACTTTATTTTGTAAAAATTCTTTTTCATTATATCACTTGACCATCTCTTTGTGAAGTTTTTTTGCTAAAAAATAATAAAAAATATCCTGTAATATTTATGTAATATATTTTCATTTCATTTACTAAAAAAGTAAACCTAAAATTTTCTATCTGTATAATTTTTAAGAAAATTTTAGGTTTTTTTATTAATTATTTTTTTATAATCAAATAATTCAGGGCTCTTACAGAATCAAGGTGTACCGTCTTTTTTGTTTTTATTCTTTCTTCTATTGTAAATGCAATAATAAATTCCACGGTTTCATCTAAATTTTCTTTTGCCAATTCTCGTGCTTTTTCTGTATTACTATAATTTCTATCTAGACTTATTGTATCAGCTACATAAAGTATCTTTTGAAGTAAAGTCATATTTTCTTTTGCTGTTGTATGATATTTTACAGCTTCACAAATATCTTTACTTAGTCCTAAATCTTTTTCACAAATTGCTGCTCCCAACTTTGCATGTATAAGACCTTTGCTTTCTTTTTCTACTTCATCTAATTTTATACCATACTTTCCTTCTGCTAGTTTTATCCTATCTTCTTTCGGTATTTCTTTAGCTATATCATGTACAATTCCTGCAATTTTTGCATTTTCTACATCTTCTCCATAAATTTTAGCAAGTTCTATACATGCCTCCATAACACATTTAGAATGATAAAATCTTTTCTCAGATAATGTATTTTTTACTTTTTCGTATATTTCTTCAAAGTCTAACATCTATTTTGCTCCCTTTGTTCCTGTTTTTGTTCCTTGCATTGCTAATATATTTTGATCATATGAAAATGTTAGTTTTTCTTTCTCACGATGTCTTTTTAAAGCTATATCTACTAGTTCATCTAATTCTTTTTCAAAGGTTTTACCACTAGCTTCCCATAAATAATAAGATAATGCACCTGGAATAGTATTAATCTCATTTACATATACTTTATTCTCATCTTTATCTATTAAGAAATCAACTCTTGAAACTCCACTACATCCTAATGCTTTAAAAGTTTCTTTTGTTAGTTTTTCTATTTCTTTTCTTTTTTCTTCACTAATATCTGCTGGTAATTTCTTATTAGATACTGCCATTCCCTTTCCAGCACTTTTTGCTCCTATATTTCCTTTTACTCCGCTTGATAATTTACCATTTTTTGAGCTTTTACCACCAGCCATATATTTATCAGCATATGATAATATTTCATCTGAGAAAAATGGCTCTTCACATACAGATGTCTCACTATCAACAATATTACCAATAACAGAACAGTTTATTTCTTGCAAATTTTCAACAGCTTTTTCTACTAATATTCTATCTGAAAATTCCATAGCAAATTCAATAGCTTCTTGCAATTCTGCTTTGTTTCTTGCCTTTTTTATTCCTACGCTTGATCCTAAATTTCCAGGTTTAACAATCATAGGATAATCTATATTTTCTTCTATATCTTTTATTACATTTTCTTCTTCTTTTATGTACTCCATAGAATAAAAAGCTTTATATTTTACAACGGGTATTCCTGATTCTTTTAATATTTTTTTCATTAATATCTTATCCATACCTACAGCAGAAGAAACTATATCTGGTCCTACAAAAGGAATTCCAAGCATTGTAAAAAATCCAGCCATGGTTCCATCTTCTACATTTGTTCCATGTACTATTGGAAATGCAACATCAATAGTATTTAAAACCTTTTTTCCAATTAAAGGTGATGGATATCTAACTACTTTTATACTTTTTCCATCATTTACAATTGTTACTTGATAACTTCTTTTTAGAAGCACTTCCATATCTCTATATTGATATATATCTAATAAATCATCACCTGTATACATTACTCCATTTTTAGTAATATATATAGGTACTATTTCATATTTTTCTTCATTTATACTAGCCATTGCCTGACTCATAGTTATTACTGATATCTCATGTTCAACTGAGTTACCTCCAAAAAACACTCCTAATTTTATTTTCATATTTCTTCCCTCTAACCTTACTTAAATTTTAGGTTTTTTAGGTTCCTATAAACCTATAAATAATTATCTGGCAAATCGTTTTCCAATAATACTACACTATTATTATCTATTATTTCATTCATTTTCAGTAGAGCCTCTTGTAAATTTTCAGCTATAAATACATTTTCTAATGAATAATTTGTTTCTTTTATTCCTTCATATATTGGAACTGCTTGATTTGCTCCAACTAGTATTATAAAATCACTACTTTTAGTTGCTAAAATACCTAATTCTTTGTTTATCTCATTTGATTTTTCTCCTAATTCAACAATTCCTGGTGTTATAAGTATTCTTTTTCTATTTTCAAAGGTTTTAAGCACTTCTAGTGCCATTTTTGCACCTTTTACATTTGAATTATATGCATCATCTATTATTATACTTCCGTTAGGATTCTGCTTAAGTTCTAATCTGTGTTTAACAGGTTTAATATATTTTACACCTATTTTTATTTCATCTTCTGAAAGTCCTAAAGTATCAGCTACCGAAATTGCACATACAATATTTAAAATATTTAACTCACCTAATAATTTTGTTTTAATATTAATTTTTCTTTTCTTTGGCATAACCACATCAAAAGAAGAACCTTTTTCTGTTATTACAATATTATCTGCATAATAATCAGAGGCAGAAGTTAATCCATATTTAATTATTTTTTTGTTAATTTTAGCTTTTCTAATATTTTCATCTTCCCAATTAACAAATGCTATTCCATTATCCTCAGGAATTGCATCTACTAACTCTAGTTTCGTTTTAGATATATTTTCGATATTTTTAAAAGTGTCTAAATGTTGTGGTCCAATAGCTGTTATAATTGCATATTTAGGCTCTACAATATCACAAATTTCTTTTATATCCCCTATATACTTAGCGCCCATTTCACACACAAAAAATTTATGTGTTGATGATACTTTTTCATTTACTGTTCTTACAACTCCCATAGTTGTATTATAACTTTCTGGTGTCATAACTGTATTATATTTTTGTGACAAAATAGTATTTACAACGTATTTTGTACTTGTTTTTCCATAGCTTCCTGTTATTCCTATAACTTCTAATCCATTTATATCTTTTAATTTAGAATTTGCTTTTTTACAAAATCCTCTTCTTATATATTTTTCAAGTGGTCTATTTAATAAATTAACAATATATACCCATACATATGAAAAAATTGCTACTATGTTAATAATACTTAAAGATATTTTATAATCTATAACATTTGCACTTATTGCCAATAATATTATTAAAATCAAATATGTTATATACATTCTTTTTATTCTAATAGTAACTACAAATGGCTTTTTTTCTTTATTTCTTTTATGATTAAAAATCAAAAGTATATAAGTTAAACAAGATAATATTAGTCCTATATTTATATTAATATAAGCTACTATACTTGATATTAGAAATAGACCTATCATTTTAATATTAAATATTTTGGATAGATTTTTTTTCATCCAAACAATATATCTATCATTATAATAATTTTCTAATTGTAAAATATGTAATCCATGCCTATTTTTTAGATAGAAGAAAACTATAAATAATATTAAAATCGCATTTATAAAAACTCTATTCATTTAGGCTCTCCTTCTATTTATCATTTTTTAAAAATTCATTTAATACTGCATTACAATTTGCTAAATTTTCTAAATAAGAAAAGTGGCTACTTCCCTTATATTCAACTAGCCCACAATCTGGTATAAGTTTTTCCATTTTTCTTCCATCACTTATAGGCGTAGCTGTATCTAGACTTCCCCAAATTAGTAAAGTAGGCACCTGTATTTTAGGCAAAAGATGACTCAAATCTTCACTTAAAATAATTTTCATTGTTTCTTTAAGTACAGGACTAGACGCTTTGTAATCACTTGAACCTACTTTATTTCTTAATTTTTCTTTGAATTTCTTAATTTTTTTTGTATTAGGTAAAATATTAAGAATTATTTTACCTGTTTTAAAAAAAGCAACTTTAAAATAATAACTCAGGCTTCTTTTTGGCTTTATTCCTGCACTATCTATTAAAACAATTTTCTTAGGAGAAACAATTCCCCTTCCTACTGCATTGATAATAGTTCTTCCACCATTTGAGTGTCCTATTAAAATTGGATTTTTTATTTGTAAGTTTTTAATAAATCCTTCTAAAAAATCTCCAAAATCATCTGTTTTTAGAGGATGCTCTGGAATATCACTTTTTCCAAATCCAACAACATCTACTAAATACACTTTAAAATTTTGGCTTAAGTTATTGGCAAGCGGTCTCATAGTTTCTAAAGTTGCAAGCCATCCATGTAATAATATAACAGGATTTCCCTCACCTAACACTTCATAATTAATCTTCCAGTCTTTTATTTTTGTTTGCAAACTTTCCTCCTAAATTTTATGTATTATCCACATTTGAAAAACATTTTGTGGATAATTATTCTTAACTATAATTTATTCAAATTACTAGTTTTTGTTACCTTTATATATTATAACAATATTGTTACAATTTCAACATTTTTATTAATTTATTTTTGCTACATAGTCAAAACTCCATCAGGCGTATCTAATATCACTAATACATCTTCTTCTTTTCCTGTTTCTGCATTTATATATACTAAAAATTCTTTTTCTTCTACTTTTCCTTTAAACTCATATGCATAAATTTCAGTTTTCCATTTTGTTGGTATAACACTTAATCTTTCTGACTCTATATTAAGTTTTGGATTTAATTTTTCTTTTGCTTCTTCTATACTTATTATGTTTTCAGGATATGTCCTATTAGTATGTGAATTTAAATAACCAGTTGCCTCTATTCCAATTATTTCACCATTATCTAATGCTATTTTTAATTTTATTAAATCTGGATAAATCAAAACATTACCATCTTCATATGCGTAATTAATTGTTACAATATTATCTTTTTTCATATAATAGGTTTCTTTCATATTTGGGAAACCTTTATCTTCTAAATATTTTTTACCAATTTCCTTTACTTCTTCAAAATTCTTTTTTTCTTCATTTACATCTCTTACTTTTTCCATCTGTATTATGTGTCCACCTTTTTTAGAAATTGAAATCCAAGTTCTTTCATCTTCATTAAAGAACTTTATAACAAATTCATATGATGGAATATCAGCATTTTCTAAAAGTCCATTTCCGTCTATTTTTTCTACAGTTTTATCCTTAAAAAAAGCTCTTATTTTAGATTTCGCATCTTCTTCTGATATATCTTCTCCTGTTAACCCCTTTTTTTCTACTTTGTTTACATGATCAGAATATGCACCATCATAAATAAGCCCCTCATATTCACTCAAATTACTATCTATATTAGAAAATATTGATATATTATCCACAGCCTGAGCAAATTTATGTGAATTATCACTTTTTAAGTCTCCCCAAGATATTTGCCCTGTGTAAAGTTCTTCTGATAGTTGATTCAGAGTCTCTTTTATACTATTACTATATCCATACAAGGTTTTAATATTTTCGAAATCTTCGTCTGTTAATTCTTCATTGTTTATATTTTTTCTTGATAAGGTGTATGAATAATCACTAACTTGATTCAAAAATTTTGCAGTTTGTGAAAGCCCCTCTGAATTTAAGGGTATTCTAGATAAATAAACTAAAGCTAAATTCGAATCTCTCCAAACTTCAGTTAAAGTTTCTGCACCATGAACAGAGCTTTTAGAAATCATAGACTTTGCTAAATATCCTTCAATATTATTCATATAATTTACTAAACTATTAAAAGATTCATTATATGAATTATTCGTCATTATAGCGTATTGTTCTTTTAATTTAAAAGCATAATAACCTGATACCACTGTAAGTATGCTAAGTATTACTATTAATAATAACCAAAAACTATTTTTCAAATTTTCTTTCATAGAAATATTTTTCCTCCTTATGATATTTTTATTATTTTCTGCCATTTTTTTCAAAATATTCTAATTATTGTAATTTTTTATTGTTAGTGTTATAATTTAAGCGAATTATAAAAATAGGAGTTAAAAAATTATGCAGAAAATTTTAATATTCTATGGCTCTTATGGTGGTGGTCATCTTGCAGCTGCAAAATCCATATCAGAACATTTACAATCTAATTATTCTAATGTAGAAGTTCAAATAGTAGATTGTATAGAATATATTAATAAATATTTAAATAAAGTTTCGACTGAAGCCTATAAAGAACTAGCAAAAAAAGCACCTTGGCTTTGGAAAAGAGTATACAAAGATTCAAAAACTGGCCCACTTGCTCATATAAGTGCTACAACTAATAAGCTTATGTCCTACAGATTAAATCTTTTAATTCAAGAATTTAAACCAGATTTAATAATATCAACACATCCTTTTTCAACACAGATGTGTGCCATACTAAAGAAAAAAGGAAAAATAGATTGCAAGCTTGCAACCATTCTTACAGATTATCAAATTCATCCACAATGGTTAATTTTATCTAGTTTTTCAGATTACTTTTTTGTTTCTAACGAACAAATGAAAATAGATATGATTTCTGAAGGAATAAATGATGAGAAAATCTTTGTTACAGGAATTCCTGTTTCTGAAAGATTTTTGCAAAAAATGGATAAAAAATCTATATATGAACAATTTGAATTAGATGAAAATAAAGAAACAGTTTTATTTTTTGCTGGTGGAGAATTTGGATTAGGACGTAATACTACCTTTATGGTATTAAAAGCTATTATTCGTCTATTTCCAGATATACAAGTAATCGCAATAGCTGGAAAAAATAAAAAAATGAAAAAAAAGTTTACAGAGTTAGTTGATAATACAGACTCTCATAAAAGAATAAAGATATTAGAATACACTGATAAAGTACCAGAGCTTATGTATATTTCTTCTATGGTTATAACTAAACCTGGTGGACTTACAGTAACTGAAGCTTTAGCTTCACATCTACCATTAGTAATTATAAATCCTATTCCAGGACAAGAAGAAGAAAATGCAGAGTTTATAATACAAAATGATGTAGGTATATGGATAAAAAAAGAAGATAATATAGCAAGAGCTTTAAAAAATTTGTATAGAAATAAAGAAAAATTCGTAACTATGAAAGAAAATACCAAAAGCTTAGCAAAACCTCATGCAACAGCTAATATTTGTAAAATCCTATTAGATGATATATAAAATATAAAACACACAAATTAATAATTTGTGTGTTTTTATTATTTACTTTATATTTCACTTCTTCCTTCTAAAGCTTTTGTAAGAGTAATTTCATCAGTATATTCTAAATCTCCACCAATAGGAATTCCTCTAGCTATTCTAGTTACTTTTACTCCTAATGGTTTTACTAATTTAGATATATACATTGAAGTCGCTTCTCCTTCTACTCTCGGATTTGTGGCTAGAATTATCTCTTTTATTTCTCCTTCCATTATACGTGTAAGTAATTCTTTAATTTTTATATCGTCAGGTCCTATTCCATTCATGGGAGATATTGAACCATGTAATACATGATATACTCCACTATATTCGTGAGTTCTTTCCATGGCAATAACATCTCTTACATCTTCTACTACACATATTATGCTTTCATCTCTTTTGGGATTTGAACAAATATTGCAAGGATCTGTATCTGAAAGATTAAAGCATTTTGAACAGAATTTCAAATTTTTCTTAGCATTTACAATAGAATCTATAAATTCTTTTGTTTCTTCTTCTGACAAATCTAGCATATAAAAAGCTAGTCTTTGCGCTGTTTTATGACCTATACTTGGTAATCTTTCAAAGCTCTCTATTAATTTTTCAATTGATGGTGAATAATATGACATAATATACTCCTATTACATTAAACCTGGTATATTAAAATTTCCCATTTGCATAGCTTGAGCTTCATCTACTTTTCTTAAGGCTTCATTGGTACAAGTTAATATTAAATCTTGTAACATCTCAACATCCTCTGGATCCACTATATCTTGTTTTAGTTCT
Organism: Clostridia bacterium; assembly: GCA_022790685.1. Lineage (GTDB taxonomy): Bacteria > Bacillota > Clostridia > TANB77 > CAG-508 > Scatovivens. The sequence continues at coordinate 15,695 of JAAVXQ010000063.1, forward strand.
ATTGATTTTATAACTTTTGCACCTGTAACAACTACTGTAACTGCTCCTCCTCCAGCTGTTGCTGAAAATTCTTTAATTGCAAGCTCCTCTTGTGATTTCTCCATATCTGCTTGCATTTTTTTAGCTTCTTTCATAAGTTTATTTATATTCATTCCGCCAAATCCTCCCATTCCTCCTGGGAATCCTCCTCTTTTTGCCATTTTATATTCCTCCTTTTATATTATTCTATTATATTCACATCTAGTCCTAAATCTTTTATAGGACTTCCTTTTTCTACTTTTGTACTTTGCTTATTTTTAGTATCTTTATATTTAATATTTATTTCTTTACCAGTTGCTTTAAATATTTCATTTTGTAAATCTCTTTGATTTATTGGATCTTGTAATATCTTTTCATTAAATGATGTAAGCCCATTTTTGAATTCGATTTCCCATATATCATCACCTATCTCATTTATTCCTGTATTAATAAGTGCTGTATATAGTCTTATTTTTCCATCTTTTTTAAGTATATCTAAAATCTTAGGCCATTCTTTATTAGCCTCTCCTGCTCCAATCGGTTCTTTTCTTTGCACTGGTTCTTGTCTTAAAGATTTTTCTTCTCTTTTAGTTTCTGTTTTTATTGGTTCAATTTCACTTTTAGACTCTATGATAGGCGCTTTTTTTAAATTATTCAACTTACTTTCTAAAAGTTCTAATCTTTTTTCAATATCTGTTCCACAATTCGCAATATTCATACATAATTTAATTATAGCTGTTTGTACCATTATACTCTTCTGCGATGACCATTTTATATCATTTTGAACAGATGATAATTCATATATTATGTGTAAAAGTTCATTTTTTTCAGATACATCTGCTAATTTTTTTATATCTTCTAATTCCTCTTTTGAATATAAAGTTAACTCATTAGCCACCTTCATTACTAATATATCTTTAAAATATTTTATTACTTCCCATATAAAATTATATAAGTCTTTTCCACTATCTATAACTTCATCTAATATTTGTAAAGCGACAATTTCATCTTTGTCTATAATAGCTTTTGCTAATTTATTTATATATTCTAAGCTAGGAAGTCCAACAAGCTCTTTTATATCACTTACATTTATTTCTTGAGTTCCTTCTTGACTACATCTTTCTAGAATACTTATAGCATCTCTCATTGCTCCTTCAGATAAAGTAGCAATTAATTTATAGGCATCTTCTGAAACATTTATATTATCTTCTGTACAAATTATTTTTAATCTTCTTATTATATCAACATCTTTTATTTTTTTAAAATCAAATCTTTGACATCTTGAAAGAATTGTTGTAGGTAATTTTTGAGGTTCTGTTGTTGCCAAAATAAATTTTACATGTTCTGGCGGCTCTTCTAGAGTTTTAAGAAGTGCATTAAATGCACCTACTGAAAGCATATGTACCTCATCTATTATATACACTCTATATTTTGCTTTTGTCGGTAAAAAATTCACTTCATCTCTTATACTTCTAATGTCATCAACACTATTATTAGAAGCAGCATCCATTTCTACAACATCTGTAAGTGATCCTTCTAAAATTTCTTTACAGATTTCACACTCATTACAAGGCTCTCCATCTTTAGGATTTAAACAATTAACAGCTCTTGCTAAAATTTTAGCAGATGTTGTTTTTCCTGTACCTCTACCACCATTAAATAAATATGCATGACCAATTCTTCCAGATATTATCTGATTTTTCAGCGTTTTAGTTATATGTTCTTGTCCTACCATATCTTCAAATTTAAGTGGTCTAAATTTTCTATATAGAGCCGTATAAGACATTTATAAATTCCCCCTATACAAATATAGCTTTCCTTAAGGAAGGCATGCTGATATCACATAAATACACTACTTATCGCTGCTTTCTTCCGAACCTGACGAGATTCATAGCTTTTTATTGAAGCATACCTTCCTTAAGAAAAGCCATTTTTAACTTACGCTTACACATTATATAATGGATTAATTCTTTTTGCAATATTTTTTTCTTAAAATCTTTTAAAAATCACATCACTAAAATCTGTTATTTCTAAACTCGAAGAACCCTCTTCAAGTATATTTCCTTTTGGCAATTCTAATGAAAAAGTCCCTCTAAATTTTATATTTTCATTTGTTTCTATTATCATATCAAAATTTAAGTTTGTTTGTATCTGTTCATTTGTAACATTTGCATTTTTTAACAAAGAACCATCATATGAAATTTCATCATTTTCATTTGAAACAAATTTTCCAAGTTCATCTAATGAAACTCTAAATCCTATCATTCCTCCTGAAGTAGCTATCTCTAATGCTTTTAAGTCATCTATCTTTTCACCAACATATGTTATTTTATCATTTAAATAATCTTGCTGACTATATTTATATAAATTCTCCAATTCTCCTGTTGGCCTATATATTTTCAAAATACCTTTTTCAGCTTTTTTTGTCACATTAAAATTTTCTAATGTAATTTTTTTTATAAGCTCGTCCACATTATTTTCTGTTTTATCCACATATAAATATATATCGTTTACTTGTTTTATATCAATGTTCCATATGTTTTCATTGTCTTCTACCTTTTGTCCATCCACAGTACTTACTATTAACATTTTACTTACAGAAAAGGGTAATCTTTTTTCTCCTTCAACTTCATATCTTAGCATTACACATACAACTAACAACAATGCCATAACTAATGATGTAAAAAAAATGCATTTTTTTAGTAAATTATTTTTTCTCATTTTTATTCCTCTTTCTTAGCATTTTGAAAAAATCTTTTAAAATTTTTTCACATTCGTCTTTTAATATATATTTTTCAATTTCTATTTTATGATTAAATTTATAATCTTCTAAAAGATTTAAAACTGATCCACAAGCTCCTGTTTTGGTATCTTCTGTACCTATATAAACTTTTTTAATTCTTGCATTAATTAAAGCACCTGCACACATTGAACATGGTTCTAATGTTACATACATTTCACAATCTGTAAGCCTCCAGGATTCTAATTTTTTACAAGCTTTTTGTATTGCCAAGATTTCAGCATGACTTGTTGCATTTTTTTTAGTTTCTTTTTTGTTATGAGCTCTTGCAATTATTTTTCCATCCTTTACTATAATAGCTCCTACTGGCACTTCTTCTATTTTATATGCTTTTATTGCTTCTTTTATTGCTTCTTTCATATATTTTTCTTTTTCCATATGTTTAAATAAAAAACGCTCCTATTTTAATAATCTGGTTTATTATACCATTATTAATAAGATTTTACAACTTTGATTAAAAACAAAGGCTTATCTTTCATACATAAGCTAAAGGAGGAACTTTTCATAGTCCCTCCCTATAGCTATTCATTTAACCGTCTAATTTTTTGATTGTAATTTCACATGCTTTGGGATTAATATCACAAAAAATCCCTCTCCTGCCTAACCTTTTTGTAACCACAGCAGTTGTTCCTCCACCCATGAAGAAATCTGCCACCATATCTTCAGGGTTGCTGCACATTGTAATAATTCTTTCAAGTATTGCTTCTGGTTTAGGTGTATCATAGGCATCAGCTACTGTTATCCTTTCGTAGGTATCAAGCATCTCATCTTCTGCCCATAAGTTCCCCACAGGAACCACTTTTGAAAAACGATATGGTAAAGAATCAATCAGTGTAACTTCGCCTCTTTCTGCCATAACTGCAAATTCCTGTGAAGAAATAAGCCAGTGTTTATTGATTTTCTTTAGGTTTATTGGAGTACCCTTAAAAAGCCTTTCCTCACTTCTTCCTTCAATGTATCCATTTTCAAACAACGGGACAATATTGGGTTTAGCTGAATAGATTTCATTAAAAACAAAATTTGAGCAATCTTTCACATAGTAAAAAATCACATCCACTTGGGAATCAAAATTTTTATAAAAACCTCTATTTTCACTATGTTTTCTATAAATTCTGTTCTTGAAATTTTTACCTCCAAAGACTTGATCCATCAAAATACGAATATATGAATCCAATCGCCAATTGCAATGAATAAAAATACTTCCATTTTTTGAAAGAACACGTTTCATCTGAATAAATCTTGGTCTATACCACTCAATTGCTTCTTCTGGAGAGCCAAGGTTATCATTGTAGTCATCAAATTTTTTCCCTGTATTATAAAGGATATCACAGTAAATAAGATTTACTGATTCATCCTCAAGCCGTGATAATAATTCTAAATTATCACATAGGTAAATACTAATGTCTTCTTTTTTGTAATATTCTTGCATACTTTACCTCCACTTTACTTAACGGTTGTATCCCAAAATCTTTTCTCTGATAACTCTAACTTTGGAATACTGATGAATTTCAAGCTTGTTAATATAACTTTCGCCATTCAGCATCGATACTTCGACACTTTTAATTTGCTCTGATGAGATTTTTTGGGAAATTCCATCAATAATGATTTGAATATTGCGAGATCTTTGTGGAACTACAGTAATTCTGGAACATATAACAGTATTTAATGTAAAGTCTGGATATGCCGAATTCTTAACTGGTGTCAAAAGGCTACAAATCAGTTGAAAATGGTTCGAAAAATCAATTGCACCTCCTGCATTCATCGAATATGCCGTATCTCCTGTACTTGATGAAATTATTATTCCATTACTACAAACTTCTTGAAAAAACTCATCACCAATATACTCGCTAAATCTAATAACTGTGTAATCTTTTCCACATATAAGGATCTCATTAAAAGCTTTAAACTTTTGCCTTATTCCAGTATAGAATTCAATAACAATGCTTGGTATTAAAACCTTACGTGTTTTTATTTCTTTTTCATGGCTTAAATACTGGAAAAAAGCATAAATATCATTTTCTGATAAATTTTGTAAAAAGCCTAAAGTTCCCGTGTGGACACCAGCATAAACCTTCTTTTGGCAAAAATTTGTGCTGGTAATCGCCTTTAGAAACGTTCCATCTCCTCCTATCGCAATAACCAAATCGCCATTTTCATTTTCTACTAAACAATTTTTGGAATCATCATTTAGTCTCCGAATATAGTTTGCGATCATATTGCTTTTTTTGTCATCTCTGACAAAAAGTGAAAATGTCTTGATATTATTTTCCATATTTTCATCTCCTTTTCAATAAAATTTTATATAACATATCAAAACAAATTTCTACTATACGAAAAGTGCTAATATTATACCATTTTTAAGTTATTATGTCAATTTGTGTTTTTTTCTTTCCCTACTAAAAAAAAACATTATATTCTACAATTTTTATCATATTATGTTACTTATCAAATTATAATATTAAGTATAATAATTGATTTTATGTAAAAAAACAACTTACAAACAAATATTTAAAGTTTGTAAGTTGTTTTTTGGTGTCCCCAACTGGAATCGAACCAGCGGCCTAACGCTTAGGAGGCGTTCGCTCTATCCTACTGAGCTATGAGGACATTTTATAAAAAAGAACAATTCTAATTTTAGTTTAAAAATAACAAATTAGAACTGTTCTTATTTTTTAAGCATTTAATTTTTCTACTAATTCATTTACATCAATTCCATGAACACTACATGCTTCTTCTAAAGTTTCTGCTTGTGATGCTGGACAACCTAAACAGTGCATACCAGCTTCTAATAAAATTTCTGCTTTTTCTGGAGATTTTTCTAATAATTCTCCTATTTTCATATCTTTATCTATCATTTCATAATCCTCCTATTCTTTTTACATGTGTTATTTTAACACATTTTTTTATAAAAGTATAGACAAACTAAAAAAAATATTGTATTATAAAAAAACTTTATATGAAAAGAGGTGATTTTCTATAATTTTACTAACTCATCTTTTCTTTATAAGTTTTGGTATCAATATACTTATTATAATCTATTCTATATTTCCTTTTATTCAATTCATTTTATTTCAAGACTTTCAGGGTTCAAAATTAAATTTCAAAAAAAATCAAATTTAAACTTTCAGAAAGGAGCTTTTTTGAAAAAATTTTCTGTTATTTTTATTATATTTGTTCTTAGTTTATTTTTATATTTTACAATAATTTTTTTATTATTTAATCCCATTTTTAAATCAGATTCAATTATTTTTCCTTATGCTTTAACTGAATTTGATATATGTTTAGTATATCCACAGACTTGGCTTTTAATTAAACAGATTTATCTTATTTCTTGTTTAGTTTCTTTTGTATTGGTATTTTCAAAATTTTCCTCTTTCTTTTATAAAAAATGTTCTATAAAGAACATTACTATAAATAATTTAGAAAATATGAGTAAACTAAAACTTTTAGTTCGGTCATTTTAATCACTCTAATATTTTTATTCCAGAAAAGGGCTTATTTCAAAATATCTTAGTTACAGGAACAATAGGAACAGGAAAAACCTCTTCTGCATTATATCCTTTTACTAAACAACTAATTGAATATAATAGTTCTTCTGTTTCTGAAAAAATAGCCTTACTTATATTAGATGTAAAAGGAAATTATTTTTCTAAAGTACAAGATTTTGCTATCAGTTGTAATAGAGAAAAAGATTTAGTAGTGGTTGATTTAAATTCAGGACTTAAATATAATCCCTTGGATAAACCTAACCTATCTCCTTTAATTCTTGCAAACAGATTAAAAACAATATTAAATCTTTTTAGTAGTAATAACTCTGAATCCTATTGGTTAGATAAAGCTGAGCAGATATTAAGTGAAGCAATAAAATTTTGTAGATTATATAATAATGGATATGTAACTTTTTTAGAACTACATAAACTCATAATGTTTCCAGAATATTATTATAGTAAAATAAAAATAATAAAAAATAACTTTTTAAATAATAAATACAGCAAAAAACAAAGTTATGATCTATTGACTTGCATAGATTTTTTTGAAAAAGAGTTCTTTTCTTTGGATTCAAGAACCTTATCTATCTTAAAGTCTGAAATAAGTAGAATAACAAATATTTTTATATCAGATTATTTAGTTTCTAAAACTTTTTGTCCAGAAAAAAAAGATATAAATTTTAAAGGCTTTAAAAACATGTTAGACACAGGAAAAATTGTAGTATTAAATATGAATATAGCTGAATATAAAAATTTATCTAAAATAATTGCAGCATATTTAAAATTAGATTTTCAGTCTGAAGTTTTAAGTAGATTAAAAACAGCCAAAAATTTTAGAATTTCTGCATTTATTAGTGATGAATATCAGGAATATATCACCGCAACAGATGCTGATTTTTATTCTCAAAGCAGAGAAGCAAAATGTATTAATATTGTAGCCACACAAAGTTATACTTCTCTTTTAAATACTTTAAAAGATGAGGCAGCTTTAAAAGTTATTCTTCAAAATCTTATAAATAAATTTTGGTTTAGAACAGATGACATTTTTACAATTGAAGAAGCACAAAAACTAATAGGAAAAGAAGATAAATTCAAGTTTTCTACAAGTGTTTCAGAAAATGCAAAAGAAACCAATTTTTCTATTTTCTCTAATTCATTAGTTTCTCACAATTCTAGTATTTCCGAAAGTTATAATAAATACACTCAAACAGATTTCATTTTTGATACTAATTTTTTTACTCAAAACTTAGAGACTTTTACCTCTCTTGCATTTTTATCTGATGGATATAAGATTTCCACACCACAAAAATTAGACATGCTACCATTTTTTAAAACATAGGTTTACCTAAATATATTTTAAGGAAGTGATTTTATAAAAAAGCAAAACAAATTACATATAATTATTTTTATTACTATTCTCTTTGCAACTTTTCTTGTTTCTATTCCCTCTTATGCTTTAGCTAGCGATCCAAAACTTATTTCAACTCTAAATTCAGCTTTTGAAAAATTAGAAAAATACATTCTTAGACTTTCTACTCCTGCAGCTGCTGTTGCAGTTTGTACTGGACTGATTATGAAAAAATTTAGTTTTGGTGATGAAGAGAAAATTCGTACATCTAAAAGATTAATTAGAGGTGCTTTATTTTCATATGGATTTATCCTTTGTGTAGATTTAGTTTTATCTCTTATTGAGACATTATTAAAATAAAGGAGGAATTAATTGGAAGAAGATTTACTTTCATTAACAGATATTATTAAAAATGCCATAAATGACATATTATCTCAAATATTTGCCTCTATAGATAATAATCTATATGCTATACTAGATAATTTGAGTTTTATAGATGTTTCTATATTAGAAAATGCTTCACTTTTAAAAATCTTTGGAAAGTCTTCTTCTGAAGGACTTCTACTTCTATGTAATAGTTTAATTTTAGGATTTATTCTATATTATGCTATAAACTACTTATTATCACATTTTACTTTTTCTAAAATAGATTCTCCTTCTAGTTTCATTTTTAAATCAATTATTTTTCTAATATGTATGAATTCTAGCCTTTATATTTGCTCACAAATAATAAATATTGTCTCTATATCTTCATCTTTTATTTTATCTATTGGAGAAGAAATTTTTCGGAAAACAAATATCCTTTGCGTCCTTTATTAACAATTTAAATAATATATCATATCTTTCCACAGGATCTTTAGATATATTTTCTTTTTCTGGAATAATAAAGTCTTTTGTAAATTATGGTCTTATCAATATCCTAATTTCATTTTCTTTAAGATACATAATGATACAAATCTTTGTACTTATAAGTCCTTTTGCATTTCTCTCATTAATTAACAGTTCTTCTAGCTGGTTTTTTAAGTCCTGGATTAGATCCTTTATTTCTCTTCTTTTAATACAAATTTTAGTTGCTTTAATTCTTGTATTAAGTTGCACCATTGACTCTAATGATACTCTTTTAAATATAATTTTGCACATTGGTACTATTTATAGTTTAAGTTATGCAAACTCATATATAAAAACCTTAATTGGCGGAATAAGTACCAGTGTATCTACTAATATTTCTTATATGAAAAATTTTTTATAATTTATGAAAAGAGGTGATTTTTATTTATTTTATTTTTCCAAAAAATTATATGTTTAAGCCTAAACTATTAGGATTTATTGATTACTCAACAGCAATTTTAAATGCTATTTTTGCTTTTATTCTCTATAGTCTTTTACATATTTTTATTAAAAATCCTGCTGATATTTTGCCTATATTTTTACCAATCTTTATCCCCTTTTTTCTAGTAACTATTTTAGGAATTCAAAGAGAAAGTTTTTTATCTGTTTCTAAATATATATTAAAATATGTACTATCCCCTAAATTATATCTTTATCAAAAATCAAATTAAATTTAAATGTATTTCTTACTTGTAATTGTTCTTTTAAAATGATATAATTTCGTACATGTACTAAAGATGATATTTTATAAAAAAGGAGTTTTGACATATGAAATTAACACAAAATGATAAATCACTTTTATTCTCTAGTACAGAATTACCAGATGCTTTTTTTACAGAATATCTACCAGAATCAAATGGTGATTTTATAAAAGTATATATTTATATACTTTTTCTATCAAAATATAACACAGAAATTAAAATAAATGATTTATCAAAAACTCTATCTCTTGATTTTCCAACAGTTCAAGATGCTATAAAGTATTGGGAAGAAAAAGGACTTATTACTAAAACAATAGATGGATACAGTATCGCAAATCTTCAAGAAATAGAGCTTTCAAAGTTATATACTCCAAAAGTAACATCTTCTCCTGAAGATGCTCTTAAAAACTCTCAAAACCAATATAGGGCAAAAGCTATTGAAGATATAAATAAATTATTTTTCCAAGGAGTAATGTCACCTTCTTGGTATAATGATATAGATTTTTGGTTTACAAAATATGAATTTGATGAACAAGTTATGATAGCACTATTTAACTATTGTCATGATAACAGAGCTTTACATAGAAACTATATTCAAACAGTAGCAGAAGGCTGGAGTCAAAATCATATTAGAACCTTCAATGATTTAGATGCTTATTTTGAAAAACAAGAAAAACGAAACTCTATAAAAAAAGCTATTTCAAAAAAATTAAATTTATATAGAAACTTAACAGCTTATGATGAAGAATACATTGTTAAGTGGACAGAAAATTTAGGCTATGGAATGGATGTTATTGAAATTGCTTTAAAAAAAGCTTCTTCAAATAATAATATAAGATTTGAATATATAGACAAGCTTTTAACAGATTGGCATAACAAATCACTTCAATCTCCTGAAGAAGTTAATACTTATCTTGATTCAATTAAAGATAAAGAAAAGAAAACAAAACAAATAGAAAAAGTTGCATATGAATATACTCAAAGCACCTTTGATAATTTAGATTCTTTATATGATAACTAAACTTAAGAAAGGATATTCTTAAAAAAATATGGACAACTCTTTATTAAAACAAATACTACGTGAATATGAAGAAAAAAGACAAAAAGCTATATTTGAAGCAGATATTAGAAAAAAAGATTTATTAAAAGTTAATCCTCGTTTATCAGAAATAGAAAAAGAACTTTCAAATATTTCTATTCAAACAGCTAAAGCCATTCTTACTTCTGATAAAAAGCAAAAAGAAAACTTACTTTTATCCTTAAAAAAAGAAACGAATAACTTGCTAAAAGAAAAAAAGAACTTCATAAAAGAACTTACTTCTGATAATAATTATTTAAATCCACATTTTGAATGTAAATTCTGTAGTGATACTGGATATATAACAAAAGATAATGTAGCTACAATGTGTTCCTGTTTAAAACAGCGAATCTATGATATTGCATATAATAAATCAAATATGGGCAATTTAGAAAGAGAAAATTTTTCAAATTTTAATGTAAGACTTTTTTCAGATAAACCAAATAAAGATTTATATAAATCTGATATTTCTCCTAGAGAAAATATCAACTTAATTAAAGAAAAATCAAAAAACTTTATAGAAAATTTTGATGATCCTGAAGAAAAAAATTTGGTTTTCACTGGCTCTACTGGACTTGGAAAAACATTTATTATTAATTGTATTGCAAATGAAATGTTAAAACAAGGAAAAACTGTACTATACCAGACAGCCCCTGTTATGTTAGATAGTATTATAGACATTAAATTTGGAAAAGAAAACTCAAAATTTGATTTGATTGATAATATTTTAAATGTAGATTTACTTATAATAGATGATTTAGGCGCAGAAAGAACAAATGATATTAAAATAACAGAGCTATTCACTATTATAAATACTCGACTATTAAATCAAAATCATAAAATTACTAAAACAATTATATCAACTAATTTAACTGCCCCTGAGCTATTTCAAACTTATACTACTAGAATTGGTTCTAGGTTAGCAGGAAATTATAGATTTTTAAGATTTTTTGGCGAAGATCTTAGATTTAAAAAGTCAAAAAAAGAAGCTTAAAATATTAAAACAAGTATAAAGATTTATACTTGTTTTTTAGTATATAAAAATAGAGTATTTTTCATAAATACTCTATTTTTTGTTATTTTATTCTTCTGTTTCTTCTTTTTCTGGAGAAATTGTTTCTATACTTACAACTTTTCCATCATTTGTTCTCATAAGAGTTACTCCTTGAGTTGCTCTTCCAAGAACGCTTATTTCTGCCACCTTTAGTCTAATTATTGTTCCTGTATCTGTTATAAGCATTACATCTTCTTCTCCACTAACAATCTTAATTCCTACTATATCTCCTGTTTTTGGTGTTACTTTATATGTTATAACTCCTCTTCCACCTCTATTTTGTACTCTATATTCTTCAAGTTCTGTTCTCTTTCCAAAACCATTTTCTGTAATGGCAAGAAGTGTTGCTTTTCCACCTACTATAATTGGTTCCATTCCAATTACAGAATCATCATCATCTAATCTTATTCCTATTACACCTTGTGCAGCTCTACCAACAGGTCTTACATCTTTTTCATCAAAGGTTATACTTAATCCTTTTTTAGTTACTAAAACCACATTATCTTCACCATCTGTTAGTCTTACATCAATTAATTCGTCACCTTCTCTTAGTGTAATACCTATTAAACCACTTCTTCTATTTGTTTCATATTCTTTAAAGTTTGTTTTCTTTATTAAACCATTTCTTGTTGCCATAAGTAGATATTTGCCATCAGCAAAATTTTGAATTGGTATAATAGCTGATATTTTTTCTCCAGCATCTAGGTTTAAAAGATTTACAATTGCTGTTCCTTTAGCTGTTCTTCCAGCTTCTGGAACTTCATAGCCTCTTAAACCATATACCTTACCTTTATTACTAAAGAATAAAATAGTATCATGAGTTGATGCTGTAAATAGTTCTTTTACAAAGTCTTCTTCTCTTGTTGCTATTCCAGTTATTCCTTTTCCGCCTCTTCTTTGCCTTTTATATGTATCTATTGGCATTCTCTTGATATAACCAAAATGTGTTAAAGCAACTACTGTTTGCTCTTCTTTAATTAAATCCTCTTCATCTATTTCTCCTTCTGCTGCTACTATTTTAGTTAATCTTTCATCTCCAAATTTTTCTTTTATTTCTAATAACTCTGTTTTTATAATATCAAAAACTAATTTTTCACTATTTAAAACCTCTTTTAAATAAGCAATTAATTTCATAAGTTCATTATATTCTTCTTCTATTTTCTCTCTTTGCAAACCTGATAGTCTCTTAAGTTGCATGTCCAAAATAGCTTGAGCTTGTATATCAGAAAGACCAAATCTTTCCATTAATTTTTCTTTAGCATCATCATATGAAGAACGAATTATAGCAATAACTTCATCTATATTATCTATAGCTATTTTTAATCCTTCTAAGATATGCGCTCTAGCTTCTGCTTTATCAAGTTCAAATTTTGTTCTTCTTAAAACAACCTCTTTTCTATGTTTTATATATTCATCTAGACATTGTCTTAAGGTTAATATTTTAGGTTCTCCGTTAACAAGTGCAAGCATTATAATTCCAAAAGAATCTTGCATTTGAGTATGTTTAAATAATTGATTTAAAACAACTTGTGGTCTAGCATCTCTTTTAAGTTCAATTACTATTCTTACTCTATCTTTTCTATCTGACTCATCTCTTATTTCAGATATTCCCTCAACTTTTTTATCTTTTACAAGATTAGCAATGTTTTCTATTAATTTAGCTTTGTTTACTTGGTATGGAAGTGATGAAACAATAATTCTTTGTCTATTTCCAGACATTTCTTCTATTTCTGTTTCAGCTCTAACCATTATTTTTCCTCTACCTGTTGTGTAAGCATTTTTAATTCCTTCTCTACCAAGAATCATTGCTCCTGTTGGAAAATCTGGCCCTTTTATAATTGCCATTAAATCTTCATCTGTAACATTATCATCATCTATAATTTTAATTATACCATTTATTACTTCTGTTAAATTATGTGGTGGTATATTAGTTGCCATACCTACTGCAATTCCTGATGAACCATTTATAAGAAGTGTAGGAATCTTAGCTGGAAGAACTGTTGGTTCTTGTAATCTGTCATCATAGTTAGGCATGAAATCTACAGTATTTTTTTCAATATCTACTAGCATTTGTTCTGATATCTTAGCCATTCTTGCTTCTGTATACCTCATTGCTGCAGCACCATCACCATCTATTGAACCAAAGTTTCCATGTCCATCAATTAACATATATCTCATTGAAAAATCTTGTGCAAGTCTTACCATTGCATCATAAACTGAAGAATCTCCATGTGGATGATATCTTCCTAAAACAGATCCTACTGTGTTTGCACATTTTCTATATGGTTTATCTGACGTAATTCCATCTTCATGCATAGAATACAAAATTCTTCTATGTACAGGTTTCAAACCATCTCTAACGTCTGGTAAAGCACGTGAAACTATAACACTCATAGCATAATCGATATAAGCGGTTTTCATTTCTGCTTCAATATTTCTTTCGATTATTTTTCCATCTTGTCTTTCCATTTAATAACCTCTTTTCCTAAAACTTTTCTTCATTTGTATTATATATAAGTCTTGTAAAAAAAGCAAGGAAAAATAACTAAAAAAATTGTATATATTTTCCATTTTCTATTACGCAACTACGTTTTTTAAGACATTGTTTTATCTTTACTTATTCTTTTATGAAAGTTTGTTTAAAAGTTCTTTTTCTATATCTGATATTTCAAAGGTTTTTCCATTATTCATTATATATGTATGTATATTTTCTATTTTTTCTGCCTGGTTAATAATATTTTTAAGTGGCATTACTTTTTCTTTATAATTCTCTAAATTTTTATAAGCCTTTTCCATTCCTTTTATATCTTTTAAGTTATATGAATCTTTCCATTTGTTGCAATAATTTTCTAGTTTTTCTATGTTTTTTATTTGTTCTGTTAAAGATTCTTCTATTTTATTACTTACTGCAGAAATTATTGAATTCTTTCCTTGTTTTATTAACCTAACTGTACTTTTATCTAATAAATTTTTACTTTCAACAAATTTTAAAGCAGTATCTAATATCTTAGATGTTGAATCTAGTATTCCACCCTTTTTTACAACATTTTCAATTTGTGTAATGTTTTCAAACTCACCTGTGAATATTCCACTAGCACTTTTACCTAATTGAATTCCTTGATTTACAATTTCTTTTACTCCATCTTTTAATCCATTACTCATTAATACATCTTTTACTTCTATTATTTGATTTTCAATAAAATCTGGAAGTACAGCTTTTAATCCTATATCTATTCCTGTATTTATAACTTTTCCCAATGTGGAATTCAAAAATTTGTTTTGCCTTTCGCTTATATTTACATTATTTTGAATTCTATTATCTAATTCTAATATATCTATATCATAATTCATATTATCACTCCTTTTTCACTATTTTTTGCTTTATAAATTTATGTACTTTTCCTCTTTTACAAAAACCTTTTATTTTAAATTTATAAAAAACTTTCTTTAGGATCTTCTTTCTGATACTAAATTTATCAAAATTATTAAACACTATTTCAATTTTATCTAAACTTATATTAAAGTTTAAAATTATTTTTTCTAACATTCTACTTCCTTTTTTTATTCCTAAATTATCCGCTTCTATTATAAAGAAAATAGTATTGCTTTTTAAAAGAATATCTTTTGTATAATTATTTTTTCTAAGTATATTCATGTCAAAAATTACAAACTCATATCTTTTTAATATTTGATTAATAATAAACTTAAAATTTTTATCTATAACTAATAAATCTAGTTTTTCTGTTATCCTATTAGTTTTATTTTTTATGCCTTCACAGTTTAGTAATATTTCTATATCATTATTCCAATTATTAAATGAAATAAGTAAGGTTTTTTTATTTAATTTATTCACAAGTTTTGCGCAAATTGTGGATAAAGTTGTTTTTCCAACATTACTTTCACCTGTAAAAACAATTATTTTTGCATCTTCCTTTATTGATTCTTCTTTTATTACTTTTTTCTTTTCTATAAGCTTTCTTAATGTATCTATTTCTTCATTTATTCTATTTTTAGTAGATAGTTCATTTTCTAAAATTTCTAAAATTCGTTTTTCTCCTATCTCCTGTATATCATAAATAGAATATATCTCATTAATGTTTAAAAAATTTATTAACTGATTATCTTTAAAATCTAAAAATAAAATTATTTTCAAATTTTCTCTTGCATTTTTTAACTTTAATATAAATTCTTCAAAACCTTCTTGTCCAGAAATATTATTATTTATAATGACTACATCAATATCTTCATTATGTTCTAATACTTCTACAATTCCTTCTTTATAAATAATATCTTTATTAAAAAAATTAAATCTTTTATCTCTTACAAGATTATTAAAAATAATATTATTATCTATCGCTATTAATATTTGGCTCAATTTTACCTCTTTTACACTAGTTTATTTTCTATTTCTGATGCATCTACTTTTACAAGAACATGATTATCACCGATAAAAGATAAATTCTCTCCTCTTTTTAATGATTTTATTTCTATTTTTTCCTTTTCTGTTAAATTTGAATATTTTTCTAAAACCAAAATATTCTCTTCTTCTATATAAAAAAAAGTTTTTATGCTTGAGTTATTTAAAATACTTCTACCATATTTTCCATCTTCTAAACTAAAAAGATCTGATATGTCTTGTGTTATTGCAACAGCACTTCCACCATATTTTCTTATGGTTTTAAATATTTTATATATAAATCCTGCAACAAACGCATTAGAAGTAACACCTATTAATCTCCAAATTTCATCTAAGTATATTATTTTCCTATTATCTCTATTTCTTTTTATTTTGTCCCAAAATAATTCTATAAAAATATACATACCATATTTTAAATTTTCCTCACCTAATTCATATATATCTGCAATAATTAATTTATTGTCTAAATTTATATTTGTATAATTATTAAAGAACTTTAATGAACCCTTTATAAATGGATACATCTTATTTTCAAAAAACTCTCCATTTTTATTTTTAACTAAAACATTATAAAAATCTTCCATTTTTGGCATATCTTCTTCTTTTTTAAATATATATTTTCCATTCACTTGTTTATATAAAGTTTTGTCATCAAAAGTAATTCCTTTTGTTTCATATGTTTTTATTAAGCATTCTTCCAGTATAGAAACTTTATTTTCATCTAAATTACCAAAAACTAAACTAAAAAAGCCTCTAAGTTTACTTATTTTATTCATTAAAAATCCTTTTTCTTCTTCTAAACTATCTTCTCTTATGTCAAAAACATTTATAAATGTATTTGAACTAGATCCTATTTTTATAATAGTTCCATCTAAATTATTACAAATACTATCATATTCCCTTTCTGGATCTATAATATATTGGTTTACTCCTTGAAGTCTATATCTTAAAATTTGAAGTTTTGTATAATATGATTTACCAGCTCCACTTGTACCAAAAATGCACATATTTGCATTTTTATATTTTTCTTTATTAAATCTATCTAAAAAAATCATTGAATTATTATATATATTAGTTCCTATAAAAATACCATTATCTTCACATATATTAGACGAAATAAATGGATATGTTGATACCAAACCACTTGTTAAGATATTTCTTCTGCTTACATTTTTTATAATCTCCTCATTTTCTGCTTCTGGTAAGCAAGCTCTATACAATTCTTCTTGTCTAAAATTTCCTCTTTTTGAAACCATTCCTGATGTTTGTAAAATTCCTTCTAACTTATTAATATTTTCATAAAGTTCTTTTTCTGATTTAGATATAACTACAATATATATGTATAAAAAATATAGATCCTCATTATTAACTTGCATTTCTTTTCTTATGTATTTTGCATCATTATAACTATATGAAGCTATATCTATATCTTGTCTATTTTCATTGCCAGACTTTAAATCTACTCCTACATTTCCTATATAAAAAGTTAAATCTTTTATGGTTTTATATGTATCTTGTTTTTCATAAAAAATAGATATATTCATGTTTATATTTGTATTTATTAAATTTTTTAATATTATATCTTTATATTCTCTTGAATAATCCACAATTATTAATCCAGAATAAAAAACGCCATCAATTTCCATATATTTAGGATTATAAAAATTTATATATGATGGTGATAATTTATCTTTTTCTTTTATTGTTCCCTTTAAAAAATCTATTTTTCTACTTCACCTCTTTTACCTTTCTAAATTATAAAAATTTTTTAAAATCTCAAAAGTTTCTTTTTTTTCAGAAATATTATAAATAATATTTCCGCATCTAGATAAACTTTCTTTTATTTTAAAATAGTTATCATTTAATACTCTTTTTGCATTATTAAAATTATTAACATCTTTTTTATCTATTTTGTATTCAATAATAATATAAAATACTTTTATAGATGAGTTATTTTCACTATTTTTTTCATTAATATAGCTTATATATTCTTCTTTTAATTCTTTAATTTTGGGATTTTCTTCTTTGACCTTTTTGATTTTAAAAATATGACTAGTTAAATCTTGTTTTTTACTTTGAATAAGTATTTGAATATTAAAATTACATGTTTTTAGAAATAATTTATAAGAATTTAAAATAGCTTTTTTCTCAAGCTCTGACTTTAAATCAAAATTTACTGGTAAAATCTTTATTATTTTTACATATTTGTTTTTATATTTAATTATTCCATCTTCTAAAATAGTTTCAAAACTAAACCATTCTTGAACACTTTTCTTTTTTATTTTATAACTCCTTTCCTCTAAATTTTGTATATAATACAATAAATCTATTGCAAAGTCAATACTTTTTAGCTTGTTGATTAATTTTTATAAAAAGTGGATTTGCTTTTTTACTCTGTGGAATATTTTTATTATTTTTTAATATTTTTTATTTTTATTTATATTTAATATAAAAATTTGTAAATTTTTTCCAATTTAAAATTTTATTAATAAAAAATTTTTATATGAGCACAATAATATTATAAAATTTATATTAGCCTAACTTAGAGTTTAATAATATCATTTTTTTGGTGTTATTATATTCGAGTTAAGATATAAATTAATAAAATCTACTTTTTATTAATTTATGTCGGATACAAGGAATAATATCTTTGGTTTCAGGGTTATTTTAAAATAGCTTGAAAAATTATAGATATTATTTGAAGTCGTGATTATATTTCTATTTTGATAAATAGTGGTTTTTAAGTATCCCTTTGGGAAAAAGATAGCTACTAAGAGTGGATTTATAGTCTAGCAACTGATGAATATATGTGTTACTAAGCTTATATATATAGCAATATATATTAGGTTTTACTAATATGTATATTTGTTTTAGCTGAAAGTTAATATAAGTTTTATACGTGATAAAAGCATAAGGCAAGTTTACCTTATGCTTTATCATTTTTTATCTCTTAAATATCTAAGTTTTTAACATATTTTGCATTTTTTTCAATAAACTCTCTTCTTGGCTCAACTTCATCTCCCATTAAAAGTGTAAAGGTATCATCTGCTGCTATAGCATCTTCCATTGTCACTTTTATAAGAATTCTTGTTTCTGGGTTCATTGTTGTTTCCCATAATTGTTCTGGATTCATCTCTCCTAAACCTTTATATCTTTGAAGTCCTAACTGATCTTTTGTTATTCCTTTTTCTGCTAATTCTGCATATTTTACTTCTAAGTCTTCATCTGTATAACAATATATATCTTCCATTCCTTTTTTTGATAATTTATATAATGGAGGTTGAGCAAGATAAACATTTCCATTTTCTATAAGAGGTCTCATATATCTAAAGAAAAATGTTAATAATAAGGTTCTAATATGAGCACCATCAACATCAGCATCAGCCATTATAATTACTTTTCCATATCTTATTTTTGTTATATCAAAGTCACTACCTATTCCTGCTCCAACTGCAATTATTACAGGATTTAATTTATCGTTATTATATATTTTATCTGCTCTGGCTTTTTCTACGTTAAGCATTTTTCCCCATAAAGGAAGAATTGCTTGAAATTTTCTATCTCTTCCTTGTTTTGCACTTCCTCCTGCTGAATCTCCCTCAACAATATATACTTCACATTCATCAGGATTTTTACTACTACAATCTGCTAATTTTCCTGGTAAGGTTGTTGTTTCTAATGCACTTTTTCTTCTAACTAATTCTCTAGCTTTTCTTGCTGCTTCTCTTGCTCTTGAAGCACTTATACATTTTTCAAGTATTGCTTTTGCAATATTTGGATTTTCTTCTAAAAAGGCTGCTAAGCTGTCATTTACTACTCCTTGAACAATTCCTGTTACTTCACTATTTCCTAATTTTGTTTTTGTTTGTCCTTCAAATTGAGGTTCTTTTACTTTTACAGAAATAACTGCTGTTATTCCTTCTCTTATGTCATCACCTAAAAGATTTGAGTCTTTTTCCTTTAAAATATTTTTTTCTTTTGCATAATCATTAAAAGTTTTTGTAAGAGCTCTCTTAAAACCTTCTAGATGTGTTCCTCCTTCTACTGTATTAATATTATTAACAAAGGTATAAATATTTTCAGAATAACTTGTTGTATATTGAATTGCAATCTCTACAGGTATTTCTCCCTCTTTTTCTATATATATTGGTGTTGTATGTAATTTTTCTTTATTTTTATTCAAATATTCCACAAAAGAATTTAATCCACCTTCAAAACAAAATTCTGCTTTTTTTGGAGTTTCTTCTCTTACATCTTCTACATTTATTCTTAATCCTTTTGTTAAAAATGCCATTTCTCTAAATCTATTTTCTAATATATCATAATCGTAATTTAAAGTTTCAAAAATGCTTCCATCTGCTAAAAATCTAACTTTTGTTCCTGTTTTAGTAGAATCTCCTATTTTTTGAAGTGGCATTACTGTTTTACCTTTTTCAAATTTCATTTGATAAATTCCACCATCTCTTTGGATTGTAACTTCTGTCCATTCTGATAATGCATTAACAACTGAAGCACCTACTCCATGTAATCCTCCAGAAACTTTATATCCACTATCTCCACCAAATTTTCCTCCAGCATGAAGAACTGTATATACAGTTTCTGCTGCTGATATTTTTGTTTTTGGATGTATTTCAACAGGAATTCCTCTACCATTATCTTCTACACTTATAACATTTCCAGCTTCTATTTTTATATTTATCTCTGTACAATATCCTGCTAAAGCTTCATCAACACAGTTATCTACTATTTCATAAACCATGTGATGAAGACCTCTTACAGATGTACTTCCTATATACATTCCTGGTCTTTTCCTAACTGCCTCTAACCCTTCTAGCACTTGGATTTGACTTGCATTATACTCATGTTCAAATTTTTCCATTTTTTCCTCCTCAAATTACATTTTGCGCTTTCCTATTGTGTTTGTACCTATGTTTGTAACATATCCTTTTATTATTTTATTTTCTTCTGTTAAAATAAAACTTTTATTATCTTCTTCTGAAATTTTCCTAATATTGCCTTCTTTTTCTATATTATCATATAAATTTTTAAATTCTCTAGTATTTCTAATATAATTTAAATTAAAAATTCCTATGATACTGTTATTATTTATAACAAAATCTTTACCTATATGCAAATACATTTTTTCTCCTTATCTAATAAAAGATTTTATTTTTTTCGTACTTAAATAATATACCTTATTTTTCTTTTTTGCAAATTCCTTTTTCTACAAAGAATATTTTTGCATTTTTTTCTATTTGCATTTTGTCTGTACAGGTAAGAATTACCTGACTTCCTGTTATATTTTCTAAAAAATTTTTTCTTCTTTCTTCATCTAATTCAGACATAAAGTCATCTAATAATAATACTGGTGCATCATTTATTTCTTCTTTTACAACATTTAATTCACAAAGTTTTAAAGTAAGTGTTGCTGTTCGTTGTTGCCCTTGTGAGCCAAAGGTAGAAACTTCTTTTTTATTTATATATACGAAAAAATCATCTCTATGTATTCCTGATGTTGTAAATCCTCTTGAAATATCTATATCTACACTTTTTCTTAATTTTGTAAAAAACTCTTCTTTTGTAGTTCCTGAACTTACATATTTTATTTCTATTTGTTCTTTTCCACTTTTTGTTATTAAATTGTGGATATCTTGAATTTTTTCTGAAAATTTTTCTATATAAAATTTTCTATATTTATATATTTCAAAAGAAATCTCTGATAATTGTTCATCCCATACTTCTAAAAGATTTCTATCTTTTCCTTCAAATTTTATTTGTCTTAAATAAGAGTTTCTTTGTTCTATTGCTTTATTATATTTGTTTAATAGATGAATATAATTTGGTTTTAAAGAACTTATCATCATATCAAGAAATTTTCTTCTTCTTTGTGGTCCTTCTTTTATTATATCTATGTCTTCTGGTGTAAAAATAACAACATTTAGCTTGCCTATAATATCACTTACTTTAGCCTGTTTAACACCATTTATATAAAAAGATTTTTTATCATCTATTACAGCTTCTATTTTACATTTTCTATCTACTTTATTATATTCTAAAGATACTTTTGAGGAATTCTTAGAAAATTTTATAAGATCTTTATCTTTTTTATCTCTAAAAGACTTCCCCATTGAGCATAGAAAAATTGCCTCTATTATATTGGTTTTTCCTTGAGCATTATTTCCATAAATGATATTTATTCCATTATCAAATTCAATTTCCCCATTCTCATAATTTCTAAAATTATCCAATTTGACTTTTTCTATATACATCTCTTATTCCTATAATGAGCTAAAAACCCAACTTAATATTGATTTTGCTAAAATAAAAGCAAATATGAAAAGAAAGGCTAGTCCAACAAGCATTGGTGCATTTATCTTAACACCTGTACTTTCATTTATTTTTTCTGTTAATTTCTCTATCTTTTCCCAAATATTAAATAAAAAATCTGTTACCTTATCAAAAAATTCTTTCATTTGTTTCCCCTTTTTCCACTTATTGTTCTTTTTTTGTGGATATCTATTCTTTCATCTTTATTGGTAATATCATATATATATAGTCTCCATTTTCAACTGGTTTTATTATACAAGGTGATCTATTTGTTCCAAATTCAATATAAACTTCTTCATCATCTATCGCTTTTAATGCATCTAAGAAAAATCTTGGATTAAAGCCTATTTCTAGTTCTTTCCCCTCTGTTTCTACTGCTATCTCTTCTTTTGCATCTCCTGTTTGATTTGCACAAGAAATTATAACTTTTCCTATTTCTATATTTATTTTTACAGGATATTTCTTTTCTTTTTCTATAGATGATGATGATATAAGTAGAATTCTTTCAAAGCAATCTTGAATATTAGATTTATTAACTTTTATTCTTGTTTCCCATGCTGTTGGTATTGTATTAGAATATTTTAAAAATTCTCCATCTAATAATCTTGTTACTATTTTACAATTTTCCATTTCAAATAAAGCTTGATTTTTTGAAATTCCTATTTTTACTGTTTCAAAGGAATCTGATATTATTTTATTAACTTCATTTAGAGTTTTTCCTGGAATTACACTACAAAATCCTGTTACTTTCTCATTTATTACATTACTTTTTATTGCCAATCTATAACCATCCACTGCTACAACATTTAATTTATTTTCTAAAACTTCAAATAAACAACCTGTAAAAATTGGTCTATTCTCTTCTGTACTAACTGCAAAAATTGTTCTTCTTATCATATTTTTTAAAACAGTTTGTTCTATTTCTATAGAATTATCTACATTTATTTTTGGAAGTTCTGGAAATTCATCTGGATTCATTGTAGATAATTTATATAAAGAACCTTCGCATTCAATTTCTAATAATCTATTTTCATTTATTGATATTTTTATTTCTGTAGAAGGTAATTTTCTTATTATTTCACTAAACATTGTAGCATTTACTACTGTATTTCCCTGTTCTTCTATTTTTGCATCTAATATATATTCTATTCCTATTTCTAAATCGTAAGTAGTTAACTTTAATTCATTATCATTTGTTTGAATAAGAATACCTTCTAATATAGGCATTGTTGTTTTTGAAGATACACCATTTATAACAGAATTTATTCCTTTTAATATTTTTTCTTTTTCACAAATAACTCGCATGTTCTTTTCTCCTTTTACTTATGATATATTATTAGTAGTATTAGTTATAGGTAGTGTGGATTTAGTGGAAAACTTCTCAAACATACTATTTCCCTAGTAAAAACTATGTGTATAATATTGTTTATAAAAAAGCTTTTTATCCACATTATTAAATTTCTTTTGTGATTTACTACTTATTAACATCTTATTCGCAAGTTTTTCACAAAGGTTTGTTGATAACCTTTATAGCTATTCCGTAAGAGTTAAAAGAAGTTCGTTTGTAAAATTTTTGTTTTATAAAACATATTTTTTATAAAAGTCTAATTTTTATTTATATTTTAATTAATTACTATTTTGAATAATGTTTTTAACACTTTCCACAATTAGTTTTGTATTTGTATTTTCTTTAATTTCTTTTTCTATTTTTGTACAGGCATGCATTACTGTTGTATGGTCTCTATTTCCGAACTCTCCTCCTATTTTTGGAAAAGACATTTGAGCTGTGGTTCTACAAAGATACATAGCAATTTGTCTAGGGAAAGCTATATCATTAGACTTTTTAGAAGAAACTAAATCTTTCTTATCTATATTAAAATATTTTGCAACAACTTCTTGAATATATTCTGCCGAAATAATTTTTTCTTTTTGAAGAACTAAGTCATTTATTGCTTTTTCTGCCATTTCAATTGTTATAGGACTATGTGTAAGTGATGCATAAGCAATTATTTTATTTAAAGCTCCTTCAAGTTCTCTTATGTTTGAATCAATTTTTGTTGCTATAACTGATAATATGTAATCATCTATGATAATATTTTCTAATTGTACTTTTTTTCTAAGTATTGCAAGACGTGTTTCATAGTCAGGCATTGAAATATCTGCTAATATTCCCCATTCAAATCTTGATTTTAATCTTTCTTCTAATAAAGGTATATCTCTTGGTGGCTTATCACTAGAAATAATTATTTGCTTACCAGATTGATGAAGTGAATTAAAGGTATGGAAAAATTCTTCTTGTCCCATCTTTTTGCCAGCGATAAATTGAATATCATCAATTAATAAGACATCTATATTTCTATATTTATTCCTAAATAGTTCATTTTTATAATTAGCATCTTTTATTGAGTTTACTAATTCGTTTATAAATTTTTCAGAGGTTACATATAAAATTTTGGTTTCTGGATGTGTTTGTAGAATTTTATTTCCAATTGCATGCATTAAGTGAGTTTTACCTAGTCCAACTCCTCCATAAATAAAAAGAGGATTATACGCAGTAGCTGGTGCTTCAGAAACAGCAAAGGCAGCTGCCTGAGCAAATTTATTATTGTTTCCAATAACAAAACTATCAAAAGTATATTTTGGATTTAAAAAACTATTTGCATAATTTTCAGTATTTGTATAATTTGTATCTTCTATAAGAGAATCCGCTACAGTATCTACTTTGTCTTGTTTTTCTATAATTTTAATTTCGCAAGTTTTATTTGTTATGAAATTAAATGTATTTGAAACTAAATCAAAAAGACGTGATTCAATAGCATCTTTTTGCATTTTTGAAAGAGCAACAAGAACGATTCGATTATCATTAACAGAGTCTATTTCTAAATTTTTAATCCAAGTTGTATAAGATATTGTTGTCATTTCTTCTTTTAGAAGATCTTTTGCTTTTGTAAGTAAATCATTCTTATCAGAATACATTAAGAAACCCCTTTCTTTAGAGTAATAGTTATCCACAATATTATCCACAGCACTGTGTGAAAATATACAAAATAATGTAATTTGAAGTTTATGTAAATTGTGGAAAACACATATATCCGTAATATTTTATTGATGTCCCTATAATATCAAAAATAATAATAAATATCAAGATTAAAAATGAAATTAAATAATTTTTTTATTTTTTTATAAAAAATTATAATTAAATATTTATTTTATTTGATAAGCTTGACTTTTTTAGGTAATTTATAGTATAATCTATACTACTTGTGAATTATTTTGAATTCAAAAAAGTAAAATATAAAAAAATTAAATAAATATATATTTAGGAGGTGCAAAATGAAAAGAACATATCAACCAAAAAAAAGACAAAGAAATAAAGTACATGGCTTTAGAAAAAGAATGCAAACAAGAGCAGGAAGAAAAGTTTTAAAAGCAAGAAGAAATAAAGGAAGAAAAAGTATTTGTGCTTAAATAAAAATAAAGGACGCATAGCGCCCTTTTTTTAAGTCTTTTAATTTTTTATATGGAAAAAGGGAAGAGGAAAAAAGAAAAATTCATGAAAAATACAGTAATGATTAAAAAAAATTATGAATTTAAAAAGTTTTTTTCAAAAGGAAAATTTTATTTAGGTGAATATATAAATATGTATATTCATTTTAATAAACTTTCTTATAATAAACTAGGAATAGCGGTATCAAAAAAAGCAGGAAAAGCAGTAAAAAGAAATAGAATTAAAAGATTAATTAGAGAAAATTACAAAATTATTGAAAGTAAGATAAATAGCGGTATTAATATTCTAATTATTATTAATAATAATGCAAATATAGAAAAGATATCTTATATAGGCATTAAAAAAGATTTTGAAAAAATATTAAAAAAAGCAAGAGTACTATAAAATGAAAAAAATAATAATAGGATTAATAATATTTTATAAAAAACATATTTCTTTATATTTGGAACACTTAGGGATACACTGTAAATATGAACCAACTTGTTCAGAATACATGTTGCAAGCAGTAGAAGAGTATGGGGTAAAAAGAGGATTAATATTAGGCATAAAAAGAATATTAAAATGCAATCCATTTTCAAAAGGGGGATATGATCCGCTTAAAAAATAGGAGGAAAGATGTTTAATTTTTTTGCAAATGCATTTGGTTATGTTTTAAATGCAATTTATAATTTAGTTAACAACTATGGTGTTGCTATAATTATTTTTACAATTATTTTAAAACTTTTAATGTTACCAATTTCTATAAAGCAACAAAAGACATTAAAAAAATCAGCAAAAATACAAGAAAAATCGAAAGAATTACAAGAAAAATATTCTTCAGATCAAGTAAGACTTAGTCAAGAACTTATGGATTTATATAAGAAAGAAAATATGAGTCCATTAAGTGGTTGTTTAAGCTCTATAATTCAGCTTATTATAATATTATCTATATTTTATTTAGTAAGTAGACCACTTACATACATGAAACATATAGATGCAGAAACAATTAATAATTACACAACAGAATTATCACAAAATGGAGAAAGAATAAATTATCCAGAAATTGCAATAATAAAAAAACACTCTGCTCAAGATGAGAGAGTAAGACTGAATATGGATTTCTTAGGTTTAAACTTAAGTGATGTTCCATCACAAAACTATTCTGATATAAGAGTATTTATTATTCCTGTATTATATGTAATAACTTCATTAATTTCTATGAAAATTACAACAAATATGAGTAAAAAGGAAAAAAGCAAAAATGAAATAGAAAATAAAGAGAAGAAACAGGATGACGAAATAGATGCAATGGAAGAAATGAATAAAAACATGTCTTTAATGATGCCTATAATGTCTGTAAGTATTGCACTTATAGCTCCACTTGGTTTAGCTTTATACTGGCTAGTAAGTAATATACTAATGATTGCTGAAAGAATTGTTATAAATAAGTTTTTCAAAAAAGATGATGAGGAGGAAGTATAAATGGATAAAACATATATTTTTGAAGGAAAAACTACAAATGAAGCGATTGAGAAAGGTCTTAGTGAACTAAAGGTTTCAAAAAACAAAGTAGATATAAAAGTATTAGAAACAGAAGATAAAAGAAGTTTCTTTAGTATATTAACACCAAGAATTGTAAAAGTAGAAATAAAACTAAAAGAAGATGTGGCAGAAGAAAAAAAGACAACAAAAGTATCTAATATAACTCCAGAAGATAAAGAAAAAGCAAAAGAAAATTTAAAAGCCTTTTTAGATGAATTTATTTCAAAATTGCCAACAAAAGATTTAAAGTATGAGCTAAAAGAAGAAAATGATATGATAGAAGTAAACATTATAGGTGATGACACAGGATATTTAATAGGATATAGGGGAGAAGTATTAAATAGTTTACAAACTATTGTAACTAATATAGCATCAAAAGAATCACATGAAAAAGTAAGAGTATTATTAAATATAGGTGGTTATAGAGAAAAAAGAAAGAAAGACTTAGAAGTATTAGCAATGAAAATTGCTGGTTCTGTGATTAAAACAAGAAAATCAATAACTTTAGAACCAATGTCAGCATATGAGAGAAAAATAATTCATACAAAATTGCAAGAAAATAATAAAATAAAAACATATAGTGTAGGAGAAGAACCATATAGAAAAGTTGTTGTAGCATTAAAATAATAATGAAAAAGAACATGTTAAGGACATGTTCTTTTTTTATGCAGGTTATACTATTTATTTATAAAATAAATAAATTTCTTGTATAATTATGTAAAGTGTGGTAAAATAATAGTTGATTTTTAATAAGAAAAGGAGATAATATGAGCACAATAGCAGCTATATCAACAGCACCAGGAATAGGTGGAATAGGCATTATAAGAATGAGTGGGGAAGAGTGCTTTGAAATATTAGATAAGATATTTGTTCAAAAAAAACCTCAAAGAATAGAAGATATAAAAGGCTATACTATAAAATATGGAAATATTGTAAATGAAGACAAAAAAATAATAGATGAGGTATTAGTTTCATATTTTAAAGCTCCAAAGAGCTATACTTCTGAAAATATGTGTGAAATAAATTCTCATGGTGGAACAGTAATAATGAATGAAATTTTAGAGATTTGTATAAAAAATGGAGCAAATCTTGCAGAGCCTGGTGAATTTACTAAAAGAGCCTTTTTAAATGGAAGATTAGATTTAACCCAAGCAGAAGCTGTTATAGATATAATAAATGCAAAAACAGATAAAGAAGCTAAAGTTTCTCTAAAGCAATTAGAAGGAAATTTATCTACAGAAATAACTAAAATAAGAAAAAAAATTATTTCTGTATTAGCTGATATTGAGGCAAGCATTGATTATCCAGAATATGATATAGAAGAAGTAACAAATTCTAAAATTTTAAATATTTTAGAAGAAGTAGGATTAGACTTAGATAAATTGGAAAAAACGTTTTATAGTGGTAAAATCCTAAGAGAAGGAATAAAAACAGCAATAATAGGAAGACCTAATGCTGGAAAATCGTCACTATTAAATGTTATTTTGAATGAAGAAAGAGCAATTGTAACAGAGTATGAAGGAACGACAAGAGATTCAATAGAAGAGTTTATTAATATAGAAGGAATACCATTAAAGATAATAGATACAGCGGGAATAAGAGATGCTGAAGACGTTGTAGAGAAAATTGGTGTAGATAAAGCCATCGAAATTGCTAAAAATAGTGATATAATTATAGCAATTTTTGATATAACTAAAGAATTAAACAAAGAAGATGAGAAGATTTTAGAATTACTTAAAGCAAAAAAAGCAATTATAGTACTAAATAAAGTAGATTTAAATAAAAGAGCAAATATAAGAAAAATTAAAGAACAAAACCTTCCAATTATTGAGATATCAACAAGGACAAGAGAAGGTATAGATAAGTTATATGAAGAAATATCTAATATGCTTAAACTAAAAGATATTGGAAATGATGAAGAAATAATAGTAAGCAATTTAAGACATAAAAGCTTAATAATAAATTCTAAAAATAATTTGAAAAAAGCAAAAGAAACAATTGAAAATAATATGCCAATAGATGTAATTTCATCATATATGAAAGAAATTATAGAAGAACTTGGTAAGATTACAGGGCAAAGTGTTACAGAGGAGGTTATAAATGAAATTTTTTCTAAATTTTGTCTTGGAAAATAAAAAATAGAAGTTAAATGTTTCACGATAAACATTTTGTAGGAGAAGAAAAAAATGAGTTATAATGCAGGAGAATATGATATAGCTGTAATAGGAGCTGGACATGCTGGTTGTGAGGCTGCTTTAGCAGCGGCAAGACTTGGAATGAAAACACTTATATTTTCTATAAGTCTCGAAGCTGTTGCTAATATGCCATGTAATCCACATATAGGTGGAACCTCAAAAGGTCATTTAGTAAGAGAAATAGATAGCCTTGGTGGAGAAATGGGAAAAAACATAGACAAAACATTGATACAGTTAAGAATGCTTAACACATCAAAAGGACCAGCAGTTCATTCTCTAAGAGCTCAAGCTGATAGAAAAAAATATCAAGCAGAGATGAAACATACTTTAGAAAAGCAAGAAAATGTTTTTTTAAAACAAGCAGAAATAGTAAAGATAAATGTAGAAGATGGAGAAGTTAAATCAATAGAGACACATTTAGGAGCAATTTATAATATTAGAGCCCTAATAATAGCGACAGGAACATACTTAAAAGGTAAGATTTTTATTGGAGAAAATAGTTTTGAAAGTGGACCGGATGGTGTTTTTGCAGCAAATAAATTATCAGATTGCTTAAAAGAATTGGGAATAGAGATACAAAGATTTAAAACAGGAACTCCTGCAAGAATTAATAAAAATAGTATAGATTTTTCAAAAATGGAGATACAAGAAGGAGATGAAGACATAGTACCATTTTCTTTTGATGATGAGTCACCAAAAATTGAGCAGGAACCATGTTATCTTACTTATACAAATGAAAAAACACATGAAATTATAAGAAAAAACTTACATAGATCACCATTATATGCTGGTCTAATAGAAGGAACTGGGCCAAGATATTGTCCTTCTATTGAAGATAAAGTAGTTAGATTTGCTGATAAAGATAGACATCAGATTTTTGTAGAACCAATTGGAAAAGATACTGATGAGATGTATATACAAGGAATGAGTTCTTCTTTGCCAGAAGATGTTCAAATCGAAATGTATAGAACGTTACCAGGATTGGAAAATGCTGAATTTACAAGACCAGCATATGCTATAGAATATGATTCTATTGAGCCATCTCAGCTTAAAAGTTCATTAGAATTAAAAAAAATATCTGGAATTTTTTGTGCAGGACAAATAAATGGAACCTCTGGGTATGAAGAAGCAGCAGCTCAAGGGCTTATGGCAGGAATAAATGCTACTCAAAAATTAAAAGGAAAAGAACCATTAATCTTAGATAGGTCAGAAGCATATATAGGAGTTTTAATAGATGATATTGTTACTAAAAGTACTTTAGAACCATATCGAATGATGACTTCTAGAGCTGAATATAGATTATTATTAAGACAAGATAATGCTGATTTAAGATTAACAGAAATAGGTCATAGAATTGGTCTTATAACAGATGAGAGATTTAAAAAGTTTAATATAAAAAAAGAACAAATTGAAAAAGAAATAGAAAGATTGAGTTCTACAAATATTAAGCCAACAGAAGAAACAAACAATCTTTTAATTAAGCTAGGAACTACTCCATTAGTAGCTGGAACAAAAATATCAGAACTACTTAAAAGAACAGAGATTACATATGAAAACATAAAAGAATTAGATAAAGAAAGACCAGATTTAGATAGGCAAGTAAGAGAAGAAGTAGAAATCATGGTAAAATATGAAGGCTATATAGAAATGCAAAAAAGACAAGTGGAGGGCTTTAAAAAGTTAGAGAAAAAAATATTACCAGAAGAGATTGATTATAGTCAAATAAAAGGAATACGACTAGAAGCTAGACAAAAATTAAATAAATATAAACCATACTCTATAGGTCAGGCATCAAGAATATCTGGAGTATCACCAGCAGATATTTCTGTGTTATTAATATATTTAGAACAATATAATAAAAATAAAGGAAAATAATAAATGAGCAAAGAAGAATTTGAAAAAATCTTAATAGAATTAGCTAATTCTATTGATGTTAAAATAAACGAAGAAACTATATATATGTTTTATCAATATATGAAAGAAATTATTGAGTGGAATGATAAGGTAAACCTAACAGCAATAACAGATGAAAAAATGTTTATCGTGAAACATTTTATAGATTCACTTACTGTAAGTAAAGAAATTGAAGATAAAAATACTATTATTGATATAGGAACAGGAGCGGGGTTTCCTGGCATACCACTTAAAATAAATTTTCCAGAGAAGAAAATAACATTAATAGATGCAGTAAATAAAAAATTAAATGTAATAAGAGATATAACTTCAAAATTTAATATGGATAAATTAGAAATAATTCATACAAGAGCAGAAGATTTAGCAAATAATGATAAATACAGAGAAAAATATGATGTTGCTATAACAAGAGCAGTATCTAATTTGTCTACAATAGTAGAATACATGTTACCTTTTGTAAAGAAGGATGGTATAGCAATATGTATGAAAGGTCCAAGTTTTAAAGAAGAATTAGAAGAAAGCAAAAAGGCTATAGAGGTGCTAGGAGGAAAGGTAGAAAATATTAAAACAATATTTATTGAAAATGAAATAGAAAGAAATATTATAGTTATAAAAAAAATCAAAGCTACTCCAAAACAATTTCCAAGAGGAAAAGGAAAGCCACAAAAAGAGCCAATTAAATAGGTAAAAGAGAAATGTTCTACATAGAACATTTCTTTTTTATAATAAGTACTTATTTATAAATTATAATGATTACCTTTTAATAATAATGAAATTATAAGAAATGCATAGTAACATATAAAATATAGTTAAATGTGTAAGAATAGCATATAATTATAAACAATGTTTTTCGTGGAACATTTTTAAAATTATAATTAGAGTAAGGTTTATAGAGATTATAGTTACTATTTTTCATCAATATAAAAGTTAATGTTTTTAAACAAAATCAATTGACATATTAAGAAAAATCTTATATTATTATTAAGTAAAAAAAGGAGGGATATTTCTTGAGTAGAGTAATAGCTATAGCAAATCAAAAAGGTGGAGTAGGAAAGACAACAACAGCAGTTAATTTAAGTACTATTCTTGCGAAAAAAGGAAAAAGAGTAATGTTAATAGATGGTGATCCACAAGGAAATGCAAGTAGTGGACTAGGAATAGAGAAGGAAGTAGAATATTCTTTATATGATGTGTTAATAAATGAAGTTGACATAAACAAAACTCTTAAAGATACTTGCGTAAAATCTCTAAAAGTATGTCCTTCTAATATGGATCTTGCTGGTGCTGAGGTAGAACTTGTTACACAAATGTCAAGAGAGCAGAGATTGAAAGAAAAAATTGATATAATAAGAGATGAATATGATTTTATAATAATTGATTGTCCACCATCTTTAGGATTGATAACTCTTAATGCTTTTACAGCATCAGATTCTGTGCTAATTCCAGTACAATGTGAATATTATGCTCTTGAAGGATTAGGACAATTATTAAATACAATTAATTTAGTCAAAAAACATTTAAATAAAAATTTAGAAATAGAAGGAGCTGTTCTTACAATGTATGATATAAGAACTAATCTTTCTAATCAAGTAGTTAAAGAAGTAAAAAGATATTTTGAAGATAAAGTATATAAAACTGTTATTCCTAGAAATATAAAACTTAGTGAAGCTCCAAGTTTTGGAATGCCAATATCGCTATATGATCCAAAGTCAAAGGGTGCAAGATGCTATGAAAAACTAGCAAAAGAAGTAATAAAAGAGGAAGATGCAAGAACTATAAGTAAAAAGGAGGAAAAGTAATATGGCTAAAAAAACAGGGCTTGGAAAAGGTTTAGACGCATTATTTTCTACACCAATATTAGAAGAAAAAATACAAGTAGGCGAAAATGTACAAAGATTAAAACTAAATGAAATAGAACCAAATAAAGAACAAGCTAGGAAAATTTTTGATGAAGAAGCAATAGAAGAATTAGCAAGTTCAATTAAGGAATATGGAGTAATCCAACCAATAATAGTAACTAAAAAAGATAATTTTTATGAGATAATTGCTGGAGAAAGAAGATGGAGAGCTTCTAAAAAGGCAGGAATGGAAGATATACCAGCAATAGTAAGAGAAGATGATGAAAAGAGAAATAAGGAAATTTCTTTAATAGAAAATATACAAAGAGAAGATTTAAATCCAATAGAGAAAGCAAAAGGAATAAGAATGCTTATGGATGAATATAATCTTACTCAACAAAACGTTGCAGATATGCTAGGAAAGAGCAGAAGTAGTATTGCAAATACAGTAAGAATATTAAATTTAGACGAAAGAGTAATAGAAATGGTACTTCAGGGTAAACTAACAGAAGGACACTGCAAATCATTAATGTCTATAGACGATAAAGAAAGACAATATAAGATGGCTAATTATATTATTGAATCAGGGGATTCTGTGAGAGAAGCTGAAAAAAAGATGAAAACACGTAAAAAAGTAAGCAAAAAGCAAGATAGATATATACCAATATATAGAGATATTGAAGATTCTTTTCAGAGTTTTTTTGGAACAAAAGTAAAATTAGATGCAGGTGAAAAAAGAGGAAAAATCATAATACAATATACATCAAATGATGATTTGGAGCGAATTTTAGGATTAATAAAGTAAGGGTGTGAAAAAATGGAAAATATCTTAGAGATTATTAAGACAGATGAATTTATACTTATGTCCTTTATACTTAATATATTATTTATTATACTAGTAATGATAAATATTTATTTTAATATAAAGGCAAAAAGAAAATATTTAGACTTTATGACAAAATTAGGAAAAGGTCAAGACATTGATGCTATGCTAAAAAAATATGTTAATGACGTAAGAGAAATAAAGAAAGATAATGATGAAATAAAAGCATACTATATTAAACTTGATAAAGATATATCATCATGTATACAGAAAACAGGGCTTGTAAGATATAATGCATTTCAAGATGTAGGAAGCGATTTAAGTTTTGCAATAGCATTATTAG
Source organism: Clostridia bacterium (assembly GCA_022790685.1). GTDB lineage: Bacteria > Bacillota > Clostridia > TANB77 > CAG-508 > Scatovivens. Next base: position 49,956 of record JAAVXQ010000063.1, read on the forward strand.
ACAGAGAAAACAACGGAGTTGTATTAAATGGATTATATGGTTCTGAATCATCAAATATTTATGCAAAGCCAATAAAAAACGGAAAATCAAGTTACCAATTATCAGATGAAGAACAATATGCTTTGGAAATAGCAGAACAAAATAAAAACTTTTATGCAAAACATAAAAATTAAAATACTCAAATTTTGAGTATTTTTTTATTTATATAAATTTATAAAATAAAGCATGAGAATTAAAAATAAGAGACTTTTTTATAAAAATAGTAATAGTATATTGTAATAAATTAAAACTTATTATATTTTATTATGGCTATAATTTAGCATAAAGTGCTATTTACAAATATATATATAAATAATAAATAGAAAATAAATAATAAAAAATAAATAATAAAAATAAATAATAAAAATAAATAATAAAAATAAATAATAAAAATAAATAATAAAAATAAATAATAAAAATAAATAATAAATAATAAATAATAAAAAAATA
>JAAVXQ010000064.1 GCA_022790685.1 Clostridia bacterium
ATTTTTTCTATCTTATTTTCGTTCATTTCAGCTATAAGTTCATTAAAAGCAAGCTTTTTATCATCATTTTTCTTTTTATTAAAAAATAGCATAGTAGCTGTTACAGAAATTAAAATAACAAGTATAATAATCATTAAAATTATTTTCATTTTTTCGTTTCTATTTTTTTTGTCTTTTTCTCTATTCATTTTCACAAAACTCCTTATATTTCTGAACCGTCTGGCTCTGGATTTATCTCTGGCTTTCTTTCTTCTACTCCTTTATTTTCATCTTCCTTATTGTCATTTTCTTCCTTTTTATCTTTTTCTTTATCTTTATTATTTTCTTCTTCTAACTCTTCATGAACTTCTTTTCTAACTTCTTCAATTTTAATAAGTTCTTCTCTTTGTTTAATAAGATCTGTTTTTAGCATCATAATTGCTGCAACGATATATACATAAGAAATTAATAAATACATTACATTATATTGTTTTATAACAAAGCCTGTTAGTAAAAGTGATATAATATAAACACCTGTTATTAGTATAGGCAATGTTATTGCATGTAACACAATTTTTGTCATTGGTACAATATTTATTTTTATACCACAAATTCTAGCTGCAATCATTCCAAAAAGCGTTAATACTAGTACATCCATTACAATTTTTACCACATTTACAATGTACATTGAAAGTAGTGATGTTATGAAAAAGGTAAAAATAACTGAGGCTTTTAAATTGTCAGTATACTTTTCTAGTATTCCTTGCTTATCTATTTCTTTTATACCATAATCTTCTGAAATATACTTAAAATTATATTCAAGTTCAGAGCCTGCCTCTATATAAATTAATTTATCTTTTAGCACAATAATTCCATTTGAAGAATTATATACTTTATTTCTATAATCTTTTATTTTTTCTTCTGATAAATTTTCATCTGTATTAGCAAAAAAATAAAATTTAAATTCTTCATCATAAGCATCCACATTATTTGAGAAAACTAATTTTTCGTCTTTGTACTCAAATTCTGGTAATTCATTTACAAAATATTCATATCCTTTGTTAATTTTCTTTGTAAATATTACAGCTTGAACAACTGAAATTAGCACAGTTATTAATAAAATTAGTAATAAAAAATATTTTATAGATACAGAAAACTTTTCCTCAAGGAAATCACTATAATCTTCTAATTTAAATACTGATTTTTTTATCCTATTAAAAAAGTTTACTTTTTTACTGTCTTTCTCCAATTTAAATATACTCCCTTCTAATCTCATTATTTACTTGCAATGGTGCTATACTAGGTATTAAAACTTCATCATTTGTATTTATATCTTTACTATCTGTTATATCTATTATTGCATGATACATTCCTAGTTTTCCAATTACTTTATATTTTTTTCCATTTATTATAACTTTAAGAGAATTATCTTTAAATATTCTTTTTATTTCCATTCCTACAGCTATTAAATTATTTTTTAGGCTGTAATCATCTCTAAATCTTCCTTTATTAAATCCGTCCATATATCCTACTGGTATTATAGCTATTTTAGTTTCTCTTTTGGTCTTATATGTTTTTCCATAACTAATATTATAACCTTTTGGAAGATTTTTTATTTCTACAATCTGAGTTTTGAAAGTTCCTATTTTGGTAAGTCCCTCTACTCTTGACATAGTCCTGCCTTGAAAAATTGAACCTATTCTTACAGCATCTAATGCCATTTCAGGATATTTTATAAAAGCAGTTGAAGCAGAGGTATGTGCTTTTTTTATTTCAAAACCTGCTTTTTTTATGCTTTCTATACACATTATAAATCTATCAAACTGACATCTTGTCCACTTTTCATCCTCTGGTTTTGAAAAATGTGTATATACACCTTCAATCTTAATTTTACTAAATTCTTCAAATATACTTAAAATATTTTCTAAATCATTATATAAAAAACCATATCTAGCAAAGCCTGTATCTATTTTTATATGGACTTTTGTATCTTTTTGTAAATGTTTTGATAAAGCTTCTACTAACTTTGCTTCCTCTAAACTTCCAATTGTTAGTGTTATATCATTTTCTATTAATAATTGCAATTCTTTTTTTTCTATTACAGGAGATAGCATTAAAATATCATTTTCTATATTAGCTTTTCTTAAAGCTATTGCCTCTTCTGTAACAGCTACCGCTAAAATATTAATTCCATTGTTTATTAAAAATTTAGAATATTCCACTAAGCCTAATCCCATTCCATTTGCTTTGACAACAGCTATTATCTCAGTTTTTTTCTCATTATCAATATTTGCAATTTTTTTAATAATTTCAATATTTTTTTCTAAATCACTTTTATTTATTTCTACTTTTTTCATTTATTTTCCTAATAATCTTTTTTTAAACATTCTTAAAGATCTAAATGTCTTCTCTGCTACTTTATACATTCTGTTTACTAAAGGTTTATATTCAATATATATTTCTCCAATAAATTCTGTAAATTCTGCATTAAATCCTTTTTTAAATCTATATAGCCCATATTGTGGATGAGTTTCATCTACTACTCCTGATACTCCTCTAAAATCATACATATCATATTTTTTTTCTATAGCTTCTTTTATCATAGTCCATTGAAGTAAATAATTTGGCATAAGATTTCTATGTTTATTGCTACTTGCACCATATAAATACCAGACTTTATTTCCATACATTATTGGTACAATTCCTGCAATTGGTGTGTTTTCATGATATGCCATAAGTAATTTCATATGATTTGCTCCAAGAGAGTCGTACATTTTTTCAAAATATGAAAGTGGTCTTATTATAAAATCATCTCTTTCCCCTGTTTCAATCATAATCTTATGAAAATCTTTTAAATCTTCTTTTTTTCCTTCTCTTATTTCTACGCCTTTTTTAGTTGCAAGTCTTATATTATATCTAGTTTTAGAATGAAAGTTATTAAATATCTCATCTTCATTTTTATCTTTAATATCTAGTCTAAATACAAATCTTGGTTGAATTTCATCTTTAAAATCTGTACTATTATCTTTTATTTTATAATTTAATTTACTTATTATTTCTCTAAATTTTTCATCACTTTTAAGAATATCTGGTTCCACCCTTAAAACAAATGCTTTATATTTCTCTGCTAAAAACTTTGCTCCTTCTGTTATATCTTTAATTACTTCTTCATCGTGTATATCACATACTGGACCTCTAGCAGAATACATCATGTTTCCAAATATTGGTATTTTTCTTATCCATACACAAAGGCTACCTATAATATTTCCTTCTTTATCCTCTGATAAGATTACCTCTTTTATCCAATTGGTTTTTACTTCTCCCCATTCTAAAGATTGTTGAAAATTACATCTTTCATGTTTTTCTAAAAATTCTTTATATCTTGCCTTATCTTTTTCCTCTAAAATTTTCAAAGCTTGCATCCTCCAAATTTATTTTTCTATTATTGTTCCTTCTTTACTATCTTTTACATTATACCCTTTATTTATTAAAATATCTCTTATTCTATCTGATTCTGACCAATTTTTATTTTTTCTAGCTTCATTTCTTTCTTCTACTAATTTTTTTACCTCTTCTGGTATATCATCTTCTGGTTTTTGATAATTTTTCAAATCTAATCCTAATACTTCATCAAATTTTAAAATCAAATTTGCTAAGGTTTTTGATTTTTTAGAATTTTTAATAATATCCCAAATAACACTCATTGCTACTGGCATATTCAAATCATCATTTATTGCTTCTAAAAATCTTTTTTCATATTCTTCTATTTCTTCTTTTGAAATCTCTTCTGTTCCTTCTTTATGTTTTAAATAACCTTCTCTTAATCTATTTAGAGATGTTTTAGCTGAATCCATTGCTTCAAAAGTAAAATTGATTTGATTTCTATAGTTTGATGTAAAATTAAACATTCTATAAACTAATGGTTCGTATCCTTTTTCCTTTAAATCTTCTAAGGTATATAAATTATTTAAGCTTTTTGACATTTTTCCACCATTGATTTGCAAAAATTCTACATGCATCCAAAAATTAGCTGGTATCTTACCACAAAAACCTTTGCTTTGCGCTATTTCATTTTCATGATGAATTGGAATATGATCTATACCACCTGTGTGAATATCAAAGTGATCACCTAAATATTTATATCCCATAGCAGAACATTCTAAATGCCAACCAGGATATGATTTTCCAAAAAAGCTATCCCACTTCATTATATGATTTTCAGGAGCTTTAATCCAAAGAGCAAAGTCTGATATATTTTTTTTATTTGAATCAAATTCTACTCTTGCTCCTGCTTTTTGGTCTTCAACATTTCTATTTGAAAGAACACCATATTTATCTAATTTAGATGTATCAAAATATACAGTATCTTCTGTTTCATAAGTATATCCATTTTCTATTATTTTTTTAACATATTCTTCCATAATATCTATATGTTCTGTAGCTCTTGCTATTATTTCTGGTCTATCTATATTTAGTTTATCTATATCCTTTAAAAAAGCTTTCATGTAAAATTCTGCAATTTCAAATGGATTTTTATTTTCTCTTTTTGCTGCTTTTAACATTTTGTCTTCACCTTCATCTGCATCTGAAACAAGATGACCTACATCTGTTATGTTCATTACATGTTTTAAATTATATCCATTATATTTTAGCACTCTTCTTAAATTATCCATAAAAAGATATGCTCTTAAGTTTCCAATATGAGCATAATAATATACAGTTGGTCCACAAGAATACATTCTTATTTCTCTCTCATCTATTGGCTTAAACTCTTCTTTTTTTCTTGTTAAAGTATTATAAAATTTTATACTCATATTTCCCCTCTTTCTTTTTTCTATATATTTATTTTAAGCAGAAAATATATTTCTGCTTAAAATATTTTTATAAATCTTATTTTTAAGGTGTTACTGTATTGTCTGTCGGATTAGTAGGTGGAAGCTTTGGTATACTCTCTGTTGCACCTTTAATATGACAAACTGAACATTCTTGATGTTTACTTCCTTCTGTAGTTTCGGTTGGATTAGCATCTGTAATCCATACAAAGCTATGTTTTCCTGTTGCTGGTATTACAGTTTCACTTCCAGGCATCACTTCATTATCTACTGGACATATCATATTTTTCTTTCCTGGAGTATTACATGTTGGTGCTTGAAGGATATTTTCTTTTGTGTATTTGTGTTCATGCGCTGGTGGCTTATCATTATCATTATTATTGTTATTGTTATTATTATTGTTATTATTATTGTTATTATTATCGTTGTTATCATTATTATTATTATTATTGTTATTTGAAATATTTCTATATTCTATTGCTTGACATTTTGTGCATTGTCTGTCTTGTACTGCAGGATTAGTTTCCTGTGTTTGCCAAGCTGTAAATTCATGCTGACACCCTTGTGGCTCTTGTGGCTGTGTATGAATATTACATCTTTCAGTTGGAACTGTTGCTCCTGAATCTCCTTCTACATTTGCATGAACAGTAGTCCATTTCTTTTGATTTCTTTCTTTTTCAGGTAAATATCCAAAACTTCTTTCTTCCCAAGAAGATTGTGGACAAAAGTCAGATGGTAGTAAACCACTATCTCTACATACTACTGCTTTTGCGTGTCCATCGCACACATCTGGTACATTTGCTTCTGTAAATATATCTGTATATACATCTGCACAACCTTCTCTCGCTTTCTTTCCTGAAGATCTA
>JAAVXQ010000065.1 GCA_022790685.1 Clostridia bacterium
CCTTGTGGTGTAAAAGGAACTTCATGTCCAGATCAATTAGCCAAAGGGCTAGAAGAAATAAAAGAAAAATTGAAAATTTAAGGAGAGTAGATGTTAGAAAATATTAGTATAAACTGCCATAGCAGTATAAAATTTAGTAAAGATAAAATATTATATTTTGATCCTTTTAGAATTAAAGAAGAAATTCATGATGCTGATATTATTTTTTGTACACACACACATTATGATCATTTATCAGAAGAAGACATAATAAAGATAAAAAAAGATATTACAAAAATAGTAGTTCCAGTAGACGGAAAAGAAAAACTTATAACTTCAGGATTTGATGAAAAAAATATTATTACTGTAAATCCAGATAAAGAATATGAGATAGATAATATTAAATTTAAAACAGTTAGAGCATATAATGAAAATAAAAAATTTCATCCTAAAGAAAATAACTGGGTGGGATATATAGTTTATTTAAAGAATGTAAAATATTATATTGCAGGAGATACTGATATAACTAAAGACAATAGGGGAGTTAGATGCGATGTAGCCTTTTTACCAATTGGAGGAACATATACCATGACAGCAACAGAAGCTGCAAGTTTGGCAAATGAAATAAAGCCTAAAATTGCTGTTCCAATACATTATGGTGAAATTGTTGGAGAAAAAGAAGATGTAATTGAATTTAAAAACATATTAAATTCAAATATAGAATGCATTGAACTAATATAAATTAAATAAAAATAGTATAAAGAAGCTGTCTTTATACTATTTTTTATATAAAAGCTTTTATAAATTATTTGTATCTAAATAATTTGATATATTAACAAAATCTTCAATAGAAAGCCTTTCAGCTCTAATAGAAGGATTTAGATTTAAACTTAAAAGCATTTTTTCTAAAGTTTCTTTTGAAGCTATTTTAGAATTTGTAAGAGAGTTAAGCAAAGTTTTTCTTTTTTGCATAAATGCATATTTTATGATTTGGAAAAATAATTTTTCATTAGTTATATTAAAATTATTATTTTCCAAAATATCTAGTTTTATAACAGCAGAGTCAACTTTAGGAGCAGGAATGAAAGATGACTTAGGGACATTTAATATCATTTTAGGGTTAGAATAATAATGTATAGTATAAGTAATTGCACCACAATCTTTTCCTCCTGGAACATCAGTTAATCTTAAAGCAACTTCTTTTTGAACCATTACTGTTATAGATGCTAAATGAAGTTTTTCTTCTAATAGTTTCATTATGATTGGTGTAGTTATATAATATGGTAAATTGGCTACAACTTTACATTTAATTAAATTCGATTGTTTTAAATTCAAATCTATTAAACTATTTAGGTCTACTTTTAATACATCTTCATGAAGTAATTCAAAATTATTATATAAAGAAAATCTATCATTTAAAACAGTAATCATTTTAGAATCAAGCTCTATACAAATCACTTTTCCAGCTTTTTCTAATAATTTAGATGTAAGAGTTCCAAGGCCTGGACCTATTTCTATTACTAAATCAGTTTTACTTATTTCAGAACTATAGATAATTTCCTCTACTGCATTTTCATCTATTAAAAAATTTTGACCATAATTTTTATTTGCTGTTATATTATATTTTTTCATAAGAAATAGTGTTTCTGCTTCTAAATTCATTTATAAAATTCCTTTTTCAATAATTTTGGATTTATTTTACTATATTTATAAAAAAACTTCAAGGTACATAGTAATAAGTATGAAATACATACATTACTATGTACAATTTCATTTGTAAATTTATAAGAATAAAAAATAAGTAGAATTTCTTTTGTATAGAATAAAAATTGTTTTTGAATAAAATTTTTTTGGAAATAAATTACTATTATATTATGACTAAAAAAATTAAAATAATTTTTGGGATAATAATATAGAATTTATGAAAAAAATAAGAAAAAACTTATTTTATTATACTGTAAAAAAACATATAAAAGCAATGCTTTACAGTAAAAGTGGCGAAAAGTGATTTTTAATATTTGTTTTTTTATATTATAATTAGTACATAGAAAATCAAGTTGTAATAAAATAACAGTTATGATAAAATTAGCTATAACTTGAAGATTTAAAAGGAGATAAATATGGAATATTTTTTAGTATTTCTAGAAGGAATTGTATCTTTTATATCACCTTGCTTGTTACCAATGATACCAATATACATTTCATATATAATTGCTACAGAAGAAAAAGTAAATAAGACGAAAGAAGCTTTTATAAATTCTAGTGGATTTGTTATTGGTTTTTGGATAGTATTTTTAATATTATCGATATTTGCAAGTACCTTAGGTGGATTAGTTTCTAAATATATGAATATACTTCAAATTTTATTTGGAATAATAATTATAATATTTGGACTTAATTTTATGAATGTAATACAAATAGATTTATTGAATTTATCAAATAATATAAAAATTAAACATGATAAAAAAAGCTTTTTTAATGCACTTTTATTTGGAATGATATTTTCAATAACTTGGACACCATGTATAGGAGCACTTTTAGGCACTGCACTTATGATGATTATGCAAGAAGGAAAGATAATAAAAGGAATTGTTATGATAACACTTTATTGTATAGGACTTGGAATTCCTTTTATAATATGTGCAGTTTTAATAGATAAAATGAAAAATGTATTTAAGATAATAAAGAAAAATTATAAAATAATTAAAAATATATCAGGAATATTTTTAATAGTAATTGGAATATATACAATTTTGAAGTAGAGGTGTTATATGAAAATAAACAATAAATTAATATTTGTTTTAATAATAATAATTACAATAACTGCTATAATATTCAAAATATATAGTGATAAAAATGATGAGGCTAATATAGATAATAATACAAACTTAGAAGAAAGAAATAATATTTATGAAAATGTAAATATGGAAATTTCAAATGTTCAAAAAGAAGATGAAGAGGCAAAAGAAAATCTAGAAAAAGGTAAAGAAAATATTATTACTGTTACAGAAGAAAATTTTGAAGAAAGTGTGATTAAATCAGATAAAATAGTCATAGTAGATTTTTGGGCAAGTTGGTGTACACCTTGTACGTATATGTCACCAATTTTAGAAGAAATTGCTGAAGAAAATGAAGATGTTATATTAGGAAAGGTAAATGTTGATGAAGAAGAAGCATTATCTATCAAATATCAGGTAACAAGAATACCAACAATGATTATATTTAAAAACGGAAAAGAAGAAAAGCAAATTATAGGAATTGCAAGTAAGGAAAAAATACTTAAATATATAAATGAAATAAAATAGAGGAGAAAATAAATGAAAGAAGAATTTATAGAATTATTAAAGAAAACCAATAGAGAGAATATGGATAAGCTAATAGAATTTATAGAAAAGACGGACTTTTTCAAAGCTCCAGCAAGTACAAGATTTCATGGTGCATATGAAGGAGGATTAGTCGAACACAGTTTAAAGGTTTATGAAATATTAAAAGAGAAGGCAAAGAATTCAGTAATAGAGATAACTACACCTGAAGAAAGTTTAATAATAATAGCGTTATTACATGATATTTGTAAAGCAAATTTTTATAAAATAGATTATAGAAATGCTAAAAATGCATTAGGAGAATGGGAGAAAGTGCCATATTTTACAGTAGATGATACAATTCCATATGGACATGGAGAAAAATCTGTAATGATGTTAACAGAATATATAAAGCTTACTAGTGAGGAAAAGTATGCAATAAGATGGCACATGGGATTTACAGAGCCAAAAGAACTATATACTACCTTAGGATTAGCTTTTAAGAAATATCCAGTTGCATTATTAATGCATGAAGCAGATTTAGAAGCTACATATTTTTTTGATATATAATTGATATAAATTATTGTAAATGATATACTTTAAAATAGAATAACCTAGGAGATTTGGTATATGAAGAGTTTATATGATTTATTAGGTGTAAGTGAAAAAGCAGAAAGACAAGATATATTAAATGCATATAATAATATAATTAATAGGCAAACAGATGAAAGAAAAGTAAATCAATTAAAAATAGCAGTTGATATTTTGTTAAATCCTGAGAAAAGAAAAAGATATGATAGTGATTTAAATAAGATGAGAGCGGAAGAATTAATAAAAAGTGTTGATGTATCTAGTAAATCTGAGGAGATAATAAATCAAAACAAAGAAGAAATAGACAATGAAGAATACAAAAAAAATTTAGAAAATGTAATATTAGAAGAAGCAAAAAGGCAATTAGATGAGAAAGCAAGAAAAGAAAAAGAAATTTTAAGCCATAATGCTATTAAATCTGAATTTGAAAAGATTGAAGAAAAAGAATATGAAAAAGCGCTAAAGAAGGAAGAAAAACTTAGAAAAAAAGAAATAAGAAAAGCAAAGTTAGAATATAAAGAGGCATATGCAGAGGCATATCATGAGGAACTTAAAAAAATGGGATATGATGTAAAAGCTCCTTGGACTAGAAAAAGAATAAAAAGCTTAATTATATCTTTAGTAACAGTGATAGTTATAATTTTTATAGTTTCTAAAATACCTTTTGTTAGAAATGCATTTAAAGATTTATATGATTCAAATATTATAATAAAAAGTTTAGTAGATATATTTATTTCTATTTTAAATGCAATTAAAATGACATTTGATAAATAATTAGTAGAAAAGTGGTGATTAATATTAAAAGTAATGCAAAGATGAATAAAAAGAAAAGAAAAAACGTAGATGATAGTAAGCCAATGAAAAGAAGATTACTATTTGCAGGAATAATTGCAACAGCCTGTTTTGGATTTGTTATAGCAAGTTTAGTAAAACTACAATTTGTTAAAAGTGAAGAGTATAGTAAACTTGCGTATAATCAGCAAATGAAAAATAAAATTATAAGTCCTAGTAGAGGTACGATATATGATTCAAAAGGAGAGGTTTTAGCACAAAGTATAACTGTTGATACAATATCTGTGAATCCAGGAAAGATTACATATGCAAATAAGAAAAAAGTTGAAGATACTGTTGTTGCAGAAAAATTATCACAAATTTTTTCATTAGATTACGAGGAAACTTTAAAAAAGGTTTCTTCTGATAATTCAGTATCAGTAATTGCCAAAAAAGTTGAAACTTCAAAAGTTGAAGAACTAAAAACATGGATGAAAGAAGAAAAAATATCAGCAGGTATAAATATAGATGAAGATACAAAAAGATATTATCCATATGATACTTTAGCATCTAACTTAATAGGATTCTGTGGTGATGAAAATAGCGGTTTATACGGACTAGAAGAAAGATGGAATTCTGTTCTTACAGGAACATTTGGGAAAGTAGTTACTGCAAGAGATGTTAATGGACAAGCTATATCAGAAGAAAATGAACAATATGTACCAGCAGAAAATGGAAGTAATCTTTATCTTACTATTGATGCAAATATACAAACTACAGCTGAAAAGTATTTGGAGAAAGCTATTGTTGAGAATAAACCTAAAAATGGTGGAAATGTTATAATAATGAATCCTAAAAATGGTGAAATATTAGCAATGGCAACATATCCAAATTATAATTTAAATGAGCCATTTTCTATAATACCTACTGGAAAAACAGAAGAAGAATGGAATACTCTTCCATCAGAAGAAAAAAGCAAGTTATATTCAGAATTATGGAAAAATAGAGCAGTATCAGGAGAATATGAGCCAGGTTCAACATTTAAACTATTAACAGCCTCTATAGGCTTAGAAGAAAATAAGGTTGAAACAGATACAGAGGGAGACTTTTTTTGTAATTTAAGTTATCAAGTTGGAGATAAAGTTATATTATGTTGGGATAAAAATGCACATGGTTTACAATCTCTAAGAGGGGCACTTAAAAAATCTTGTAACCCTGCTTTTATGCAATTAGGTCAAAGAATTGGGGCAAGTACATTATTTAAATATTATAAGGCTTTTGGATTATTTGATAGTATTGGTGGAGATATAGCAAGAGCATATAAAGGAGCTTTTCATGAACTAGATGATATGGGACCTGTTGAAGTAGCTACATATTCTTTTGGACAAAGATTTGAAATATCACCGCTTCAACTTATTACAGCAGTTTCTGC
>JAAVXQ010000066.1 GCA_022790685.1 Clostridia bacterium
TATTAATACTTCTCTAAAACTATAGGTTGCTCCTGGTACAAGTTTTTCTTTTCCTGTTTGGTATTTATTTAATTCTAAGTCATATTTTTCTGCTATTCTAAAACCTAGTTTATTTGGCTCTGTTTGTGTTTTATATTTTCCATTTTCTGTATCTAAACTAAAGTATACTCCATGGTGGCTATATGATACTTTATTAAATTCTATTCCTTTTGGTATTTCTACTGTGTAATTAAATACAAATTCTTTTCCTGTTGGCATTATGTAGCTACCTAAGTCTATTAAAAATGTCTTTATATTATCCCAGTTTTCTACTTGGACAGCTGTTTTCCAGTTGTTTGTTTCGTTAGATAAGTTAATATCTGGCGTTTCATTTTCTGAATAATATACTTTTGCTATTTCTTGTAATTCTTCTGGTACAATTATTCCTTCGTTTCTCATTTTTGTTGTAAAGTTTGAATTTAAGTCTGCTTTACTTATTACATATGTGTTTCCTTCAAATGGGATTTTTCCTAATATTTTTATATCACTTATTGTGCTTGCATAATTATTCTTTATTTGTGTTCCTATGGTTGCTGTTTGATTAATTTGTTCTTGGTCTACTACTGCATATTGTGGTTTTACATCTGCTATTTGTGGTGAAATTACTATACTATTTTTATCATCATAATTTGTTGCTGTTTGGTTTGTTAATAGACTATTAGGTGATATCATACTTAAACTTACTGATGTATGGTTTACTAATTCTGTTTTATTTAAGTTATTATTTACATCATAGGTATCTTCTGCTTTATAGTAATAATCACTGCCATTTTCATTACTTGCAAATAGTTCAATAGATTTTGTCGTTGTTGCTATTCTTGGGTCTGGTGATATGTCTACATCTAATGTTATTTCATAAGTTTGTGGTATATTATTTTTTGTTACTATTTTTACAAAGCTTTGTCCATTTTCTTCTATTACTTCATAACTTTCTATATTTATATTTTTATTATTTACACTTATTTCATTTAACTTTACATCTATTACTTCTGTTGGAAATTTTACTAAGAATATTCCATTTTGCCATTCTACTTGGTTATTTGATGCTGATGTTTTTGTTGTTATTGTAATTTTATCGTTTTTTGCTGTTGATTGTGTTGATATTGTATTTTGGCTTATGTTGATTGTTGCTACTGATACTGGTGCTTCATAATTTGCTGTATGTCTTACTGTTATATTTGCATCTCCTGATATGCTTCCTGTTAATGTTGATTTTATATATTGTAATTCATCAAATTGTTCTCTTTCATATTTTGTTGTTATCTTTTCATCATCAATCTCTTTTATGTTATATACATAAAATGATACTTCTTTTTTTACTATTTCACTTGTTTCTACTCTTATGTGTTTTACCGCTAACTCATATCTATATGGATTACTTGAGGTATATGTATTCCATTCTTCTTTTGTAAAGGTTTTTAATAAATCTCCTGTTTCCTTGTTATATACTTTTATCCAGCCATCTTCTCCTAACATTTGGCTTGCTCCACTAAAGTATATTCCAACATTTTGTACTACATCTTCTGCACTTTCATTTTCTGCATTTGTTTTTATAAATATATCTGTCTCATTTTCTGCTTCTTGCATTATCATTCCTGATGAACTTGCATTTGTTCCTACATAACTTTTCCACATAACTGTGTAATTATCATTTTCTTCTTTTTCGCTTTCACCATTATATATTCTAAGTGGTTTTTGTTTTGATACAACATATCTGTAAGATGGCTCATAGATATATCTTCCTACTTTTATATCAAAGCTTGTGTTATATGTTGCTACTTGTGGTACATAGTAATATGCTAGTATTGTTGATTTTGATATATTTGATTTATATGGGTTATTGAATTCTGTATTTGGGTTATTAAATCCTTCATAATATGTGCTTACTGGTATTTTTAGTTGCACTGATTCTGTTCCTAAATTCCTATACGCTTCTAATGGATAAACTACTTTTATTCCGTAACTATTACTTCTAGATAAGCCTTTTTGTACTCCACCATCTTCTCCTACTATGGCTTCTCTATCTAATGTGAATTTTCTTGTTTCTGCATCATAGTTAAATGCTCCGTTTGTTCCTGTGTAAGTTACTTCTATTGGATCAAAACCACTTAATTGTGGTATTTCTCCCTCTACGTGATTACTTTTTAATATTAGTTCTTGTGCTGTTTCTTCTGTATATACTGTAAAGTTTAAGCTTACTATTCCTTCTTCTTCATTTATTGCATTTGTTATATTTCCATTTTGGTTTGTTGTATATATTCTTGATGCTGTTTTTCCATGCCAATCTATATTAAAATCTACTTGTTTTGTTATCGGAGTTTCGTTTCCATTTTCATCTACATATGTTCCTGTTAATGTTACACTATTTACTTTGCTATAGTTATTTACATTATTTCCTATTGCCTGCGCTTTACCTGATGTATGTGTATAATCTCCACTTCTTACTATTCCTGTTATTAGCTTTTGTGTTCCATTAGTTAAATTATTAAATTCTATCTTTTTTATATTTTTTCCTATATAGTTTTCTTTTAGCTCTTGATCTTTTGGTAAAGTTGTTTGCAAATAGAAGTTTTCTCCATTAATTGTTATTTTTCCATCCTTTAAGTATCCTTCTGTTTGAACATTTAATTCCATATATAGTGTATCTTCTTTTCCTATTTGTCTACAGGTTCCTCGTATGCTTTCTGCATATCCATCTCCATCTAAGTCACGCAAAAAGAAAGCATCAAATTTTACATTATCTGTGCCCTCTATATCTTTATCCTTTTCCTTTACTTCTTCATAATTCATTGACCTTGCTAACTCTTGATTTATGAAGATGGTTCCTTTTCTATTTTTATTAACAATAGCTACTAATGTAGCAATAAGTATTATTAATATTAGTGCTACTGTTATTCTTTTCTTTGTAACTACTTTTGTTAGTTTAGTTTTTAATATCTCCTTCTTATTTTTTGAATTTTCCCTTTTTCCCATATACAATTACACCTCTTTTTAAAATCGTTTTTTAAATGCTTTTTTCTTTAAACACTTCCCACTTCTTATATGTGTTTTTCTTTTTGTCTAATCGACTTTTTAAATTAGTTAAAATTTATACTTTAAAACCTAATATTCTAATTCTAATATAGTACAGAGAAAGCAAGAATGTAAATAACAAATACCTTACATTTTTATGGGGTTTAAAGGACTTTTCTAGGGAAAAGCCATATATAGAATTTTTACATTTTTATATCATTTTACAAATTATGTCACTTCTTCTAAAACTATACAAAAATGGTCGTTTTTTTAGTAAACTTATTTTGAAATATATTTTGGGGCTTTATGTATTTATATATATCTTTAAACATAAAAAAAGAGATACGCTTGTTTTAAATGAACTTTTTAGCTCACTTAAAATTTAGCTTATCTCTTCTTAAAATTTTATTAATTATTCAGTTACATCTTCAAAATTTTCTTCAGCTTCTACATTGTCTTTTACAGTATTTCTATTTTCTGTGTTTATACGTATATTTTGATAACGTTTTAAACCAGTTCCTGTTGGAATTAATTTACCAATTATAACATTTTCTTTTAATCCCATTAGATTATCTACTTTACCTTTGATAGCAGCTTCTGTTAATACTTTTGTTGTCTCTTGGAATGATGCAGCAGATAAGAAACTTTCTGTTGCAAGAGAAGCTTTTGTAATTCCAAGTAAAGTTCTCTTTCCTGTAGCTGGTTTCTTTCCTTCCGCTATCATTTCTGCATTTTTATTTTCAAAGTCTAATAGATTTACTAAAGATGCTGTATAGAATCCTGTATCTCCTGGATCTTCTATTCTTATTTTCTTAAGCATTTGTCTTGCTATAACTTCAATATGTTTATCGTTTATATCAACACCTTGGTTTCTATAAACTTTTTGAACTTCTGAAATAATATATCTATACACACCTTCAGGTCCTTTTATTAATAATAAATCATTTGGATTTATAGAACCTTCTGTAATTTGATCACCAGCTTCTATAATATCTCCTTCTTTTACTTTTAATTTAGAACCAAAGCTAATTGTGTAAGTTTTGCTATTGTCTTTTCCTGTAACAACAACTTCTTTTCTCTTTTTGTCATCATTTATTTTTACTGTTCCATCTATTTCAGAAATTATAGCTAAACCTTTTGGATTTCTAGCTTCAAATAACTCTTCAACTCTAGGAAGACCTTGTGTAATATCTCCACCGGCAACACCACCTGTATGGAATGTTCTCATTGTAAGCTGTGTACCAGGCTCACCAATTGATTGTGCAGCAATTATTCCTACAGATTCTCCTAAGTTTACTCTTTCTCTTGTAGCTAATCCCATACCATAGCACTTGCTACAAGCACCATGCATTGATTTACATTCTAATATTGATCTTACTTTTACTTTTGTTATTCCTGCTGCTACAATATTTCCTGCAATCTTATCTGTAATCATAGTATCAGTATCTACTAAAACTTCTCCTGTTTCAGGATGTTTTACCTCTTCTACAACATATCTTCCTACTAGTCTTTCTTGAAGTGGTTCAATTACTTGATTTCCATCTTTAATGTCTTCAACTATTATACCTTCATGTGTTCCACAATCGTCTTCTCTTATTATTATATCTTGTGAAACATCAACTAATCTTCTTGTTAAGTATCCTGAATCGGCTGTTCTTAAAGCTGTATCTGCTAAACCTTTTCTAGCACCATGTGAAGAAATGAAATATTCTAGAGCATCTAGTCCTTCACGGAAACAAGATTTAATTGGTATTTCAACTGCTTTACCTGATGTATTAGCCATAAGTCCACGCATACCAGCAATTTGTCTTAACTGATTCATGTTACCACGGGCTCCAGATTGTGCCATCATGTATATTGGGTTTAGTTCATCAAAGTTATCTTTCATAGCTTCTGTAACATCATTTGTTGCTTTTTCCCAAATTTTTATTATAGCATCATATCTTTCATCGTTTGTTATAACACCACGTTGATATTGTCTAAATACATGTTCAACATCTTTATCAGCTTGTGATAATATTTCTTTTTTAGCTTCTGGTACTGCAACATCCGCAACAGACACTGTTATAGCACCTTTTGTAGAATATTTATATCCTGTTGATTTAATATAGTCAAGAACTTCAGCTGTTTCTGAAAGTCCATGTACATTTATACATTTTGCAACTATTTTTCCTAAATTCTTTTTAATAACTGGGAAATCAATTTCTAAATCAAATTCTCTTTCTGGATCATTTCTATCTACAAAACCTAAATCTTGTGGAATTCCTTGATTATATATTAATCTTCCTACTGTTGTTTCTATTGTCTTAGCTTTGATTTCTCCATCTACTTCTTTAGATCTTCTTACTTTTATTTTTCCATGTAATCCTACATCACCATTTTGGTATGCCATTAAAGCTTCTTCTTCATCTTTAAAATACATACCTTCACCTTTTTCACCATCTATCTGAACAGTTAAATAATATGCACCTAAAATCATATCTTGTGTAGGTACTGTAACTGGTTTACCATCTTGTGGTTTTAAAAGGTTATTTACAGAAAGCATTAAAAATCTTGCTTCTGCTATTGCTTCTGGTGTTAGTGGAACGTGTACAGCCATTTGGTCTCCATCGAAGTCAGCATTAAATGCTGTACAAACTAAAGGATGAAGTTTTATAGCTCTACCTTCTACTAGTATTGGTTGGAATGCTTGAATACCTAATCTATGTAGAGTAGGAGCACGGTTTAACATTACTGGATGGTCTTTTATAACCTCTTCTAATATATCCCATACTTCTGGTTTTAATCTTTCAACCATTCTTTTTGCATTTTTTATATTATGTGCTAATCCTCTTCCAACTAATTCTTTCATAACGAAAGGTTTAAATAGCTCAACTGCCATCTCTTTTGGAAGTCCACATTGATATATTTTAAGTTCTGGACCAACAACTATAACTGAACGTCCAGAGTAGTCAACTCTTTTTCCTAAAAGGTTTTGACGGAATCTACCTTGTTTTCCTTTTAGCATATCAGATAATGATTTTAAAGGTCTATTTCCAGCTCCTGTAACTGGTCTACCACGTCTACCATTATCTATTAAAGCATCTACTGATTCTTGAAGCATTCTTTTTTCATTTCTAACAATGATTTCTGGTGCTCCAAGTTCTAATAATCTTTTTAATCTATTATTTCTATTTATAACTCTTCTATATAAGTCATTTAAGTCTGATGTTGCAAATCTACCACCATCTAATTGAACCATTGGTCTTATTTCTGGTGGAATTACTGGTACAACATTCATTATCATCCATTCTGGTTTGTTTTTAGAAACTCTGAAACTTTCTACTGTATCTAGTCTTTTTACAAGTTTTGCTTTCTTTTGTTCACTAGATTTAGCAATTTCTTTTTTAAGTTTCTCTGCTAATTTTTCTACATCTATTTCAGCTAATAATTTTCTTATAGCCTCAGCTCCCATTTCAGCTTTAAAAGAACCTTTTCCGTATTTTTCTTCTGCCTCATGATATTCTTTTTCATTTAACACTTGGCATTTTAAAAGTCCAGATGTTCCTTTGTCTGTAACAATATATGAAGCAAAATATATAACTTTTTCTAAACTTCTTGGTGAAATATCAAGCATTAATGCAACTCTACTTGGAATTCCTTTAAAATACCAAATATGTGCTATTGGAGCTGCAAGTTCTATATGTCCCATTCTTTCTCTTCTAACTTTAGCTGTTGTTACTTCAACACCACATCTATCACAAACTATTCCTTTATATCTAACTCTTTTATATTTACCACAATGACATTCCCAGTCTTTTGTAGGACCAAATATTTTTTCACAGAATAAACCATCTTTTTCTGGTTTTAAAGTTCTATAATTGATAGTTTCTGGTTTTTTAACTTCACCATAAGACCATTCTCTTACTTTTTCATCTGAAGCTAATCCTATTTTTAATTTATTAAAAACTTCTAATTCTTCCACTTTTTAAGTAGCCTCCTATTTTTTAATCTTTTTATTTAGTAGGCAAATACATTTATTTACCAAGTATTCTAAAAATGTTTCTTTTTTAGCACAGCTGTACATAATTTATGATATTTAGAAATCATTTTTAGAATACAAAATATTTAATTTTTATTTTTCTCTTAATCTTTATTTATAAGATTATTTGTCATCATCTGAATCTAAGTCTTCAAATATTTTATCATCTGGTAAATCTTCTTCATCTAATATGTTTGTAAAGAATTCATCATCTTCTTCTGATGTATCATATTCATCTAATTGTTCTTCATCAACCTCTGTTAAATCATTTTCTTCAAGTTCATTTTCATCAATTACTTCTTCTATTCCATCGTAATCTTCTTCACTATGCTCTTTTATTTCAATCTCTTCATCTGTCTCACTATATAGTTTAATATCTAATCCTAAAGATTGAAGTTCTTTTATTAAAACTTTGAAAGATTCTGGAATTCCTGGTTCAGGAATATTTTCACCTTTAACAATAGCTTCATATGTTTTTACTCTTCCTACAACATCATCAGATTTAACTGTTAAGATTTCTTGTAATGTGTATGCAGCACCATATGCTTCTAGTGCCCAAACTTCCATCTCTCCAAATCTTTGTCCACCAAATTGAGCTTTACCTCCAAGTGGTTGTTGTGTAACTAATGAGTATGGTCCAGTTGAACGAGCATGTATCTTATCATCAACTAAGTGGTGAAGTTTAAGCATATACATAACTCCAACTGTGATTGGCTTATCAAAAGCTTCTCCTGTTCTTCCATCATAAAGAATTGTTTTTCCATTTGTTTCAAGACCTGCCATTTGAAGCATGCTATCAATATCTTCTTCTGTTGCACCATCAAATACTGGTGTTGCAGTTTTCCATCCAAGCATTCTAGCTGCTGCTCCTAAATGAACTTCTAAAACCTGTCCTAAGTTCATACGAGAAGGAACACCTAATGGGTTTAAAACAACATCTACTGGAGTTCCATCTGGCATAAATGGCATATCTTCTTCTGGTAATATTCTTGAAATAACACCTTTATTTCCATGACGTCCAGCCATTTTATCTCCGACTGATATTTTTCTTTTTTGTGCTATATATATTCTAATAATTTGGTTTACACCAGGTCCTAATTCATCTGAATTGTCTCTAGTAAATACTTTAACATCAACAATTGTTCCAGCTTCTCCATGAGGTACTCTTAAAGAGGTATCTCTAACTTCCCTAGCTTTTTCACCAAAAATAGCTCTTAATAATCTTTCTTCTGCTGTAAGTTCTGTTTCTCCTTTTGGAGTAACTTTACCTACTAATATATCTCCTGGTCTTACTTCAGCACCAATTCTTATAATACCATTTTCATCTAAGTCACGAAGAGAATCTTCACCAACATTTGGTATATCTCTTGTTATTTCTTCTGGTCCTAATTTTGTATCACGACATTCACAGTCATAATCTTCTATATGAAGTGATGTTAAAACATCTTCTTTAACTAGTCTTTCATTTAATAATATAGCATCCTCGTAGTTATAACCTTCCCAAGTAGTAAATGCAATAAGTAAGTTTTTACCTAATGCCATTTCTCCTTTATCTGTAGAAGGTCCATCAGCAATAACATCTCCTCTTTTAATGATTTCCCCTTCTTTTACTATTGGTCTTTGGTTTATACAAGTACCACCATTTGTTCTTTTAAACTTTCTTAAAGTATATTTTTTCTTTTCACCTAATTCATTTTTTATAACAATTTCATCACCTGTAACAGTTTCAACTGTTCCATTTTCTTCTGCTATTATCATAACACCTGAATCTTTGGCAGCTTTATATTCTATACCTGTTCCAACCATAGGAGAATCTGTAATCATAAGTGGAACTGCCTGACGTTGCATGTTTGCACCCATAAGTGCACGGTTAGCATCATCATGCTCTAAGAAAGGTATCATTGCAGCACCAACTGAAACTAATTGTTTTGGAGAAACATCAACATAATCAACTTTCTCTTTTTCAATTTCTTTAATTTCAGCACGTTCTCTTACTCTTATTCTTTTATTTATTAAACAATTATTTTCATCAACTGGTTCTGACGCTTGAGCTATAATATAGCTATCTTCTTCATCTGCTGTCATATATTCAACTTCGTTTGTTACTTTGCAAGTTCCTTTTTCAACTTTTCTATATGGTGTTTCTATAAATCCATATTCATTAATTATAGCAAATGTTGAAAGTGCAGATATAAGACCTATGTTTGGTCCTTCTGGAGATTCTATTGGGCATAGTCTTCCATAGTGAGTATAGTGAATATCACGAACCTCGAATCCAGCTCTTTCTCTTGAAAGTCCTCCAGGTCCTAAAGCTGAAATTCTTCTTTTATGTGTTAATTCTGAAAGTGGATTTGTTTGATCCATAAATTGTGAAAGTTGTGAACTTCCAAAGAATTCTCTTATTGATGATGTAATTGGCTTTGTGTTTATTAATGTTTGTGGTGTTACAACATCTAAGTCTTGTATTGTCATTCTTTCACGAACAACTCTTTCTAATCTTGTTAAACCAATTCTAAATTGATTTTGTAAAAGTTCTCCAACACATCTTATACGTCTATTTCCTAAATGATCAATATCATCAATATATCCAAGTCTTGGTTTTTCTGGTGATGATATTAATGTATTGTATTCTAAATTTAATAAATAGTTTACTGAAGCTAGAATATCTTCTGTTACAATATGTTTTGGAATAAGTTCTTCTATTCTTTCTTCGATTTGACTTCTTATTTCTTTATCATTTTTGGCTGTTTCTAATATATTAGTAAGAACACTATAGTTTACATCTACTTTAATTTTTAAATCTTCTATTAATTTACTATCTACAAAGCTATGTATATCCACAGTTCCGTTTCCTATAACTTTAGCTTTCTTACCTTCCATATTTACATTAACAACATTTATACCTGCATTTTGTATATCACGTGCAACTTCTCTAGAAATAATCTCATCTTTTTCTACTAAAACTTCCCCTGTTTCAGGATTTACTATTGTTTCATATGCAATATGATTTGCAATTCTTGTTGATAAACATAATTTTTTATTGTATTTATATCTACCAACTTTTGCTAAATCATAACGTCTATTATCAAAGAATAATCCATCAAATAAATTTCTTGCCGCATCTACTGTTGGAAGTTCTCCTGGTCTTAATTTTTTGTAAATTTCTATTAATGCATCATCTGCATTTTTAACTGGATCTTTTGCTATAGTAGCAATAATCTTATCTTCTTCTCCGAAAAAATCTAATATTTTTTCATCTGTATCTAATCCTACTGCTCTTAATAATGATGTTACAGGTAATTTTCTTGTTCTGTCTATTCTTACATAAAATACATCATTACTATCTGTTTCATATTCTAGCCATGCTCCTCTTATTGGCATTACTGTTGCTGTATATAATTTCTTTCCTGTCTTGTCATAACTTGAATCATAATAACATCCTGGAGAACGAACTAATTGTGAAACTACAACTCTCTCTGCTCCATTTATAACAAATGTTCCGCTATCTGTCATAAGTGGAAAATCTCCTAAATAAATCTCTTGCTCTTTAATTTCTCCTGTTTCACGGTTAATTAATCTAACTTTAACGTGTAATCTTGTAGAATAAGTAGCATCTCTTTCTTTTGATTCTTCTAGTGTATACTTTGTTGTATCTTCCATATAGTAATCAAAAAATTCTAAGATAAGGTTTCCTGAATAATCAATTATAGGCGAAATATCTTTTAATACTTCTCCTAATCCTTCTTTTATGAACCAATCATAAGAATCTTTTTGGACTTTTAAAAGATTTGGTATATCTATAAAATCACCAATCTTAGAAAAAGTCTTACGAACACATTTCTCGTGCTTTACGTCTTTTACTTTTACCAAAATAAACCACCCTTTATATATTTATTTAGCAGGTAAATATATAAACATATTTTAAGTCCCTCTTAACTTAAAAGGTTTTTATTCTTACACCACATCCCTGCCAAAAAATATATTGTAAAAATAGTTCCTCTTTTAATTAATTCCTCTTAAAAATATTTTATATATATAATTTAAAATGGAATAAAAAAATAAATCCCGTTTTCTATATACCCTAAATTCGTAAGACGAAATACGAATAGAGTATAAAATTACTTCAATATTATATACTATTTTATCAATGCTCGTCAATAGTTTTTTTGATTTTTTCTTAGGGAAATCAAGGATTTTTTATATGCATTTTTATTTTTATTAATAAAAAGCATTTTATTACAATTTTGTTACATTTTTTATATAATTCTTCTTTTTTCGACTATTACTGGATTTTAGCGTTTTACATATTATTTTCAAATTTTTATGATGTTTTAGCTTACTCATTTTCTCTTTAAAACTTGTTTTTTTCTAAAAAATGTAATATATTATATTTATATTTAAGTAAGATAAGGATTATAAAATATGGAGGATTTTTTTTCTTTTAGACGTAAACTTAATATGAAAAAAGTTATTATAGCTATAATAATTGTAGCTATTTTAATAATGCTTTTAATTTCTTCTGCTGTTTCTAAATATAAAGAATATAAAATAGAAAAACAAAAAATAGAAGAAGAAAATGCTAAACCATATAAAACTTATACAAGTACTGATAATACCTTTAGTATAGAACTATCTAAAAATTATGCTTTATCACGGAATAACAGATGACCCTTATTATCTTCTAAATTTAACTTCAGAAAGTAATTTAGAAGTACATATTTCAAAAATAGAAAAAATTGAAAATAAAAGTTTTTATGATATAGTAAAAGCTGATAGACTTGCCTATTCGCAAAGTTTTAATTCTTATTCTAATTTATCTGATTTAAAAGAACTTTTAGTTGGTGATACAATAGCATATACTTATACTTTTCATTATCTAGATTCTAAATTAAATAAACCTTGTTATATTCAAATAATTTGGTTAAACATAGTAGGTGAATTTTACTGTATTGATATTAATTTTCCTCTAGAAGATTTATCTATTTATACTAATGTAGTTACAGAAGTATTATCTTCTTTTAAAAAATTAAAATAATATATAAAAAGGATTTAATTTTAAAAAATTAAATCCTTTTTTATTTTTAGTTATTTACACTTCTTCTTTTTCTAAAGCTTTCTTTCTATTTGAGATAAACTCCATTATTACTATTTTAATAAATGCCATCACTGGAACTCCTAAAAACATTCCAAGTACTCCAA
>JAAVXQ010000067.1 GCA_022790685.1 Clostridia bacterium
AAAAGGTTCTTTATTTTACTCATATAGTCCCACCTCATATTTATTTTTATCTATACTATTTTAGTTATATTATATATGTAAATTTCTATCAAATCAAATATATTCTATAAGAATTAATAGATTTAGCTTATTACTTGTGATTTATATCTATATTCTAACTTCAAATGAGTCTCAAAAAACTGGTACGATTTAGCGGGTGGGTAACAAAATGGTAACAAATAAGGAAGCTTAAACATCAATAGGTTGTCTACTAATTGTCTACTTTTAAAAAATACCAAGCCTTAAAAGGCTTGGTATTACTGAGTTTTAACTACACTTCCATTATGATCGGCAGAATCATAGGGTTTCTTTTAGTTGTTTGATATATATATTCTCTTAAAGAATCTCTTATTGTTGTTTTTATTGTTGCCCAATCAATTACATGACTTTCTACACATTTTCGAAGTTCAGCATTTATAAGAAGTTTTGCTTCTTCCATTAAATTCTCTGATTCTCTTACATAAACAAATCCTCTAGATATGATGTCTGGCCCTGCAACAATCTCACCTGAAGCTGAATCCATTGTAAGAACTACAATTATTAATCCATCTTGTGATAGATGTTGTCTATCTCTTAAAACTATATTTCCAACATCTCCAACACCTAATCCATCCACCATTACTTTTCCAAATGGTACTGGAACTGTTAGTTTACAAGTTTCTTCATTTACTTCTAAGGTTCTTCCATTTTTCATTAATATTATATTTTCTTTTGGAATTCCTACTTTTTTTGCTGTTTCACTATGAGCTATAAGTTGTCTATATTCTCCATGTACTGGTATGAAATATTTAGGTCTTACTAGTGAAAGCATTAATTTTTGTTCCTCTTGACAAGCATGACCTGAAACATGCACATCAGCTAAAGAACTATAAACAACTTCTGCACCAATTTTCATTAAGTCATCAATTACTTTTGCTACAAATTTTTCATTTCCTGGTATTGGAGTTGCAGAAATTATTACTAAATCATTTGAATTTATATTTACTTTTTTATGCTCTCCTGTTGCCATTCTTGTTAGAGCTGACATAGGCTCTCCTTGACTTCCTGTTGTTATTATAACTAATTGGTCATCTGTATAATTTTTTATTAAATCTATATCAATAAATACATTTTTAGGAACATCTATATATCCAAGTTCTATTGCTGTATTAATCATGTTTACCATACTTCTTCCACATACAGCAATTTTTCTATCATATTTAACTGCTGAATTTACTATTTGTTGAACTCTGTGCACATTTGAAGCAAAAGTAGCTACAATAATTCTTTTTTTGCAGTTTATAAATAACTTATCAAATACTTCTCCTACTGTATTTTCAGACATTGTATAACCTTTTCTTTCAGCATTTGTACTATCTGAAAGTAATGCTAAAACACCTTTATTTCCAAGTTCAGCTAAACGTCCAAAATCCATTTTAGAATCATCTATTGGTGTATAATCAATTTTAAAGTCTCCTGTATGCACAACAGTTCCAACTGGTGTATGAATAGCTAATGCTACTGCATCTGGAATACTATGACAGCTTCTTATAAATTCAACTCTCATTTTCCCAAGTACTACAGTTTGACCTTGTTTAACAGTATTTAATTTTGCTGTTTTTAACAATTTATGTTCTTCTAATTTATTACTTATTAAACCTATAGTTAGTTTTGTCGCATAAATTGGAATATTCATTTGTTTTAATAAATATGGTATTGATCCTATATGGTCTTCATGTCCATGTGTTACCACTAATCCTCTTATTTTATCTTTATTTCTCTCAAGATAAGTAAAATCTGGTATAACTAAATCTATTCCCAGCATATCGTCTTCTGGAAAGGCTACTCCACAGTCAACAAGTACTATATCATTACCATATTCAAATACAGTAATATTTTTGCCTATTTCTTCTATTCCACCTAATGGTATAATTTTTAAATTTTCTTTTTTGAAACCAAATTCTTCCTTTTTTCTTATTTTTGCTAATTTATTATCTTTAAGCTTAGCTAATGGCTTTTCTTTAGTTTTCACTAATGGTTTTTCTTCTCTTTTAACTAAAGAATTTCCAGCTGAACTACTTGAATTTGTTTCACTTTTGCTTTCTACCTTTTTTACATTTTTTCTATTATTTGATCTATAACCTCTTCTTGTTTTATTATTTTTTTGGCTATTTAAAGTATTTTCAGTTTCTTTTTCCATGTTTTCTCCTTCTCTTTTTTAGTTTTACTTATAAGTTTATATAAAAAATCAATATAAGGCTATAAATAAAATAGCTTTTTAAATAACTCTTAAATTCATATTTAAATTGTACATTTTTAAAGCTTATATTACTAGATTAATAATATAAGATTTATTTTCCAAACATAAAAATACTATTAAAAATTCTCCTAAAAATAGTATTAAAATAAATTATTCCTTCTTATATTTTATTTACACTCTTTTATTTTTTCAGAAAACACAGATTAGATTTTATTTGGTATATTTAATTGCTTTCATAAAAAAATCTCATTATTTATGAAATATATGTGTTTATTTATAAAAAGTTATAAATAAACACACTTTCCTTGTTTTTGTATTTTTATTTCACACCCTAAAAACTTGGAAATAAAACATTTCACACTTCCATTACAATTTTAGCATCTTTAAAAAAACTGGAAATAAGAAATAATTTATTTTCCATTTAAAACATATGCAATTTTGTTCCGTTCACTTTATTTTTTTACTTTTCTGAAAATTAATTTTTATATATAAATCTCATTATCTGTATCATTTATTATGATACCTTATGCCATACATTATACTATAATCTTTAAATAAAGTCAAACTTTATACCTGTTTTTAAAATTATATATTTTAATTTATATCACTTTTTTACTTTATAAAATTACTTTAAATATAAACATATTATTTAGCTATTTTATTAAAAACATAAAACAAAACTAAAAGTTTATGATATATTTTTTACAAAAAAAATCTGCCCCCCTTTTCACAGGGTGGCAGATTTTGTGCAAACCTTCTGCCTTTTAAAGTATTATTCTAGGCATCTAGTTTGAGGGTAAATGGCAGGTTATCCTGCGATGTTTTCTTCCTTAAGAAGACTTGCAAAGGAGAACCAGACCCGCTGAATGCGTTTACCACTTTTGCCGGCGGGAATGGTGTCTTTGGCATAGGACATGTACTTGTGCATTGCCAGCTCCCAGACAACCATCTTCCCCTCCACAGCGGTTACCTCATAGGTCTCATTCCGCTCGGTGCAGATGATCTGCTCTTCTTTGCTGTTGAACCTCTCGATCATATCGAGAAAGTCCTTTTGAAGAGCCTCATCAAAAAATTTTACTGCAAAGGTCTTAAAATTGGAATTTGCCATTGTTGTTACCTCCTATTCATAGATACCTTTATTATACTCCTTTTACAATTTTATGTCAACTTTTGTGTTATTTATTCATTTCCATTTTATATGTTTTTTCGACATTTTTCTTTCTAATTTTTATCCTAATGTAGCACCTATTATTCCAGCATCATTTTTAAACTTAGCAAATACAAACTTTGGTTTTTCTCCATCATTAAATGTTGATTTTGGTTCGTTAATCTTTTCTATTAGTTTGTCATAAATAGGATTTCCTTCATAATATGAAAAACTTCCTCCAAAACATACCACTTCTGGCTCAAAAATATCTATCAAATTACATATACCTGTTTTTAGATACTCTAAAAATATATCTAAATCTTCCTGCACTCGTGGATCATTTTTTATTAATAATTCTTCTCTTAAGTATTGACCTGATATATCATTATCCATATCTAAGGTTTCTGTTACTTTATTTTTTAATGCCTTTATAGAAGCATATGCTTCTAAACATCCCTGCTTTCCACAGCTACATTTTCTTCCACCTTTATTTACTATCATATGACCTATTTCAAAACCAGAATATCTTTTAGGCTCTAATAATTTTCCATCCATAAAAACCGCTCCGCCTATACCTGTTCCTATGTTTATAAACACACAATCTTCAAATTCTTTCATTGCTCCATAATACTTCTCAGCAAGAGCTGCACACTTTCCATCATTTCTCATTTTTATTGGAATAGTATATTTCTCCTTTAATTTAGAAACTAAATCAAAGTCTTTAATATTTAAGTTTCCTGCTTTTACTATTTTTCCATTTGATATTGTACCTGGAGAAGCAATTCCTATTAAATCTACGTCTTCAATTAATAAATTATTTTCTTGTAAAAGTTCTGTAAGCATTTTCATTATACTATTAGTTATTGTTTCTTCTATATTTACTCTATCTTGTCTATTAAATTGTTTTTCTTTTATATCTATAATTTTATCTTCTTGCACAAGTCCTATTCCTATATGACTTCCACCTAAATCTATTCCTATTTTCACTTTAATAACACCTCATTTTATTTTTTCTTCATTATATATTTAATATAAAAAAAAGTCAAAAAAGCAGTCAAATACATAAGTTTGACTGCTTTACATTTTTATTATTTAGAATCCATATGCTGAGAATAAGAATCCTCCCATATATACCTGTATACATGGAACTAATATAACTACAACAAAGAATACTAAAACTATACCAACTATTGAATATGAAATTTCTGGTAATACCTTTATTATTTTTTCCATTGTATTATCAATATCTGTATCCATATATAGTAATAACTTATCCATCATTTCTGTTAGGTCTGTTTGCATACCTATATTTAGCATCTCAACTGTCATTCTACTACCAAGGTCTGCTTCCTCAAAAGGCTCTATCCATGATTTTCCTATAAATATATTATTTATAGAGGTTTCTATCATAGCTAACATAACACTATTCTTCAGAACGTTCTTACTTACTTCTAATGCATCTTGAATTCTCATACCATTTTTTAAATTCAAATCCATATTTCTTATTAGTCTTGAAAAATCTAATAAATATATAAGCTTTCCAAAAATAGGCATTTTATATTTAAAATAATCAAAATTATATCTTCCACTTGGTGTACTTATATATGTAAAACATCCAACAATAGCAGCTATAAATATAGAAGCTGGTATATACCATACCTTACCTACTGCATTTAAAAATTGTGAGAACATCATTGTAGCTTTTGGAAGCTCATCTTCTGTACCTATGGAATCAAATATTCCTTGTAACATAGGAACACCTATTACAGTTCCTACTACTAACATTATTAATATACCAAAAAACATAAGTATATTAGGTATTAATATCTTTTTTAATTTTTTATTTAATGCATCATTATCATCTAAATATTTAACAGCTTGTTGAAGTGACACATCCAAAGATCCTGAAAGCTCACCAACTTTAACCATATTTATATATATATATGGAAATATATTAGAATAATATTCCATAGTTTTATACATATAATCTCCGGCCTTCAACACCAGATAAAATATCTTCTAAAACATATTTTAACTTTGCATTCTCTGTTGTTTCAATAACAGTTTTTAAAGCATGAATATTATTAAAATTAGCTTTTTTTAATAAATAGAAGTTTTGTGTAAAAATTCTTATATCCCTAGAAGTAATTTTTTCTGATGTAACCTCTAATGTTTTTGTATCTAAAATTTCCATAAGTGTCTTTTTCTTTTTAGTCATTACTCTAGCTGTTCCCATTTCTATCTTTTCAGTTGTATTTTGCTTTATGTTTTTTCTTTTTGTCTCTTTTTTACCTTTTGACATGGATACAGCTAAAGATAAACTTATGGGCTCTAGTCCATTTCTTTTAAGTTTTTTTATACACCCTACTTTGTTTGCATCTTCTATTGTACCTTTTACCACTTGCTTTTGTGGAGTAAGTGCCTTATATACAAAGGTTGGCATTTTTGTTTACCTCCTTTTGGTTTTATTTACCTGAACGTCTACCAATATTTGTTTGAGTTATTATTCTATTAAATGTCTCATAATTTTTTTCTTCAATTTGAGCTTTACATTGTTCTAAAGTAAGTTTTCCATCACAATATAAATTTGCAAGTGAATTCATAAGACCTATACTACCTTTATCTAAATTACCTTGTATAGCATCTTCTATTTCTGAAACACTAAATTTTTCTTTTCTAATACATGCAGATACTGTATTATCTACTACCATTACTTCTGGTACCAATACTACACCATTTCCATCAGCAGATTTTAAAAGTCTTTGTGATACAACGATTTTTAAAAGTGCAGATAAAAGATTTTTTATTGTCATTTGATCACGTACTTCATAGAAGTTTATCATTCTATCAATAGTCTCTGCACATGACTTTGTATGTAATGTTCCAATTACTAAGTGACCAGATTCTGCCATATCTATTGCAGCTTCCATAGTCTCTTTATCACGAATCTCTCCTACTACTAATATATCACAATCTTCTCTTAAAGCATTTATAACACCATCTCTATAATTTAAACAGTCTTTTCCTGGTCCTACTTCTTTTTGAACTATTATAGATCTTTTACTTGTATGTTTAAATTCGACTGGGCTTTCCAAAGTTAGAATTTTTCTATTTTGCTTTTTATTTATATCATCTATTAAAGCACTTAAAGTTGTTGTTTTACCAGAGTTTGTTTTTCCTGTAACTAACATTAAACCTTGTGGTTGATATGTCATTCTTCTAACTATATCTGGAACTCCTAAATCTTCAAATTTTGGTAATTCATTTTTTATAATACGCATTGTAAATAGTGGTACATCATCTGAATATGAAGCATTTACTCTGAGACGAGTGCCATCATAAACCAATGAAGTATCTAACTTTCTTTCTGTTTTGTAAGTATTTTCTTTATCCATATTTCCTTTTACAATATATTCATATATTTCATATAAATCTGATTCATCTAATGGATCTACACTCTCTATCTCCACTAAAGATCTAGAAACTCTTAATATTGGCCTTAATCCATATAATAAATGTATATCTGATGCTCCTCTTTCTATAGCCTCTTTAATAATTTGTTCTGTTAAAATCATTTTTTCCACCTTTCTTTAACTAAAATATTGCTAATTTTTTATTTACTTCATCTAAAGTTACCATTCCATTTATTACTTTATTTAGTGCATCTATATGCAAAGGTCTATATCCTTGTTCCAAAGCGACATTTCTAACAGATAAACTAGAACCACCATCTGCTATGATTCCTCTTATTTCTTCTGAGATTTCCAAAATTTCAAATGCTGCAATTCTTCCTTTAAATCCTGTATTATTGCATTCTGGACAACCATGTACTTCATATGTAAATTTTCCTTTAAAATCTGGTGTTTCTCCATATTTTTTCATTAGATCTGTTATAATCTTTTTCTCACTATCTGTAAATTCTCTCTTTTTTGCACATTTTTGACATACTGTTCTTATAAGTCTTTGTGAAATCGCTGTTGCCAAAGTACTTGATATATCATAATCTGATATTCCCATTTTTCTAAGTCTTGTTATTACTTCTACTGCATTTATTGTGTGAACTGTTGATAAAACATAGTGTCCTGTTTGTCCTGCTTGAAGTGCTATTTCTGCTGTTTCAAAATCACGAATCTCTCCTAATAAAATTATGTCTGGGTCTTGTCTTAAAATTGTTCTTAAAGCATCAGCAAATGATTGCTTTGCATCAACTTCAATTTGATTTATTCCAGAAACTCTAATTTCAACCGGATCTTCAACTGTTGTTATATTTACTTCTGGTTTATTTAAATAATCTAAAATACTATATAAAGTTGTTGTTTTTCCTTCTCCTGTAGGAGCTGCAATAACTGTAATACTATTTCTTTTATCAAAACATTTTTTTAATATTCCCTCATCTTTTGGAAATCCTAAATCAAATATATCTCTTATTCCTGCATTCTTTTTTAATAATCTTAAACAGAATTTTTCTCCATTTATTGTTTTTTGAGATGAAGAACGTATATTATAATCTTCATATAATAAAATTCTACCATCCTGATTTTCTTGTTTTTCTTGGTGCATATTAGAAATTGCTTTTAATCTACCTACTAATTGCTGTTGTTTTGCTTTATCTATATTAGCAACAGTTATAAGGTCACCATCTATTCTATATCTAACTCTTACTGTAGTTTCCATTGGTTCAATATGAATATCACTGGCTCTTTTTTCCATAGCAGTTTTAAATATTGTATCTACTAAACCAGATATATCTCCTGTGGTACGTATCTCATCTGATGAGGTTGATTTACCTTCTAATTCTTTAAGTACTCTTTCTACATTAGTGTCAAAAGTTAAATACTTATCTAATACTAATCCTTTACTTAATAAAATTAATCTTATTTGCTCTACTGCTCTTTTATTGGCCGTATCTGCAAAACAAACTTTAGCTTTTTTTCCATCTATATCGAACATTACTGCTTTACAAGCTTTACACACGTCTAGAGATATATATTCTTTTAAATCTATCTTTACAGTATCTTTTGTAAGTAAAATAACCTTCTCTCCTAAAATCTCTCCCATGTTTTTTATTAATTCTACTGATGAACATAGATTTAAAGTATGGATTATATCACCTATTCTTTTATTTGGATGATCTTTTTGATATTCAATTGCTACTTCTATATCTTTTTCACTTAATACACCTCTACTTACAAGTCCTATACCAAGTGGTGACTTATTCCTTAGTGCCATTTTTTCCTCCTTACATTTACAAGAATATTATTCATTATTAATTATATATATAAATTTCGACAAAAGAAATAGTTTTTTTACAATTACCACATATTTCCTTTAATCTTAAATTTCAAACGGTCCATATTCTTTAGAATCATTTAATTGCTTTATATATTCATATCCCTCTTTACGATTGTCATTTAAATCTGTGTATTTTATCCAATATCCTGATACTTCAAATTCACAATCTTCTAAATCTTTAGCAGTTTGTTTAGACATAGTATATATGCTTTTACTTTCACCTGCTTTTGTAAGTAATTCATTTTTTATGATATTATCAGTATTTTTGTATCTAAATACAAATTTACCATTATTGTCTCTTCCATAATTTGGAATCCATACATACATGTTTTTTTCAAAACCATCTTTTAGTATTCCTGTTGTTTCGTCATAATCTAAGCTTCCAACAATAATTGCTGCCCATAATTTATTTTCATAACTATACCATCCAATATAGTCATTTTTATCTTCTGTTTCATTTATAATTTTATATGAATTTCCAACTCTTTTGATTGGTATAACAGTATTTGGATTAACATTTGGATACAAAGCAAAAGTTTCTCTAGATATCTCTGGCTCATTACATACTTCACACAATTCTAATGTTTTTGCTGTAGATAAACTTACTTTTTCTTCTGTCTCTCCTACGTTATATTTAACAGATAAATCTATTTTTCTTACCATATCATATTTTTTCCCAGTATCTGTTCCATAAGCATTTTGTAGTTTCATTTCTACTAAATATCCTTTTGGAATTTTTGTATTAAAAAATTTAACAGTTTTTGAAACTTTTTTAGGATTTATAATAATCTTTTTTGTATCATTTGTGTCAGAAGAAACTTCAACAATATATTCTTTTCCAGATTTATTAAAGTCTTCTTCTATTTCTGATATTTCTTCTTTAAATTCATCATAATACATTTTTTCAATTTCTTCTAATATATTAGTTGCAATTCTTGTCGCACCTGCTGTTCTGTTAACATTTTTTGAGGTTAAATCTATATTAGTATATATTGCAGTTACAACAACTATTGTAAGAGTTATAACAGTAATTGAAACAACAATATCAACTCCAGTTACACCTTTTTGACTTTTTAATTTTGAAAGAAATTTTTGTATATTCATATTTCTCCTTCTTCTTTTAGCTATAAATATAATAGTTTTTTATAATAGTTATGGCTATCATGCAAATTCCAAGAATTGTTCCATAATTAAATAATTTAATATTTTTACTTTTATTTATTCTCTTTATAAATTCTACAATACTTTGAATTGTTATAGATGCTATTAATAGAATTATCATATATTTTATTTCTAAACATAATGCACAGTATATAATAAAAAGTATGATTTCAAAAAAGTATATCTGTCTTTTAACTAATATATTAAAAATAAATAAAATTAAAATAAGCAATATGTATATTCCATATCTATATATGTTAATATTTTTTTCAAATATATATAGATATACTATATACATCATTTGACATATAACTCCAAATAAAAGTACTTTTAAATTAATTTTTTTATATTCATTATCAATTCCAATAACTATAGCGATTGTGACATACATAAGTACAAATGATACATAATAAATTATTTTATTTATTTCATAATTTGGAAATTTCATATTAATTGTTAAATATGAAATTAAGAAAACTATTCCTGAAATCATTTCTAACAATAAATATCTTATCCTTATTTTTTCTTTGCAATATCTGCACTTTCCTCCTAAAGTTATATAACTTATTATCGGAATTAAATCTAAAAATTCTAATCTATGATTACACTTTGGGCAAAAAGATCTTTCATGTGTTATATCTCTTTTTAATGGAATTCTATAAACAGCCAAAGTAAAAAAACTTCCAAAAACTGTTCCCATCATAAATACCATTATGTACAAAAAAAAATCCATGATTTATCCTACTTCTTTATTTAAAATAAGGCATATACACTTTTATGCATATGCCTGTTTAAGTATTTTTAATTTTAATTTATTCAGTAACTAATTTTAAATCTTCTGACATTGTAATTGTTCTAGCTGTTACTTTTAGTTTACAAGTATATGATTTTCCTTTTGTATGTTTATAAGTAACTGTTACTTCTCCATCAGCTGTTACTGGATCAGGGTTTATTGTTACTGATTCAGCATTTGGACATTCATTTTTTATATAGTTTCCTGTTATATAACTACGTAATGGAGTAGCATCTCCTGTAGCCATATTTGCATAATAAACTGTTTGAATTGAAGCAAGAGCATTATTTAATTCATCTCTTACTGATCCAAGTTCTGTTGCATCAACAGCATTTGCAGCTTGTCCTAATACACCATTCTCTCCCATTACTAGTGATATTGAAACACCAGCTAAAATTAATAGCACTATAATTGTTATAACTAATGCTACTAAAGTAATACCTTTTTGTTCTTTAAACATAATTTTTTCCTCCTTAGTTTGTTTAAAATACTTTTTTGTATATATTTAAATTATAAATATAACCTTATTTAGAATTTGGTTTTTCAAAGAAAGTTCCTTGATTTGTACTTGTATTTGTAGTATTGGTATTTATAGTATTATTATTTGTAGTATTGTTGTTTGTATTCTTGTTAGTATTTGTAGTAGTATTATTATTTACACTATTATTTGTTGTTCCTGATGAAGTAGTTGTTTGAACTTCTGTCTTATATTCAACAAATGGATTAGCTTTTCCTTTTTGATATGATTTTTTTGTTGTATAGTTTTTTAAATCAGCACTTACTATTTCATAAGATTTTAATAGAGAATCACTAGTTGTTGAAGTATCTAAATTCATTTCTATTTCTTGAATTGTTGTTTTTACAATGCTATCTGCTACATATTCTCTTATTTCTGGTAATTCTTGTGTGCTATCAAAGAAATCATAAAATATCATACTTAAGGTAAACAATATTACTGCTCCTAATAAAAGCAATATAAAAATTTCTTTTAATATTCTTCCCATATAGAACCCTTTCTTTAATTTGTTTGGTTAGATAATACTGCATTTATTTCATCAATTGCATTTTCTAAATCCGGAGTAGAAATCTCAGATATACTTACAATATTCATTGGAACACCTTTTACAACAAATTCTGCATCTACCCAATTTTCTTGTTTCTTTCTTTCTTCCTCAACTTGTTCTGTTGTCATATTTTTTGAAGATGTTACATTTACTTCATGTTTAATCATGTCAAAATTATTTATTTCAAACTCTAGTCTATCATCATCTTCTATATCATAAACAAATTTTGTAACATCTGTATAATTTCCTATAGTTTTAAAATGTAAATCACACAAAAGATAGGTTGTAGTTTCTGCTTTTTTAGCAACACTCTCTTTTACATCTAATTGAAGTAATACATCATTTTCAGTAGCATAATTTCCTATGATTGTCCACAAAAAATCTATATCCACTAAATCAACTGATGTGGCAGCAAGTTCCTTTTGACTTTCTGCTAATTCTTCAAATTCTTTTTTAGATGCTTTATATCTTTTTACTGAATTATCTAAAACTCCTTTTTTTATATCATATTCTGTAGTCGTTTTATCTTTTAAATCAATAACACTATTATTTAGTTCTCCACTTCTTTTTTCAATAAA
>JAAVXQ010000068.1 GCA_022790685.1 Clostridia bacterium
AAGACTCCTATACGACCATTAGCATGGTAGGAACAGTTCCTGTGCCACAGCATCACGACGAAGAGTATAATGTATACCTAATGTACAAAGACAAAGTGCATTGCTTAAATGACAAGTACTTGTATCAAAAAGCTGATGTCGGCGATGCTGTTAGTGTTCTGGTGCATAAGGGCTACAACAAAAATGGAGAATTGAAACATGTGTACCTCAGACTTAAGAAATGATCTATGTTGCCATTGCAGAAATTTTGCGATGGCAACATTAGCTTATTTTTTTTGCCATTATACTTTTTATAAAATTCATTTTTCTCTTTATGCTTTTTCTAAAGTTATTTTTCCTAATTTACAATTTCTAAATCATCTAATATTATTCTAGCTACTTTTCATTGTTAGCTTTTCCAGCAAATACTAACGCTTCTCTTCTTTCATCTATTAGTATCATTATTATATTATTTCAATATAGTATTCACCAAAAGTGATATTTTTTCTAATAAATTGACTTTTACAATATTATATACTTATAATGTACTTATAATATATTTATATAAAGGAGAAATATTATGAAGAAAAAATTATTAATCATTTTTTGTATACTTATTATATTAGCAATAGCTTTATGCATCTATTTATATAATACTCTTGACGCTTTTAGACCATATAATTTTCCATCTAATCAGAAATTAATGATAGTGGAACATTATCATCCTTTTAGAAATGATTACGTATATGTTGAGTATTATATATTTAACAAAAAAGATGAATGTACAGCATGCTTTATTGAGCAAAATGAACCAGAAGAAGGAAGCTTTGATATTACCTCTTATCCCCCTTATTACATTAATAAAAAAAATAAAGATGGTATACAATACTCAGAATTTATAGGTTTCAGAGGGTATAAATATGATTATATAAAAGAATATTGTACACAAAGTACTGATATAATAATAAGAGAGTTTTAAAAGGAAACAAACACATATTTAGTAAATGCTTGTTTCCTCAAAAAGATATTAATAATAAAATT
The DNA here is from genome assembly GCA_022790685.1 of Clostridia bacterium. Taxonomy (GTDB): domain Bacteria; phylum Bacillota; class Clostridia; order TANB77; family CAG-508; genus Scatovivens. Next base: position 1,021 of record JAAVXQ010000068.1, read on the forward strand.
AGAGTAGCAATTATTTTTATAAAACCATTGCTACTCTAATTTTATTAATTGGTGACCCCTACGGGAATCGAACCCATGATTCCACCTTGAGAGGGTGGCGTCTTAGCCGCTTGACCAAGGGGCCAAAATTATCGGCTATTTATTTATACCATATTTTATAGTTCTAGTCAATACAAAGCTCAAGAATTTGTTTTAATCTTTCATCTTCCTTAATCAAATATAAATATCCGATAAGAGCCTCAAATGAAGTAGCTTTTGCATATTCTGCTACATTTGAATTTTTAGCTGTATGATGATTTTCAGTATTTCTACCTCTTCTTACAATTTCTTTTTCCTCATCTGTTAAGCTATCATATATTTTATCAAGTATATTTCCTTGAGCTTTCGCCTTTACATACTTAATAGATTCAATATGCAATTTATGTGGTTTTGCATTTGAATGATTAACTAAATTTGTCCTTATAAACATTTCATAAACACTATCTCCAACATATGCCCATACTAATGGAGAAAGCATTTTTACATCATATATTTCTTTATTTCTTTCTATAAAATTCATTTTTTCTCCTTATGCTTTTTCTAAAGTTATTTTTCCTAATTTGCAATTTCTAAAATCATCTAATATTATTCTAGCTACTTTTTCATCGTCAACATTTCCACCAGATACTAAAGCTCCTCTTTTTTTACCTATTAGTATCATTAATGAATATATATAATTTTCTTTTTTTTCTATTTCATTTATTTCTATTTCTGATATTTTATATCTTTCACATATATTTTTCTTATATTCTGCATAGATTTTTTTTAATAATTCATATGCAATTTCTACTCTTTCTATTAAATCATCTTTTATTGTACCTGTAAAAGCTAAATTAAGTGCAATTTCCTCATTTTGAAATTTAGGCCACAAAACTCCTGGTGTATCTAATAGTTCCTGATTCTTTCCTATTCTTATCCACTGTTTTTGTTTTGTAACTCCTGGTCTATTTCCAACTGTCATAGTTGTTTTTTTAGATATTCTATTAATAAATGAAGATTTTCCTACATTTGGTATTCCTAATATCATTACTCTTATAGTTTTATTTATTCTACCTCTTGCAGCTTGTCTTTCTATTTCTTCTTTCATTAGATTATCAATCTTTTTTAGTACTTTATCTATTCCCCTTCCAGAATTAGCATCTGTAAGCATAGTTGGTGCTTCTAGAGATAATCTTTGTATCCACTTTGCATTTTCTTCATTATCTGCTAAGTCGCTTTTATTAAGTAATATAATTTTTTTCTTTCCATTAGTTATATTTTTTATATCAGGGTTTCTGCTAGCAATTGGTATTCTAGCATCTAATAGTTCTATAACTATATCTATTAGTTTTAAATCTTCTATTATTTCTTTTTTTGTTTTTGCCATATGTCCAGGGTACCAGTTGATATTTAATTTAGAAATCATTTCTTCATTATTCATTTATTTTACTTTCACTTTCTATTTTAATTTAATTTTCCATAATACATATCACTAAATATTCCATTTTTTTCCACAAGACCGTCAAACTTACCATCTTCTTCTATTTTTCCTTTATTTAGCACTATTATCCTATCACAATTTTTTAGAGTTGTTAATCTATGTGCAATAGCAATAATTGTAGTGTTGTTTTCAGTTTTTAGTTTTTCTATCTCTTCTTGAATATGTTTTTCTGAGGTATTATCTAAAGCAGCTGTTGCCTCATCTAAAATTAAAATTTTTGGTTTTCTTAAAAATATTCTAGCAATAGCTATTCTTTGTCTTTGACCTCCTGATAAATTGTTTCCTCCTTCTGATATAGGAGAGTTAAATCCTTCTGGTAGTCCTTCTATATATTCTAAAATGTATGCTTTTCTTGCTGCTTCTTTTACTTCTTCTAAAGTCACATCTCTTTTCATTCCATAAATTATATTTTCATATATTGTTCCAGCTATCAAAAATGGGCTTTGTGGAACAAGTGCTATTATCTCTGATATATCTTTTCTAGTTAAATTATTGATATTTGTATCATCCAAAATTATTGTTCCCTCTGCTTTTTCTAGTTTGCAAATAGATTTTATTAATGAAGATTTACCACATCCTGATGGACCTGCAATTCCTAAGTACATTCCTTTGTCTATATTAATATTAAAATCTTTTAATATTAATTTATCTTCACTTTCAGAATAGTAGAAGTTTAAGTTTTTTACATTAATAATTTCATCTGTTATATTATTATTTTTTTCATTTAAAACTGAATTATATGAAAAATCATTTTGTATTTCTACCATTTCAAAAAAATCATTTGCAAGTACTGTACACTCAGAAACTTCATCAAATATTCTATGTAGTTCTTCTAATGGTTTAATTAACTGATTAAAACATAAGTATGCAGTAAGTACACTACCTACTGTAATTATATTTTTTGTTGCTAAATATGTTGAAATTCCTATTATCAAAACTGTAAATACTGCTTGATTAATAAACTTTAGGCAATCATATCTTGCCATAGCTTTATGATGTTTCATTTCTTTATTCCTTAAAAATTCAGATTTATTTCCAAAACGGTTTAATTCAAAGTCAACACTATCACATATTCTTATTACTTCAATTCCATTTATTAGTTCTACAATAGTTCCATCCATTTCTGCTTTGCTTTCTAAAAGCTCTACTCTAATACCTTTTTGACTTCCTATTTGCTTTAAAACTATAACTATTCCAACTGGTATAACTAAAAGCATTGGTAATGCAAGCATAACAGGTAATGTTAAAAATATTGTAATAATAGCAGCAATACTATTAAATATTGCTGGAGCAAAATCCATAAATAATAACTTTTCTAGTTTTATTGTTCCATCTAAACATCTATTAAGTCTTCCATGTATATTTCCAGTCATGTTTTTTCTAAAATATGATAAGGGTGCCATAAGTAATGATTTTATAACCATTCCTCTTGCCTTTTTTTCAGTTCTTGTTGCCACATCTTCTACCATTACTCTTCTTACTATTTTTATAACTTCATTTACTACATTTACTATTAGTATAAATACTAAAAATGGTATTACTTTTTCAAATGATACTCCTTGTACATTTAAAATATCATCTGTAAGCCATCCTATTGTTTTTGGTGTTAATTGAGTTAATCCAGCAGAAATTATCATTATTAATATAATTATTAAAAATCTAACTTTCTGACCTTTTTCAAGTAATCTATATATTTTCTTTAGTACTTGTTTTAAATTATTTTTTTTCATTTATATTATACCCTTTATGATTTTTCTACTAATTTAGTTCATTCTAAAATATTCCTTTGTTATTTATTTAATTTACTACATCTTATATTCTTCAAAGTAATCTATACCATATAGTTTATGAATATCCTCTGTTCCCATAGTAACTACTTTTTTATTTTCTAATCCTAACTTTTTTAATAAAGTTTCTAATTCATAACCTTCCTCTTTTAAAAATTCTATATCAATTTCTAAAAATGGAGGAATAGCTGGAAATTTATCAATATCAAAATCGATTTTTCCTAATTCATATGAAATTCTTGGGGCTTGAACAGAAGATATTTGTTTTAGTCCCATTTCGTAAAAAAAGTCCATTGTTTCTTTTAATCTGCTAGTTTTAAATTTAATACCTTCTTTTATTTCTGGTTTGCTTTGATTAACATGCATAGTTACTTTTATACTGCCTTCATCAGTAACTCTTATTAGTTTATCTTTTTTATTTAAATATAATCTATCCTCTGTATCTAGTGTAATTATCTTTCTTGTGTCATCATAGACTTTTTTTGCCCCAATTTTTTCTAAATTTGCTGTTAATGCTTTTACATCAATATCTAAAACTTTTATTTCATGTTCTTTATATTCTTCCATAATAAATCTCTCCTAAATATTTTTACATACCTTTTTATTTTACCATAAATTTCAATTATAATCAATCTTAAGATGCTTTAAATCACTATATTTAGGTAATATTTTCTTCTAATAAACATAAAAATTATCTATATTTTTTTCATATATACTTTTGGATAATATATTTTAAAATTTCTATAAAAAAATAAGTATTCATAACATTGAATACTTATTTTTATTAGTTCTATTTTATAATCTATATTGATTTCTATCTGCTCTTTCATCATATTTTCTATCAAAATTCTCATTTTTAAAGAACCAATCTGTTTGTTTATCTCCACCTGAACCTTTTCTACTTTTATTAAATAAAATATCGAAAAATGTAAGCATAGGTATTATTATTCCAATAAATAACGCCATTGAATTTGATGAATTTGCAACAGTCACTCCCGCTTCTTCAATCATAAAATATTGATTATATAGGGCTGTTCCAAAATATGCAAAATACATTCCAAAATAAATAGTTGCTGCTATTAAACTTCTTTTAAAAATGAATACAAAGCAAATTACTGTCACAAATAACATTCCAATTTCTAAATTTAAATCTGTAGGAACTGCAAAGAAATCTGCTTGTATTGTAAATAATAAACAAACAATTACTCTAAATATCCAATATAATATTCCTAAAAAAGTAATTAAATAACTAAATAGCGCTGTCATCTATTTTCCTCCTTTGTTTTAATTAATTTTTATTTTAACATAAGAATAAATAAATTTCAATATTAGTTTGTTATTCAAAATTAGCAAAAAAAATATGTGGTTTTAACCACACATTTTTCTATTCACCCTCTGTGAAATTGAATTCATCTTTAAATTTTTCTTTAAAAATTTCAAAAACTGCATTTAAAACTTCTTCATCTGTAACACTTACATATGAATCTTCTGTTTCACTCTCTGTTTCTTCAACTTTTAAAATTACAACCTCACCACTGTCTTCTTCTTCAACTGGTAAAAGAACTACATATTCTTCTTGTTCATATTCTATTAAATCTAAAAATTCAAATTGTACTTCATCTCCATTTTCATCATTTAATATTATGATGTTGCTTAAATCTTCATCAATTCCATCTATCATGTTCTCGTCTTCGTTCATAATTTTCTCCTTTCAATTATACCAATATACATTGTGTACATTTATGATATACTATAAAAAAGTTTTTTTCAATACTTTTATTTATTTTTATTCATAAACATTTCTAAAATATAAACTGCTGAAATGGTATCTACTATTTGTCTTTTTTTATATTTATTTACATCTAAAAAATTCATAGTCTTATGTGCAGCAACAGTAGTAAGCCTTTCGTCAACTGTTTCTATTTTAATCTTGTTATATTTACATTTTAACTTATGAATAAAAGCTTCTGTTTTCTCTACTCTTTCACTTTTAGAACCATCCATATTATATGGCATTCCTACAACAAAAGTATCTACTTCATATTTTTCTAATATTTCATCTAATTTTTTTAGTAGAACTTTATCGCTTCCATTATGAAATATGGTTTCTAAGCCTTGTGCAGTTATTCCAAGAGCATCTGTTATAGCAATTCCAACTCTTGCTTCTCCATAATCAATTCCTAGTAATCTCATAAAAAACTAGTCTTCCAATCCTATATAATATTTAACCATTTTTTCTAGGAGTTCATCTCTTTCTATTAGTCTTATTAAATTTCTTGCATCATTATGACTTGTAATGTAAGTTGGATCACCTGATAGAATGTAACCAACAATTTGGTTTATTGGATTATATCCTTTTTCTACCAAAGCTTGATATACCTCTTTTAAAATTTCTTTTGCTCTTATACTCTTATCTTTGTCTACTCTAAAACTCATTGTTTTATCTATAGCCATTTTAAATCCCTCCTATATATAATTTATTTGATTTTCTTGCTTATCTGCATTATCAATATATTCTTCTAGTCTTTTTGTTAATTGTTCAATACCTGTACCTTTATAATATGTGGAAATTACAAAATTTATTTTTGGAGAAGCAGAAGTTTGTTCTTTATATTCTTTTACTCTTACTTTTCTTCCTTTAATAATTCTTATCTTTGAAATTTCTTGTGCTTCTTCAACAATTTCTAAATCTTCTATTTCATTTTTTAAGTCTCTTAAAAATTCTTCAACACTATCTTCTTCAACACCTGAAAATACAATTACAAACTTTGGTCCCATATATCTTACAAATATATATTGTGATGACATTTTAGTCTTTACAATATTACTTATTTCTGTGATTATGTCATTTCCCATATTTCTACTTACTTTTTCATTTATTTCTTCTATATTTGTTACTCTAAACATGCATACTGCAGAAGTTGCATATTTATCCATTGTTCTTTTTCCTGTACCATATAAATATTCTGCTGAATGCAAGCCTGTAAACTTATCTATTCTATCTATATTTTCTATTGTGTTTTGATATGAGATTGTTGATAATACTGAAATTATATTATCTTTAACCACTTCTATAATTGTTACATCTAGTTTATCAAAAGCATGCATTTTTCCACTTTCCATAATCCAATATCCTAAATAAATATTGTCTATGTATAGTGGAAAAAACATTGCTGATTTTGCTCTTCCCATTTCAACTTTTTGATATGGTAATTTTTCATTTTCATTATCTATAGTAATATACTTTGGAGTTGCTGTTTGAACACTGTCCTGAAATATTTCTTCTGTATGTAAATTAGATAAAGTTTCATAATGAATTTTATCTACATTAGAGGTTTTTACTACATATTCTGCACCATCAAAAACAACAATTGTGGAATATTTAATATCATATTTTTCAATTACAATTTCATTTATTTTTGCTAATTTATCATCTACTGTATCTTCATTTCCAGCAACATTCATAAAGTCTTGCAAAACATTTAAATTATTAATTCTTTGATTTAAGTTATTAAAAGCTTCTATTTTTTTCTGTATATGCACATTGTACACTACTAGCACAATTATTGCTATTAATAACATTATTATTACTAATATTACCAAGACATTCACCTCTATATTTTTGTTTTATTTATATTAATATTTTTTTCTCATCTGATTTAGTGTATTATTCATACTATTTGAAAAAGTATTTGTACTGTAATCTTGACTAATTGGTCCACTCTTCTTACCATAGGTCTGCTTACTTGTTAATGGATATACCATCTCTCCTAAAACTCTAAGTTTTGATATGAACTGTTTAGAATATCCATTTAAAGATAAATCAATTCCTTTTGCAACATTTTCCATATACTTAGAACATGCATTCTCGTCAAAGCCTATACTACATGCTTTTACTATATCTTTGTTAAATAATTCTGTCATAAAAGACATTGATGGATCATTATATGATGACATTCCTGTAATTATAAGCTTTGTAGTTAAGCCTCTAACCTTTATTTCTTTATTTACTACTACTCTAATTTTTTCTGGTTCTAAAACACCTTTTACTTTAAGTTCTTTTAAAAAGGCTGTTAATGGTTGAATTGTAAGTATATCCATTGATTGCACAAGATATAATTCTTGACAACTTGCAAAATATGATGGATCTGTATCGAAATCACAATCAATTAATACTAAAGAATAATTTTGTACTAATGTTGATAATATTGGTTCAGCATTAGAATAATCTTTTCCATCATTTGGAAGTGCTGTATATATACTTAAGTTTTTGTTTGCTTTTATTCCTTCAACATATCCATCTTGAAGTTTACTAATTGAAGTATAAGCACGTTTTCTTAATTCCTCTTCATTTTTTGTATAAATATAATATGAATTTTTATTTTTTGTCATATCTAATATTGCTGTATTTATTCCTAAAGAAGAGAATAATAATCCTAAATGATTTATCAAGAAAGAAGTTCCATTTTTAGTTGTTCCTAAAAAGGCTACAATTTTCTTCTCTTTTGTAAGTAAACTATTTAAACTAGACATAGAATAGTCAACTTTTGAACTAATGCTTTCAATTCCATTTGTAGTATTTCTACCTATATTATTTACATTATTGCTCATATTATTTACAGGATTATTAGAAGAAAGAATTTCTTCATCTTCAGTAGCTATCTCATCTTCAAATCCCATTCCTGGTAAAACAGTTTCCTCTGGCTCATTATATCCTGTATCTGAAATTATTTCTTCCTCTTCTTCTAGCTCTTCCTCTTCCATATCTGGTAAGAAATCATCTTCAATATCATCTAATCCATCTAAATCTGGTAAAGAAACTTCATCAGTATATTCGTCTTCTTCTATTTCATCATCAAAATCTGACAAGGCTGATTCATCATCTTCTACTACTTCATCAAAGTCTGATAATTCTGATTTGTCTTCTTTTATTACTTCTTCATCAAAATCTGGTAATTCTGACTCATCATCTTCTTCTACTACTTCATCAAAATCTGGTAATTCTGACTCATCGTCTTCTTCTATTACTTCTTCATCAAAACCTGGTAATTCTAATTCTTCGTCTTCTTCTACTTCATTATCAAAACCTGGTAATTCTAATTCTTCGTCTTCTTCTACTTCATTATCAAAACCTGGTAATTCTAATTCTTCGTCTTCTTCTGACTCATCATCAAAACCTGGTAATTCTAATTCTTCGTCTTCTTCTGACTCATCATCAAAACCTGGTAATTCTAATTCTTCG
>JAAVXQ010000069.1 GCA_022790685.1 Clostridia bacterium
GAGAGGAGCGTATGAGAGTGAATAAGAAAAAGCAAGTAATATCACTTTGTGTAGTAGCAGTAGTCTTTTTATCAGGTAGTTTTTTTACAGCAAATGCAGCCACAGAGGGAAAATTAGTCGAAAATATAAAGCAAAAATGTAACGAAATTGTGAGTATAAAATATGATGAAAGCAAGCTAAAACTTGTAGAAAATAAAGAAGAAAAAGATCATGCTGAGTATAGATTAGAGACAATAGATGGAGAAAGTGAAACTATTATTGTTTATATGAATAAAAATAATTTAGAGACAGAGAATGCAACTGCTGAAATTAATCTTACAGAGGAAGGATGTGAACTTAAAATAACAGATAATAAAAATTAAAATAAAATCTATTAATACTTTTTTTATAAAAAACAAATAAAACACAAAACAAATAAAAACTAATTTATCTAATAATAAAAGATAAATTAGTTTTTTTGTATGAAAATATATATTAATTATTATAAATTAATTAAGAAAATAAAATATTATCCAATTTTTGGTTATAATAATATTAACAAATTCTTAAATTAACATTAAAATATTGATTATTAAATCTTATAGTGATATGATATAAAAAATAAAAATAATGAATAGCTACTCTAAAATGTAAAGTAAGCATTCAAAAAAATAGGAGGTATAGCTAAATGGAGTTTTTAGCAAACGAAGGTAGAAATGTAGAAATTGAAGTAAATGGAGAGAAATATTTAAGACATGCTATAAAAACTAGATTTGTAAAACAAGGAGACGATTATATAGATGTTATTAAAGAATATGTATCTGACATATATGAACCAGGAGATTTTATTTCAATAAGTGAGAAAATAATTAGTATGTGTCAAAACAGAGTAGTAAGAAGAGAAGATTTGAAAGTAGGATTTTGGGCAAAATTTTTATCTAGATTTGCAAGTAGAACAAAAGCAGGAGTTGGAGTAGGAGAAAGCTTAAAAATGCAATATGCTATAAATAAAGTAGGTCTTTTAAAAGTATTATGGGCAAGTTTTTTAAGTGCTGTTACAAAACTTTTTGGAATAAAAGGAGTATTTTATAAAGTTGTTGGACAAGAAGTAAGTGGACTAGATGGACTTTGTTATGGACATGTATGGAAAGAATATGAAGATATAGGAATAGAAATTCCAGAGAATCCAACAGGAGTATGTAACGAAATACAAGAGAAATTAGGAATAAGCTGTATGATAGTAGATGCAAATGATTTAGGACAAGAAATACTTGGAAAATCAGATGATATAAAATTAGAGGAAAAGGATTTAGTTAGCATAATTAGAGATAATCCAGCAGGACAGGGAAGAAGCCAAACACCAATTATACTTATCAGGAAATGTAATAAGGAGATGGAAAAGTGCACAGAGGAAAAAGGGGAAAATGCTCAAAATATGCAAGACGCAGAATAATTTTACTTATTGCGACTTTACTTTTTATAATTTCTATTTATTTCATATTTACTAAAGTTTATTTACCTAAAATAGCCAAAAAAGATAATATGAATTTTAATAATGATAATATAAATAATAATGTAGATAATAATCCAAGAATTGATAATAATATCAAGCAAAAAAATATTATTGATGATTGGAGACTGACTTTAGTAAATTATGAACATTCATTGCCAGAAAACTATGAACCAAAACTTGAAGATATAGATGAGATTAGAAGATTTGATAAAAGAGCAATAGAATACTTAAAAAATATGTTAAACGACATGAGAAAAGATGGAATAACGAATATATGGGTACAATCTGCATATAGAAGTGTTGATAGGCAAGAAGAAATCTTTGAAAAAAAAGTAAAGAATTATATGAATGATGGTATGACTAGAGAAGAGGCAGAAAAAGCAACTCTGCAAACTATAAATAAGCCTGAAACAAGTGAACACAATTTAGGTTTAGCAGTAGACTTTAACTATGTTGATTACAAATTTGAAAATCTAGAGGGATTTAAATGGCTAGAAAAGAATGCTGAAAATTATGGTTTTATTTTAAGATATAGAAAAGACAAAGAGAATATAACAAAAGTAGACTATGAACCATGGCATTGGAGATATGTAGGAGAGGAACATGCTAAAGAAATAAATAAGCTAGATATGTGTTTAGAAGAATATATAGAATATTTAGAAAACAACTAATAAAATAAAAATTAAGATGCTTAAATTAAAGAAATATCAAACTATTATAAGCGTAATAGTGAAGTTTCTAATTTAAACATCTTTAATTTTATTTTAGAGATATTTTAAATTTATGACTTTTGTGTTAATATAATAAAGGAATAACAATTTTTTATACAGTAGAGGTGATTATATTTTGAATGTTATAAAAACAGAAGAAAAAGTAATACAAAAGGATATTTCCGAAAATAGTAAATTAATAAAGCTAGATGAAAATAATAAAAATAAAGATAAGAGTTTTTTTAAACTAGTAAAAGAAAAATATAAATCTCTTACGGGAATAAGTGAATTATTAACAATAGTACTTATGATTGTAGTATCAATTGTTATAGTAAGAAATTCTTGTGTAATGAATAAAACATTTTCAGAACTAAATAAAGAGGCTTTAGAAAAATCAGTAGAACAGCTTGGAAATGTATATAATAATATGATGGAAGATAATCCTAATATAAAAGATATGTATAAGTGTTTTGTCAAGTATTTAGAAATAAATAGATATGATGTAATAATTATAAATGGAGCATTAGTATTATCTACAATGTTAACCATGTATGCAATTACAGGAAAACCAAAATTATCTATTATTTTTACAATTATATTTTGGAGCATAATAGATATTGCAAATTATGTAGTATTTGATTTAAGAGGCACTCCAATAGCTTTTGCAGATATATATTCAATTTCTACAGCAATGGCTGTGGCAGATGGTATGAAAGTAAAATTTGAAAAAAGATTTTGTATATATATAATAGTATTAGTACTAACTTTATTTACTGTTTCTATCATAAAATTTAAGAAAAATAAAAATAAAAAAATACGAGTTATAGAAAGAGTTTTATCAATATTTTTAGTAATTATTATTATTAACTCTGTATTAAATATAGAAAATTTCAAGACAGAAAGTTATTGGAATTTAGAAGAAAATTATAGGCAAAAAGGTATTGCTAGAGGTCTATTAAGACAGATTTTAGATATAAATATAAAAAAACCAGAAGGATATTCTTTAGAAAAAGTAAATGTAATATTAGATGGATATGAGCCACAAATAAAAGATGAAGAAAAAGTTAATGTTTTTATTATAATAAATGAATCGTTTTCAGATTTAAATTCAACATATAATTTAGGAATAGAAGATAATATGCCATATTTGCATTCTCTTACAGGCAATGTAATTAAAGGAACAGCTTATAGTTCAGTTTATGGAGGAAGTACTGCAACAGCAGAATGGGAATTTATGACAGGAAATTCAGCAGCTTTTATACCACCAAATTCTATACCCTTATTAGTATATATAAGAGATGACAAAGATACAATATTTAGTGAAGCAATAAAGCAAAATTATTCTACAAATTCTCTTCATTCATATTATAAAAGATGTTATAACAGAGCAAATACATATGCTAAACTTGGTTTAGAAAATTCGATGTTTGTTGAGGATATGAAAGATTATGAATGCAGTAGACCCGGATATCCAACAGATTCAGATACTTATAAAAATATGATTAAACAATATGAAAATAGAGACAAGTCTAAAAGATTTTTAGGATATATTTTAACTATGCAAAATCATACAGCATATAATACTCCAGAAACATTTTATAAAAATAAGGGATATGTAGAAGGAAACTATAGTCTTGATCAATATTTATCACTAGTAAATGATTCAGATAAAGCACTTAAAGAATTTATAGATTATTTTTCTAAAGAACAAGAAAAAACGGTATTATTATTTTTTGGAGATCATCAACCTAAAATTGATTTTGAACGTGAAGAAAATGAATGGCTAATTACGCAACAGGTCCCATATTTGTTATGGACTAACTTTGACATTGAAGAAAAAGAAGGAGAAGATATTAGTTTTAATTATTTAAGTACACTTATTTATGAGTATGCTGGACTAGATACAAATAAATATGTAGAATTTTTAAAAGATTTGAAATCAGATATTCCAATTTATACAGCTAAAGGTTATAAAGATAAAGATGGAAAAATTTATAATATAGATGATGAAACCTCTCCATATTATGAAAAAATAAAAGAATATAAAATATTACAGTATTATTTTATGTTTGATAAATAAAAAACTAAACTACTAAGAAAAAATCTTAGTAGTTTTTTTATATATAAAATAATATGTGAATTTTTTTAAAAATTATATATAGTGATGACGAAAATTAATATTAATAAAATATTAATAAAATGTATAATTTTTCTTAATAATTATTGTTTATAATCTAAACAAATAAAAAAGAAAGTAGGGAAAAATATAATGGATAAGATATTTTCTGTTTTAGAAATTTTGCTTAGCTTATATATGGTATACTTTGTAGCTATTGCTATAGGCGTATTTGTAAAAAAGGAAAGAATAAAAGAAAGCAATACAAAAAAGAAATTTGCTGTATTAATACCAGCAAGAAATGAAGAAAGAGTTATAAGAAATTTATTAGTAAGTCTTAAAAATCAAAATTATGATTATGATAAATATGATATTTTTGTACTTCCTAATAATTGTACAGATAGAACAGAAGAAATATGTGAAATTGAAGATGTTAATATTATAAAATTTGAAAAGGAAATCAAATCAAAAGGGGAGGTATTAAAATTAGCCTTTTCAAGAATAAATGAAGAATTTAAAGAATATGATGCATTTTTAATATTTGATAGTGATAATGTTGTACATCCAGATTTTATTTCTAAAATGAATAATGTATTGGGCAGTGGATATAGAGTGGCACAGCGGATATAGAGATAGCAAAAATCCAACAGATACTTGGATTTCAAACACGCACTCTTTATATTATTGGTTACAAAATTTCTTCTTTAATAAAGCAAGAATGAACTTAGGAAAATCATGCTTTTTAAATGGAACAGGAATGATGATTTCAAGGGAATTCATTGAACAAAATGGATATAATGTTAAAACCATTACTGAAGATATAGAACTTACTGTCCAATGTGCAATAAATAAAGAAAGGATAGCTTTTGCAGAAGAAGCTATAACATATGATGAACAACCATTAAGATTTGGAGAATCCTATAAACAAAGAAAACGTTGGTCAAAAGGAATGCTAGATTGCTTAAAAATATATAAAAAAGATTTAAAGTCAGGAATATTTAGAAGATTTGAGCTTTTAGATGCTAGTATTTTAATATTATCACCTATAATGCAAATTGTTGGAACTTTGTTTTATATAACATATATAATACTTGGAATTTGTGAAAAAATTAATATTAATTATAGTAGTAAACTGGTTTTTATATTAGTAAGTTATTTAATGATGATTATGGTGTCTTCAGCTGTAACTAAACTTGCAAACAAAAAAGTAAAGGAAAATTTAAAAGGTATTATATTTTTACCACTTTTCATATTTTCATGGATACCAATTAATTTTGAAGCAGTTATGAAAAAACAACTTAACTGGGAAAGTATAGAACATAGTAGAATTATAAGTATTGAAACTGCTATGGAAAAAAGAGAGCTTAGGACTCTAAGAAAAACTACTAACAAGGGTTTATTAAAAATATCATAAGGGAGATAGAAAATGGAAATTTTAGAAGTTGAAAATTTAAATAAATCTTATGGAAAAGGTGAAAGCAAAGTAACTGCAGTAGATAATATTTCTTTTTCCGTAAAAGAAGGAGAATTTGTTGCAATTATTGGAGCAAGTGGAAGCGGAAAATCTACACTATTACACTTGCTAGGAGGTGTTGATAGACCAACTTTTGGAACAGTAAAAATTAAAGGAACAGACATTTATAAACTTAGAAATGATGAACTTGCGATTTTTAGAAGAAGAAATATAGGAATAATTTATCAGTTTTACAATTTGATTCCAATATTAAATGTTGAGGAAAATATTTGTCTTCCTTGCGAATTAGATGGGAAAGAAGTAGATAGTAGAAAATTAAATGAATTGTTAGATACCTTAAACTTAAAAGATAGAAAAAAACATTTGCCAAATGAGTTATCTGGTGGACAGCAGCAAAGAGTTTCAATAGGAAGAGCTATAATTAATAATCCAGCCATAATGCTTGCAGACGAACCAACTGGAAATTTAGACAGTAAAGCCTCAGAAGAGATTATTTCATATTTAAAATTGTCAAATAAAAAATATAATCAAACTGTAATAGTAATAACTCATGATGAAAAAATTGCTATGGAAGCTGATAGAGTAATAACAATAGATGATGGAAAAATTATTGCGGACGAAAGGAATATTTAGAAATGAATATTTTAAGAAAATTTACAATAAAAGATTTATCTTTAAATAAAAAAAGAACAATTGTAACAATTATAGGAATAATGCTTTCATCAGCACTTATTTGTGCAGTTGCTCGGAATGGTAACAAGTTTTCAAAAAACACTAGTAGAGTTTGCAAAAAAAGAATATGGGGATTTTCATGTATCAGTATATGATGTAGAAAAAGAAGACATAAAAAAAGTAAAAGAAAGTAAAGATGTTGAGAACATTATGGCATATGAATGTAAAGGATTTAGTAAATTAGAAGGATTAAAGAATGAATATAAACCATATTTGTGTCTACTTGGAATGGAAAGAAAATTACTAAATAATTTAAAATTGCTAGAAGGAAGATTTCCAGAAAATGAAAATGAGATAGTAATATCAAAACATATTGAAGAAAATGGTGGTGTAAAGTATAAAATTGGCGATACTGTTAACCTAGAAATATCTGATAGAATAAGTGATGGATTTAAGCTTTCTCAAGATAATATGTATTATCCAGAAAAGGCAGAAATATTAAATAAAAAATACGATAAAGAATATAAAATAGTGGGAATTATTGAAAGGCCAACAGTTTTTATAGAATCAAGACAAGCACCACGGATATAGTATTATAACTTTAAATGAAAACATAGAAAATAACAGTACTTTATTAATTAAATATAAAACTTCAAAAGACTATAAAGAAAAGACGAAAAATATATTAGGAATAGAAAATATTGAAAAATATAAAGTAGAATATAATACAAGTTTACTTAGATGGGAAGGCTCAGGGCTTAGTGATTCTACTATGACAATGCTATATAGTTTAGGTGGAGTAGTAATTTTTATAATAATAGTTTCTAGTATATTTGTTATTAAAAATAGTTTTTCTATTTCAATTACAGAGAAAATAAAACAATATGGAATACTTTCAAGCATAGGAGCTACATCAAAACAGATAAAGAAAAATGTATTATTTGAAGGATTTGTACTCGGAATAATAGCAATTCCACTCGGAATTTTATGCGGAATGTTTGCTGTTTTTGTACTTATTCATCTTATGAACTTTATATTAGCAGAAGCTTTAAATGGAATAACTTTTGTGTATAAAGTTCCATACTTGCCAATTTTAATTACAATATTATTTTCAAGTATTACTATTTATTTTTCAAGTATATTTTCTGCAAGAAAAGCAGGTAAGATATCTCCTATAGAAGCAATTAGAAGTAATAGTGAAATAAAAATAAGTTCAAAAAAAGTAAGAGGATCAAAAATAATAAAAAGAATATTCAAAATAGGTGGAGATATATCATATAAGAATTTAAAAAGGAATAAAAGAAAATACAGAACAACAGTTATATCTTTAATTGTAAGTATTACAATATTTATATCACTTTCCTCTTTTATTGATTTTGGATTTAAAATGTCAAATGAATATTATAAAGAAATGAATTATAATTTTATAATATATAATAGACAAAATATAGAAGAAAACAAAGAAAATGCAAATGACTTTTTTCAAGAAATATCTAAAAATGATAATGTAGATGAATATACTATTTATAAAACTAAAAATTTCTTATCAACATCAGAAAATTATTCTGATTTTGGAAAAAGATATTATCGTGATTCAGAAGCTGATATAAGACTTATTGCTGTTGGAGAAGAAGAATATAAAAAAGTTCTAAAAAAGATTGGCTTAGATATTGATGAATGTGAAAATAAAGGAATATTATATGATAATACTACAGTTTTTGAAAACCAAAAAAAGAAGAATGGAAATATATATGATATAAAAAATAATTCAAAACTTACATTAAATTTTGTAGATAAGGATGGAATTAAAACAGAAGAACAACTAGAGATAGACATTATAAAAAGAGAAGAAAAAGTATATCCAA
>JAAVXQ010000070.1 GCA_022790685.1 Clostridia bacterium
ATCTGCTGATTTAGAAAAATTAGAAATTGAAACTTTACTTTCTGGAAAATATGATACTAATAATGCAATAATAACTCTTCATCCTGGAGCTGGTGGCACTGAATCTCAAGATTGGGTTCAAATGCTATACAGAATGTATGGTAAATGGGCTACTTCTAATAATTTCCAACTAAAAGAATTAGATTTTCTAGAAGGTGATGAAGCAGGAATTAAGAGCGTTACAGCACTTATCTCTGGAGAATATGCATATGGTTATTTAAAAGGCGAAATGGGAGTTCACAGACTAGTTAGAATTTCACCTTTTGATAGTGGTGGAAGAAGACATACTTCTTTTGCCTCCTTGGAAGTATTGCCTGAAATAACTGATGATGTAGAAGTCAATATAAATCAGGAAGACTTAAGAATAGATACTTATAGAGCATCTGGTGCTGGAGGACAGCATATAAATAAAACAGACTCTGCTGTTAGAATAACACATATTCCTACTAATATAGTAGTTTCTTGCCAATCTGAAAGAAGTCAAACTATGAATAAAGAAACTGCTATGAGAATGTTAAAGTCAAAATTAATAGACTTAAAAGAAAAGGAAAATAAAGATACTATTGAAGAATTAAAAGGAATTCAAAAAGATATTGCATGGGGAAGTCAAATCCGTTCTTATGTATTTTGTCCATATACTTTAGTAAAAGATCATAGAACTAATTTTGAAACTGGTAATATATCAAGTGTTATGGACGGCGAATTAAATGGATTTATGCAAGAATATTTAAAAAGTTTATTAAAAAAATAAAAAAATGTCACTTTTTGTCGCTTTCTATTGTTCTATATAATAAAGGGGTATAGAATAAGGAGGGCGTATGGAAGTAAGTAGGGTTTTTGAACAACTTGTAAAAATTGGTTTTAGCTCCAAAAGATCTGGGACACTTTATATTGCAGAAGCTGTAGTATACATTTATGAAAACAATTCATCTCTGGTTTTGGAAGAAAGTGTATATCAATATCTAGCTCAAAAATATTCTAAAAAGAAAATTACAATAAGATCCAATATGATAACTTGTTGTAGAATTGTTTCAGAAAATATAGGTAAGAGAATTACCACTAAATTTATCATAAAATATCTTTTACACTATAATTCAAAGAAAAAATAATATATGCTAATTTTCTATAAGATTGACGTTTATTATTATTTATGTTACAATATATACATATAATAAATGGAGGTGTATATTATGGCAGATAGATGTGAATTATGTAGATATTGGGAAACCGAAAGCAGTACTTCAAGCAAAGGTGAATGTACAAAAACAGGAAAAATTACAAGATATGATGATGATGCTTGTAGCAAATACTGCAAATAATTAGATAAGTTTAATTATAAAAATAAAGTTACTAAACAAGTAGTAACTTTATTTTTTTGCATACCATATTTTATTATTTTCTTGATTTATTTTAACATATATGATAGTATACTCACATATATTATGTTAAAAAAATATAATATATATATAAGATTAATAGTAATTTTTAGACTTAAAAATTACATCTACATTAAAAAAAGAGGTCCATATTATGGGATTAATTGTACAAAAATTTGGAGGAAGTTCTGTAGCTAATACACAAAAGTTAGAATTAGTAACAGAACATATTATTTATGAAGTAGAGAAAGGAAACAAAGTAGTAGTTGTTGTTTCTGCACAAGGAAAAACAACAGACAGATTAATTTCAGAAGAAGAAGAAATTACAAAAACACCTTTGAAAAGAGAACATGATGTTCTTGTATCAACTGGAGAACAAATCACAATAGCAAAACTTTCAATGTTGCTTAATGAAAAAAATTATAGAGCAGTTTCTTTAACAGGATGGCAAATTCCTATTATTACTAATAGCGAATTTTCTAATAGTCGCATTAAATATATTCATAATGAAACAGTTGAAGAATACTTAAATGCTGGAAATATTGTAATAGTAGCTGGATTTCAAGGAGTTGACGAAAATGGAAATATAACAACTTTTGGTAGAGGAGGATCTGACACAACAGCCGTTGCATTAGCAGCAAGCTTAAAAGCCGAAAGATGTGATATTTATACTGATGTTGATGGGGTCTTTACCACAGACCCTAGAATAACAGATAAAGCAAAAAAAATAAAAACAATTTCTTATGAAGAAATGCTTGAATTATCCAGTATGGGAGCAAAAGTTCTTCATAATAGATGTGTAGAAATAGGTAAAAAATATAATGTTCCTATATATGTAAAATCTACTTTTGAAAAAATAAGTGATGGAACACTTATAACAAATAGTGGAAATCTTGAAGATTTAGTTATTAATGGTGTAACTAAGGATGACTATATCTCTAGAATTACTATTGTAGGAATAGAAAATAAAATAGGTAGATCTTATGAGTTATTCAAATTACTAGCTAAACATAATATCAATGTTGATGTTATTGTTCAATCTTTTGGAGAGCATATCATCAAAGATATTGCTTTTACTGTAAAAATGAATGATTTGGATAAAACTTTAAAAATATTAGATGAAAATAAAGAAATGCTTAACGCAAAAGAAATTCTTCACTGTGAAAACTTATCTAAAGTATCAATAATAGGAGTGGGAATCGCAAATAAACCTGGTGTAGCAGCTGATATGTTTGAAGCTTTATATGAAAATAATATTAATATGCATATGATTACCACTTCAGAAATAAAAATCACTGTTCTAGTAAACAGTAATGAAGCAGATATAGCTGTAAAAGCAATTCATCAAAAGTTTTTTGATAATTAAAATAAATAAGTCGCTTAAAATTTATGTTTTAAGCGACTTATTAACTTTTTAATATATTTTAATAATTATGTGTTCTAAACCATAAATCTACTACATATATATTATTATAATACAGAAACTAAAAAAGATTAATCTTAAGTAAAAAGGAAGAAAGGAAAACAATATATTTGGACATTAAAATATATTAATAGGTAAAAGTTTATGGATGAAAATACAAAAAAAAATAATTCATTTCAAAATTTATTCTTAGAAAATAGGGAAAAGCTAAATGTTACAGGAGTATTAGATGTATTAAGTTTTGATGATCAAATAATTATTGCAGAAACAGATTTAGGTCTATTAACAATAAAAGGAGAAAATTTAAAAATAAATAAATTAAGCTTAGATACATCAGATTTCATTGTTGAAGGATATATCAATAATTTGAATTATTCAAGTTCTAGCTCTGTAAATAAAAAAGGGCAAACATTTTTGGGTAAAATTTTTAAATAAGGAATTTTAAAGTTAAAATGTATTCACAATCACAAATTTTTCTCTTATTTTTTATTGTTGGAATTATAATTAGTCTTATCTTTGATTTCTTTAAAGTATTAAGAAAATCTTTTAAAACACCTGACTTTTTTACTATTATTGAAGATATAATATACTTATTTTTAGTTCGGATTATTTATAACCTTTAGTATCTTTAAATTAAATGATGGTCAAATAAGAATGTTTATATTTATTGCAATCTTTTCTGGAATATCTATGTATTCTTTGACAATCAGTAACTTTTGTGTTATAATACTTTATACATTTGTTAATATATTAAAAAAAATATTATTTTTTCCTATATTTTTAATAAAAAGTATAAATTCTCCTATTAAAAAGAAGGTAAAGAAATAATTTTATAGAATATTAATATAAATAAAGTTTTGGGAAGGTACTTATGATAAATTTTTTAAAATCTAAAAAAATATTTATATTGCTAATAATTATTATGATTTATTTTATATGTTTACTTGTAAATCAACAAAATAAATTGAATTCATATAATAAAGAAATTGCTTATTATAATAGTAAAATTGACTCTTTAAATCAAACTAGGGAAGAACTTATTTCGACTCAGGAAAATGTTAATTCACCAGAATACATAGAAGATGTAGCTAGAGAAAAGCTAGATATGTATTATCCAAATGAAAGAGTTTATGTAGATATTAGTAAGTAATAACTTACTAATATCTTTATTTGTTTCATTTATTTTCTATCTATATAAAACACCAACATACTAAATATTATCAAATAAAAGGAGGACTTAAGTTTATGGAATTGGATAGTTTATCATTATTAGATTTACGTGAACTTGCTAAAGAAAAAGGATTGCAAAATGTTTCAAAATTAAAGAAAGCAGAACTTATTGAAAAAATATTAGAAATTTGTTCAAATAAAGAAAATAAATCAGCAAATACTGATGTTCCTATAGTTGATACTGATGAGAATTTAGAATATAAGCTAACTAATGAAGATGATCAATATGTTGAAGGAATTTTAGAATTACTTCCAGATGGATATGGTTTCTTAAGAGGAGATAACTATTTATCAACTTCAAAAGATGTGTATGTTTCACCAATACAAATTAGAAGATTTAAACTAGATACGGGTGATAAAATCAAAGGAATTAAAAGAACTCCAAAAGAAGGAGAAAGATTTCCTGCATTAATTTATGTTGGGGAAGTTAATGGTGAACATCCAGAAAAAGCAATGAAAAGAAAGAAATTTGATGATTTAACACCAATTTATCCTAATCAAAAATTAAAACTAGAAACAACTTCTAATGATTATACTATGAGACTTATGGATTTATTAGCTCCAATAGGAAAAGGGCAGAGGGGAATGATAGTAGCTCCTCCAAAAGCTGGAAAAACTACTATACTTAAAAAAATCGCAAATAGTATAGCTGAAAATAACCCTGAAGTAGAACTTATAGTATTGTTAATAGATGAAAGACCTGAAGAAGTTACTGATATGAAACGTTCAATTAAGGGAGATGTTATTTACTCAACCTTTGACGAGCAACCAGAGCATCATGTAAAAGTAGCTGAAATGGTTATTGAAAGAGCAAAAAGATTAACAGAGCAAAACAAGGATGTTGTCATATTATTAGATAGTATCACTCGTTTAGCAAGAGCATACAATTTAGTAATTCCTTCTTCTGGAAAAACCTTATCTGGTGGTTTTGATCCAAGCGCTTTACATAAACCAAAAAGATTCTTTGGTGCTGCTAGAAATACAGAAGATGCTGGAAGTTTAACAGTATTAGCTTCTGCATTGGTAGAAACTGGAAGTAGAATGGATGATGTAATCTTTGAAGAATTTAAAGGTACAGGAAATATGGAAGTAGTCTTAGATAGATCTTTATCAGAAAAACGAGTATTTCCTGCAATAGATATAAATAAGTCTGGTACAAGAAGAGAAGATTTATTATTA
>JAAVXQ010000071.1 GCA_022790685.1 Clostridia bacterium
ATTTTTATACAAATAATTTTATAAGATTATATTTTATTTTGAATTTTTTATGTAAAGGTATTGAAATTTAAGAATATAAGAGTATAATGAATCTTAGAATAACCTTTGGAGGGACTATTATGAACCAGATACGGTACGAAGAACTATTAAAAAGGAGAATTCAAAAAAGTGGATATGTCAGATTTGCTTCGCATGAAAAAACTTTACATTCAGAAATGTTAAAATATGTAAATGAGCAAATTATGACAAGTCTCGCAAAAGATGCTTTTAGAAACAAAGACAGTGGAATTTTTTTGATTTCTGTTTCTATGCATGATGTGTATATTCGTACATTACACAAATATGTAGAAATAGTAAAATGTTTCAAAGCTACAAATGCAGACAATATTCCAGAAAGTTTGGATCTTCTTACAAGAAAATTGGCTTCTTATGGACTTGCAGTTGTACCATTACCAAATTACAATTTCCATACCCGTTCAAAACATTCCCAAGAATTGTCAGTATTAGTACTAACTGACGAAGAACTAAAAATGAATACTTGAAATTTGCCAACTGACTTTTTTTAGGCAATTCCTTAGTAAGTTCAAAACGGAGAAAGCTTATGAATATCAAAACTTCATTAGCTTTTCTCCGTTTTATAATGAAATTTTTTAATATGATATTTAAGTTTAAGTTATTGAAGTTTTTTACTAATTATTATATAATCTTAACAAATAATTATATAAAAGGAAGAATATGATGCAAAATATAGTAATTGGAATAGAAGGCTTAGTGGGTAGTCGGAAAAACTAGTATTTGTCGAGAAATCATAAATATTATACCAAGAACAGTTCTACTAAATGGTGGAAATCTATATAGAGCTATAGTACTAGCTATGATGAAAAACGGAAAGACCTTAGATGTCTTTCAAAAAGAAAGTTCAAATATAGATATAAAAGAAATGATGGATTATTATAATATTTCAATAAAAATAGAAAATAATGAAACAAATTTTTATATGGATAATGAAAAAATTTCAGAAGAAGATATGCAATCAAAAGAAGCTTCTATTGCTGTTTCAACAGTAGGTGGAAAAGCGCAAAATGAAAATTTATTTATATTTGCAAGAAATCTTATTGAGGATTTAAAAACAAAAAATAATGTTATTTTGGCAGGAAGAAGTTTAATGCAAATATATCCAAATTTAGACTATCATTTATTTATAACAGCAGATTTAGAAGAACGTGTAAGGAGAAAATGCATACAATATAATGAAATAGATATAAAAAATGAAATAAGAGAAAATATAATTAAAAGAGATAAATTACAAGAAGATGCAGGCTTTTACAAATTAAGCCCTAGTACAATTGTAATAGATGTAACAAATTGTAAATCTGCACAGGAATCTACAAAATTAGTATTAGAAAAAATTAATTTATTAGAAACAGTTTAAAAAATTGTTATTCTTCTATATTTTAGGAGGTATAAGTGAAATATATTAATGAAAAATTAAACGAGTTTAATGAATATTTAAGAGGCAGGAAAGTTGCTATAATCGGTGTAGGCGTTAGTAACTTACCACTAATTGAATATCTACATAACTTAAAATCAAAAGTTACAGTTTTTGATGGAAAAGAAATTGATGACATTGATAAAAAAATAGTAAATAAATTGGTGGATTATGGTATGGAATTTTCCTTTGGTAAAGGATATTTAAATACCTTAAAAGGATTTGATATTATTTTTAGATCTCCAAGTTGTCTTCCAACAATTCCAGAACTTGTTGAAGAAGCTAGACGAGGTGCAATTGTTACTACTGAAGTAGAAATGGTGATTGAACTTTGTCCTTGTTTGGTAATCGGAGTTACTGGTAGTGATGGAAAAACTACTACTACAACTTTAATTTATGAAATTTTAAAAGAAGGTGGATATAACTGTTTTTTAGGTGGTAATATAGGAATTCCATTATTCACAAAAATTTCAGCTATGACGCCTGAAGATATAGTTGTTTTAGAATTAAGTAGTTTTCAATTAATGAATATGAAAATTAGCCCTAAAATATCTGTTATAACAAATATTACTCCAAATCATTTAAACATACATAAAGATATGGAAGAATATATTGAAGCAAAAAAAGCAATATTTAAAAATCAAGATGAAAATGGTTTAGTTATATTAAATTATGATAATGAAATAACAAGAGAATTTGCAAAAGAAGTACCAGGAAAATACACATATTTTAGTAGTAAAGAAAAATTATCAAATGGATATATAGTAGATGATGGTAAAATAAAATTATGTGAAGATGATTTAAGAAAACATATTCTAGATACTAAACATATGTTACTTAGAGGAACACATAATTTTGAAAATGCTTGTTCTGCAATAATTGCAACTAGAGATTTAGTAAGTATTGATACAGCAGTAAAGGCAATAACTAATTTTAAAGGTGTTGAACATAGACTAGAATTAGTTAAAGAAACTAAAAGTAGAATAAAATGGTATAATGATTCTGTAAGTTCTAGTCCAACAAGAACAATAGCAGGATTAAATGCATTTGCTTTAAGAAACATAATTTTAATTGCTGGAGGATATGACAAAGATTTAGACTATACACCTATTGGAAAGCCAATAGTAGACAATTGTAAAGCTTTAATACTTCTAGGTCAAACTTCTGAAAAAATAGAAAAAGCTGTAAATAATGAACTTAATAAAAACGGAAAAACTTTAGACATTTATAGATGTACTAATTTAAAACAAACAATTGTAACTGCAAATGAAATAGCTGTTCAAGGAGATATAGTTTTATTTTCACCAGCAAGTGCAAGTTTTGACATGTTCAAAAACTTTGCAGAAAGAGGAGAAATCTTTAAGTCTTATGTACAAGAAATTGTAAAATAAATTATATATATCAAAATAAATATTGAGAATCTAAGATTTTATAAAATCCTATAATCTTAGGTTCCTTTTTTATTTCATATTAAACTAATTTCTGCATATATATATTATAAAAGGAGGAATTTACATATGTATTATTCAAATCAAGATTATATGCAGGATTTAAATTTTTATAATCAAGTAAATCCAAATATGCAAAATATAGGAAATCCTAATGGGTATTCTTTTGGAATGCAACCTAACACTAATTGTATGTGTAACCAATTTCAAAATGGATTTATTCCAAATAATATGCAATGTAACATGAATCAAACTATGCAACTTAATAATAATCTAGAAGGAATGTATCCTTGTACCTACAAAATTATTAATCCAGTTGTCGAAAGAGTTATTGATGGTACTTGCTCAAGAAATCAAATGGTTACAGAAGATAATCTAAACAATATGGTAGATACAGTATTTAATATTGTAGAAGGACAAATAGAAAAAGAAGATTCTTCATTTACATCAAATTCTAATAATACCTCTTCTGATACAAGAAATAGCAATATAAATTCTACTATGCAAAATAGAAATTCAAGTAGTACTTCCGAAAGAAATGATAGTTCAAATTTTCAAAGGGATAGAAGTAATTCTCTAATTAAAGATATTATAAGAATTTTAATAATACGTTCATTATTATCAAGAAATATGAGAAACTCTACTTTTTCTGGTTTTCAAAATACTTCTTCAATGATGGGACAAATGCCAAACTTTTTTTAAAATAAATTTAAAAAGTATATTTTAAAAGCAAAAAACACATACTATTTATATAAATTCAAATTAAAAGGAGAAAATAATAGTATGAGAGTTAAAGATTGTATGTCTAATAAAACAATTTATGCAGGATTAGAAACTAATTTAAAAGATGTTTCAAAATTGATGCAAACAAATGATGTTGGTATAATTCCTATATGCAATAACGAGAAAAAAGTATTAGGTGTAATAACAGATAGAGATATTATTGTAAGAGGAATAGCAAATAGTAGAGATATGAACACTACAAAAGCTCATGAAATTATGACTACAGGTGTTATAAAAACAACGCCAGATACAGATGCAGTAGATGCTGCAAGAACTATGTCATGTAATCAAATAAGAAGATTACCTGTTATAAAAGATGAGGCTTTAGTTGGAATGTTAACTATTGGCGATTTAGCTAAAAATGAAGATATCCCTTATGGAAAAGTAGGAATTGCATTAGAACATATATGTGATAATACAAAAGAATAAGTTTTTTTGAAAGGTAAAGTGTTATGAATTATATAAGCATACTAAAGAAGAGTATTTTAATAGTTTTAGTTATATTGTTAATTTATTTTACAGCTAAATTATTTATATTTTATATGCCTTTTTTAATTGCTTATATAATTTCTATTATTATTGAGCCAATTATAAAATTTATTGCTAGAAAAACTAATTTAAGTAGGAAGGTAAGTAGTATTATAGTACTTGCCACTATTTTTATTTTTCTAGCTTTAATTTTGATTTATGGAAGCTTTACTTTAGTATCTGAAACAACAAATTTATTATCTGGACTTAATACATACTTAGAAAAAAGTATTATTTTTATTCAAGATATTTTTAGTAAAATTGATTTAAATAAATTAAATGTATCAAAAGAATTTACAAACATTACAGAAGGAACTATAACAAATTTTTTAAATATAATCACTAATTTTATAAAAAACGTTTTAACAAATTTTTTAAAATATATAACCTCTATTCCTACTATGGTTATTTATATAATAATAACAATATTATCAACTTATTTCATTACCTCTGATAAATTCTATTTATTAGATTTTCTAGAATTTCATTTATCAAAAAAAATGATGGGCAAATTGAAAATACACATAAAAGAAATAACAAAATCATTAGGTGGATACTTGAAGGCAGAGCTTATAATAATTTTCATTTCTTTCATAATTGTACTTATAGGTTTAAATATATTTTATTTTATAGGTATGAATATAAAATATCCAACATTAATTGCTTTAGGAATAGGATTTGTAGATGCACTTCCAATTCTTCGGATCTGGAACAGTAATGCTTCCATGGGGAATAATACTTCTAATTAATAAAGATTTCTCTTTAGGCTTTTCAATACTTGGACTATATATCTTTGTAGCTGTTGTAAGACAAATAATAGAACCAAAAGTAGTAAGCAATAATATAGGTATACATCCTATTTTTACTTTAATAGCAATGTATACTGGTTTTAAAATAATGGGAGTAATAGGACTACTAGTTGGACCAATCTTTTTAATAATATTAAAAAGTATTTTTTACAATACTATAGAAGAGGGATTAGTAGAGACAATATTAGATAAATAAAACTCTGATTTAATATTTTCTAAAAGTATACCAAATACTTTTAATTAATATTAAATCAGAGTTTTTATAATTTACAGAATAATATTTTATAGCCAATTTAAAGTCTCAAATTATCTAATATATAACTGCAGTAGGAACAAAGAAATCGTCTGGCATTTTTACTTTTGGATTTTCTGGAATTTCACATTTTTCTATTTTTTCAATTTTTAATCTAGGAATATCTTCATTTCTATATGTAGTTTTTTCTAATGTTCCTGTTATATTTACCCAAGTATAATTTTCATATTCTTTTGCTTTTTCTGAGAAAGATAAAAAGCCAACAACAACTGTCTCTTTTGAATTAAGTTCCATATCACGTGCTAAAATAAATTCATTTTCCTTTAGATCTGCTACTCTATAAACATATCCTGAAAAACATATTTTTTGACCTATGTATGTATCTATATCCTCATGAACTTCTTTAAGTACATTAGTATAATTTTCTGGTGATATATTAGCTACTCCCTCAGAAGAAATTTCATCATTTATAAATACATCTGCTGCGTCCTTTTCAATTTCTTTTAAAATTTTATAAACAGATACAAATAGTAAACTAACACAAATTATAGCAAAAATAACAATAATAAATTTTAAAAACTTTTTTCTATTTAAACTAACATTACAAACAAACATAAATACCATCCTTTACAAAGCTTTTTATAAATCTTATGTATTATCTTTAGTAAATATTCTAGTTTTATTCTAATAAAAGAAGGACAATCCTTTGAAAATACATATTTTATAAATTTATTTTGTTGCAAAAACTACTATTTAATGATATATTAGATTAGTAAAATTTTAATAAGATAAAAATTAAACATTTTGTTTTAATATATAGGAGGAAATAAATCAATGGGATT
This sequence comes from Clostridia bacterium, assembly GCA_022790685.1. GTDB lineage: Bacteria > Bacillota > Clostridia > TANB77 > CAG-508 > Scatovivens. Next base: position 6,153 of record JAAVXQ010000071.1, read on the forward strand.
ATTTGATAAAATATTTGGTAATTATAGTGAAAAAGAAGTAAAAAGAATAATGCCAATAGTTGAAAAAATCAATTCTTTAGAAGAGGAACTTTCAAAATTATCTGATAAAGAATTAGTAGCTAAAACAGCATATTTTAAGGAAGAATTGAAAAATGGAAAAACTTTAGATGACATTTTACCTGAAGCTTTTGCTGTAGTTAGAGAAGCTTCAAAAAGAGTTTTAGGTATGAGACATTTTGATGTTCAATTAGTTGGTGGTATCATATTACACCAAGGTAGAATTTCTGAAATGAAAACAGGTGAAGGAAAAACTTTAGTTGCAACTCTTCCAGTTTATTTAAATGCCTTAGAAGGAAAAGGTGTCCATGTTATTACTGTAAATGAATATTTAGCTAAAAGAGATAGTGAATGGATGGGAAAACTATATAGATTTTTAGGGCTATCTGTTGGACTTATATTAAATAGAATGACTCATGATGAAAAAAAGCTAGCTTATAATGCTGATATTACTTATGGTACAAATAATGAATATGGTTTCGATTATTTAAGAGACAATATGGTTATTTCAAAAGAAGATATGGTACAAAGAGAATTACATTATGCTATAGTTGATGAGATAGATAGTATTTTAATTGATGAAGCACGTACACCACTTATAATTTCAGGAAGAGGAACAAAATCTTCTGATTTATATAAAAAAGCTGACAGTTTTGTAAGAAGACTAAACGCAAAAGTACTTGTAGAAGAAGATGTAAAAGACGAAGAGCAACTTAAAGATAATGAAAATTATGACTATATAGTTGATTTAAAAGCAAAATCTGCTACTCTAACTGCTAAAGGTATTGCAAAAGCAGAAAAAGACTTTGGTTTAGAAAATTTAAATGATTTAGAAAACTCAGATATAGTTCATAATATAAATCAAGCTTTAAGAGCTCATGGAATTATGAAAAGAGATATAGATTACATTGTAAAAGATGGAGAAGTTCTTATTGTAGATGAATTTACAGGAAGAATCATGTACGGAAGAAGATATAATGGAGGATTACATCAAGCTATAGAAGCCAAAGAAGGTGTTAAAATAGCTGATGAATCAAAAACTTTAGCAACAATAACTTTCCAAAATTACTTTAGAATGTATGAAAAATTATCTGGTATGACAGGTACTGCTATGACCGAAGAAAATGAATTTAGAGAAATATATAATCTTGATGTTATAGAAATACCAACTAATAAGCCATTGATAAGAAAAGACCAAACAGATGTTGTTTATAAAAATGAAGCAGGCAAATTTAGAGCTGTTGTAGAAGAAATTAAAAAAAGTCATGAAATTGGTCAGCCAGTTTTAGTAGGTACTGTATCTATTGAAAAATCTGAAAGAATTAGTAAATTACTTAGTAAAGAAGGAATAAAACATGAAGTTTTAAATGCTAAAAATCATGAGAAAGAGGCTGAAATAATAGCTCAAGCAGGTAAATTCGGTGCTGTTACTATAGCTACAAATATGGCAGGACGTGGTACTGATATTATGCTTGGTGGTAATAGTGAATATTTAGCAAAACAAGAAATGAGAAAACTAAAATATTCTGAAAGCTTAATAGATGAGGCAACTGCTTTTAATGAAACAGAAGATAACGAAATAATCGAAGCAAGAAAAAAATTCAAAGAATTAGAAGAAAAGTTTGATAATGAAATAAAAGATGAGAAACAAAAAGTTATTGAAGCTGGTGGTTTAAAAATACTTGGTACTGAAAGACATGAGTCAAGAAGAATTGATAATCAGCTTCGTGGACGTAGTGGTCGTCAAGGAGATCCAGGTGAAACTAGATTTTATTTAGCTTTAGATGATGACCTACTTAAAATATTTGGTGGAGATTTACTTACAAGTATTTATGAAAGAGGAAATATACCAGAGGATTTACCTATAGAATTCAAACTTCTTGCAAGAACAATTGAAAGTGCACAAAGTAAAGTAGAAGGTAAAAACTTTTCTATTAGAAAACACATTTTAAGTTATGATGATGTTATGAATATTCAAAGAGATATTATTTATACTCAAAGAAGAAAAGTATTAGATGGTGATAATGTAAGAGATAATATTATAGATATGATTACATCTGCATGTGAAATGATAGTAGATACTTATCGTCAAGAAATAGATAATGGAACTGTAAACAAATCAGCTCTAGAAAATGAAATCAGAGTAAGCTTAAATATTGATACAATTGATGAATTATCAAAAGAAAGAGTTAATAGTCAAAAATTATTAGAAGAAATAACAGAAAAAGCTATTTCTAACTATGAGGAAAAAGAACAAGACATCGGTGAAGAAATTAGACAAGTAGAAAGAGTTGTATTATTAAAAACTGTTGATTCTAAATGGATGGATCATATTGATAATATGGATGAATTAAAAAACGGTATAGGTTTAAGAGCTTATGGTCAAAAAGATCCTGTTGTACAATATAGATTTGAGGGTGGAGAAATGTTTGATGAAATGATTTCTCAAATCAAACTAGAAGTAGCAAAAATTATGTTACATATTGTAAAAACCAGTAGAAATACTCAAATGACTTCAAGTGTTAAAGTAACTTCAGAAGGTCTTGATAATTCTGTAGCAAATGCAATGAATTCTGGAAATAATGTAGAAGCCATAAATAATAAAACTGAAAAAGCACAACCAATTGTAAATGATGGTCCAAAAGTAGGAAGAAATGATCCATGCCCTTGTGGAAGCGGTAAGAAATATAAAAATTGTTGCGGAAAAAACGCTTAATATGTAATAATATTTTATTACAAAAAATAAGGAGGTCTTATGGAAGAGCTATTAGATGTTTTAGATGATAATGGTATTAAAACAGGGGTAATTTTACCAAGAAGTGAAGTTCATAAAAAAGGCTTATGGCATAGAATAATAGTGGTTGCCATTATTAATGAAAAAAATGAAATTCTTATTCAACAAAGAAGTCATAATAAAGATAAAAATCCAGATATGTGGGATATTTCTGTTACAGGTCATTTATCTGCTGGCCAAGATTCCTTAACAGCTGCTACACGTGAAATTAGTGAAGAAGTTAGTGTTAGTCTAGGATATTCTGTAGAGGTAAAAGATTTTAGATTTATGTTTTCTTTTAGAAAAGAGGAAAAAGTAAGTAATAATCACTTAGATAGACAATACTACGATTTCTTTATTTTAAGGCAAGAAGGACTAAATGAAAATAATATAAAATTTCAAACTAGTGAAGTCCAAGCAATTAAATTTGTTACTATTAGTGAATTAAATGATATGAGAGAAAAAAACCTTATGGTAAAAAGAGATGAATGTTATAATGAATTATCTAACTATTTATTTAGAATATAACTTATAAATTATTAAAATGGAGTAATTGTTTTATGAGTATAATTGGAATTACAGGAAAGTCAGGTACTGGAAAATCACTTTTAAGTAAAAAATTAAAAAGTGAAGATACTTTTATAATTGATATTGATAAAATAAGTAGAGCTTTTTTTATCGAGCATCATGATACCATAGAACAAACTATTTACTATTTACAAAATAGACATAACACTTTAATAGAAAATAGTCAAGCTTTTTGGGATTTATTAATGGCTACAAGAAAAGAAGAGGATTCGCTTAGTGATCCTTTATGGCAAGGTATTGAAAGTAAAACCACTGAACTTATCAGATCTAATACTTCTTCAAATATTGTTTTAGATTATGCTTTGCTTCCTAAAACTAATTTATTTAGTTTATGCGATTATACTGTCCTTTTACTACCATATAATGATTCTTTAAGAAAACAGGCTGTTATTAGAAGAGACAATTTACAGGATACAAAAAGATTAGATAGAAGAGATAAGTTTAGTATAGATTATCAAAGATATAAATTTAATAAAATATTTATTAATACTTATGATGAACCCTCAATTTCCTCATTAGCTAAATCAATACTTGAAGAATTAGAGCTTTCAACATTAGAAAAAGATGATAGTAGTCAAGAAAAATAGAAAATTATCAGTACTGTTAATATTACTTAAAAGTAGAGGTATATAAATATGGAAGAAAATGAGCTAAAACAATTATTTGAAGCTATAAAAGAAAAAAATCCTAATATGTCACTAGATGAATTATTATATACTGTATATTCTAAATGTGATAGTGATGAAATGTTTGAAACAATTAGAAATAAAGTATTAAAAGCAATAAATATTAATGAATATGATTATTATACAAAAGAGGTAAGAGAAGATTTAAAAAACTATATAGAAGAATGTATCTTTCCAAAATATGAACCGAATGACAAAGCTCATGGAATAATTCATATTAGAGAAGTTATAAGAAGATCTTTTGCTCTAAATGATACTATGAAGCTACATTTAGATAAAAATATGATTTATGCAATATCAGCTTGCCATGACTTAGGTAAATATATTAATAGTGATATTCATGAAAAACTTGCTGCAGATATTTTTATTAAAGATGAAAATATGAAAAAATATTTTACAGATGAACAAAGAAATATTATAAAAGATGCTATAGAAGATCATCGTTCTTCAAAAGAGGATAATCCTAGAACTATTTATGGCAAATTAATTTCTTCAGCAGATAGAAATACTAGAATAGAAATTGTATTTATTAGAAGCTTTTTTGTTGCCAAAGCTAAAATGCCAGAAGAAAATATAGAAGACTATTTAGATTATACTTTTAAAAGATTGTCTAAAAGATATAGTATGGAAAATCCTGAAAATATGTTTTTAGAAGACAATATATATAAGACTTTTTTAAATGATATGAGAAATTTACTGAAAGACGAACAAAGCTTTAAAGATAAATATTGTGAAGTCAATCATATTATTTCTAGAAATCATAAAGTATGTGAAGAAGAGGGAGAGACCTCATATTTAAGTTAATTATTATTTAAAAAAATAGATGGAAGATTTTTTCCATCTATTTTTAAGTTATGAAAAAAGTTCATATATTTTTCTAATAATATGATTAGTTTACAATAATTGGTTGACAATAACAACTCAAGATGATAAAATTACCTTGCAATCGATTCTGATTGTTAGAAGCAAAAAACCAACACTAGACTTAGGAGGTAAAAACATGATGAAACAAATCACCCTAAACACAGAACACATAGGGCGGATGCTTGTGGGTGTAAAAACCCCCATCATCCAGACAGGAGATCCTTTGATACAGATTGGAATCAACTCCTGTCTGAAAGCTGTGAAGCATTTCCATACGAATGCTGTAATTGCTTTCACCGAGGCTGTGGTTGCGATTGCACAGGGAAACTATGCTTCTCCCGAAGACATCCAGGCGGACATCGCCAGGAAATTTCCGGGCCAGAGCGATATTACCCTGCTGTTTCCTATCCAGAGCCGTAACCGCTTTATGAACATTCCGCGCGCCATTGCAGCAATGGATGAAATCAAGAGGATTAACATCGTCCTGCAGTATCCTTGTGATGAAGTAGGAAACCGACTGATTTCTGATGAAGCTCTCATGACCTCTGGCGTCAATCCCTACGAAGACATCTTCACAGCATCAGACTGGTACCAGCATTTTGACAAGCCTCATCACATTTTCACTGGCAAGGATTACATCGAAGAATTTCAGCTCGCCTGTAATGGCAAAGCAAATGTAGTTCTTGCCAATGATCCCAAATCCGTATGTGACATGAGCAAAAACGTAATTGTATGCACCATCCGTGAGGGCAAGCGCAAGCTTCACAAACAGCAGATCTACCAGTGTGGAAATGATATGAGAGTTTTCACTTTGGCAGATATCCTCAACGAATCCATAAATGGCTCTGGCTATAGCCCTGAATACGGCCTTTATGGTAGCAATATGATGGCCAACGGATGCCTCAAGCTTATGCCCCGTGACTGCCAGCAGTTTGTTGAGGAAGTACAAGCACAGATCATGAAATACTATGGCGTTCATGTTGAGGTAATGGTGTATGGCGACGGTGCTTTCAAAGATCCTGTAGGGGAAATTTGGGAGCTGGCCGATCCTATCTCGACACTGGGCGCAACGTCAGGTCTTCGTGGAACACCTGAGGAAGTAAAACTCAAGTTTCTGGCGAGTCAGCATGCGGGTCTTTCTTCTGCAGAAATCGAAAAGATTATCGCTAAGGCAAAAAAAGAGCGCATTGCTAATGCTGACATCACAGGAGAAGCTTCTTTGGGGACAACTCCTCGGCAGAAAACTGACATCATTGCTTCTGCCGCAGATCTTACCAGCGGAAGTGGCGATCAGCAGACACCTATTGTCTATATAATGGGTTATTTGGACTGAATCTTATTTAAGGCTTTGTGATAGAGCCTTAAGGGCTATGGGAGCTATGTACGAAAGTGCATAGCTCCCTAGTTTATATTATAGAAAATCACTATAATATAAAAACCTTCCTATAATTAGTAAATAAAAAAATCCTCTTAAATTATTTGAACTATTAGAAAATAAAAAAAGTTATTTAGTTTTACCTTTATATATTTTTTCTATTTTTCGAAATATTGACAAATACTATTTAAGTAAATATAATAATATCATTAGTTAAAAAAATAAAAGGAGAATTTATATGATAATTTTTATTATAATAGTGATTTTACTTTTAGTAATTGGAATAGTTTTTTGGCTTTATAAGCTTATAAAAGAAGAAACTAACATTTTAAAAGAAGAAAGGCAAATTAAAGAACAAGAAGAAAAGAAAAAACCTCAAAATCAACTAAGATCTATGCTAAAAGAAAAAAGCTTTGAACAGTTACTAGAAGAAGCAAAAGGCGATATGGAAAAACTTACTTTTCTAAAAGAAACAACAAAAAATGATTTAAAAGATGCTATGAGACAAAAAAATATGGAACTTATTAAAGAATGTAATAAAAAATTAAAAATCTTAGATATTACGGAAAATAACTTGAAAGGAAATTAATTTTTATAATATGATTGAACTTGAAGAAAATGCCAGATTCTTATCCAATTTGAAAGAAAAATTAATAAATATAAATAAAACTTTAAAAATAGATGAATTAAAAAAAGAAATATCTGATTTAGAAAAAGAGACCTTAAAAGCTGACTTTTGGTCAAATATAGACGAATCTAGTATTATATTTTCTAAATTAAAAAAACTACAAAAAAAAGTACAAATTTTTGATAATTTAAAACAAGAACTTTCTAGTTTAACCGAAATGAATGAACTTTTACTAATAGAACTTGATGAAGAACTTGCAAAAGATTTATTAAGAACCTCTAAAAAATTATCTGCTGATTTAGAAAAATTAGAAATTGAAACTTTACTTTCTGGAAAATATGATACTAATAATGCAATAATAACTCTTCATCCTGGAGCTGGTGGCACTGAATCTCAAGATTGGGTTCAAATGCTATACAGAATGTATGG
>JAAVXQ010000072.1 GCA_022790685.1 Clostridia bacterium
AACAATTATAGTATTAGCATTTGGGATATCTATACCTGATTCTAATATAGTTGTACAAACTAATACATTAGTCTTTTTATCTATAAAATCTTGCATTATATTTTCAAGTTCTGCACCATTCATTTTTCCATGTGCAAAATCTACTTTCGCTTCTGGTACTAATTTATTTATCTCATCCGCTTTTTTTATTATCCCTTCAACATTATTAAATAAATAAAATATCTGACCATCTCTTTCTAGTTCTCTAGTAATTGCTTCTTTTATTACTTCTTTATCATATTCTAAAACATATGTCTGAACTGGTATTCTATCTTGTGGTGGTTCATATATTACAGACATATCTCTCATTCCAACAACAGACATATGAAGTGTTCTTGGAATTGGAGTAGCCGTCATTGTAAGAACATCTATATTATTTTTTAATTCTTTTATTTTCTCTTTATCTTTAACTCCAAATCTATGCTCTTCATCTATAATAAGAAAACCTAAATTTTTAAATTTTACATCTTTACTTAATACTCTATGAGTACCCACTAATACATCTATTTCTCCAAGTTCTAATTTTTTTAAAATTTCTGTCTGTTCTTTTTTGGTTTTAAATCTATTTAAAACCTCTACTTTTATAGGATATTCTTTCATTCTATCCGCAAAGCTCTCATATTGCTGAGTAGCAAGTATGGTAGTTGGTACTAAATAAACCACTTGCTTCTGATCCATTACAGCTTTAAAAGCAGCTCTTATTGCAACTTCTGTTTTTCCATATCCAACATCTCCACATAACAGTCTATCCATAGGTCTTACATTTTCCATATCTTTTTTTACTTCTTCTATACATCTTAACTGATCATCAGTTTCTACATATGGAAAACTATTTTCAAATTCTTGTTGCCATGAAGTATCTTTTGAAAAAGCATAACCCTGCATCTTTTGCCTTTTTGCATATAACTCTATAAGTTCTTCTGCCACCTGTCTTAAATTATTTTTTACTTTTGCTTTTGTTTTTTCCCAATCTTTAGAACCTAATCTATTAAGTTTAGGCCCTATTTTTTCTGGTCCAACATATTTTCTGATATTGTCTAATGCATTTGTTGGAACATATAATATATCCTCATCCTTATACTTAATTTTTATATAGTCTTTGGTTATTCCATCTGCCTTTATTGTATTTACTCCAATATATTGTCCTATTCCATGTATTCTATGAACAATGTAGTCTCCTTCTTTCAAATCTGCAAATACAACTTTTTCTCCATCTTTAAAAGTTATAGAAGATTTAGTTTTCTTTCTTTTGGTTTCAAACATTTCCTCAGTAGATACCACCAATAAGTTTAGCTCTTTAATTTCAAAACCAGCAGATAAAGCCCCTGGAGTAATTGTTATACTCCCAGGAGCTAGTTCTTCATCTTCTAAAATTTCTTTATAAGTATTTACTATATTTCTTTCAAATAATAAACTAGATATTTTCTTGCAATTTTCCGTGCTTCCGCCAAGGATTACTGTTTCTTTTCCTCCTTTAGTTGCTTCTTGTAATTCCTGAAACAATAAATCCATTGAACTACGAAAAAAGTTGACCTCCCTATAGCTAAAGCTATATCCGTTTCTTTTTGCATGCATACTTTGTTTATCTACAAAACCTATATCCTGTTTTTCTAAGTAGATAGATTGCTTATTCTGAAGCTTTTCTGAAAAATTATTATAATCTTTCATTTCTGTAAGTATTCCTGGAGCAATTTTATTTCTATCAATAAAATCTTTTATCAAAGCTTCATTATCTTTTGTTATACTTTCCGCTCTTGCTTTTATTTTTTCAATTTCATCTATAAATATTATATAATCATTATTTAAATAATCTAATACAGTTTCTGTTTTTTCATAAAAATCATTAAAATATTTATCTATTTTTGATATGAATTCACCATTTTTTATTTGTTCTATATCTTCTTGGGCTTTTTCTCTTAAGCTTTTATTGTATACTTTATTTTCAATATTCTCACATATTTTATTTATATCTGTTTCTAAAACAAATTCATAAGATGGATATATGTCTATTTCTTTTAGCATTTCCGTAGTTCTTTGGCTTGCTATACTAAATTTTCTAATAGAATCAATTTCGTCTCCCCAAAATTCTATTCTAACACCACTTTTTCTGGAAGTAGCAATATCAACAATTCCACCTCTTACACTAAATTGACCTCTTCCTTCTATAATGTCATATCTATCAAAACCTAATAAAACCAATTTTTCTTTAAGCATCTCTAAGTCTAGCTGGTCACCTACTTTTAAATGCATTTTATGTTTATATAGACTTTCTTTAGATATCATTTTTTGCATAGTAGCTTCTATTGTTGTAACTATTATTTTATTTTTTCCTTTTTCTATATCATTAAGTACAGCTATTCTTTCATATAAAACATCTTTACTTTCAGCTATATAATCAAAACTTATTACATCTCTTTTTGGAAAAAATCTAATTGTTTCTCCAAAATAATCTAAATCTTTTATAATTCTTTTAGCTTGCATTTCATTATATGTTATAATGCAAATCGGCTTTTCCGTATAGAATTTCGTTGCATATGCCATATGAACTTTTCCTACATCTGTTAAGCCAGAGAGCATTATTGGAGTTGTGCCTTTTTTTATGTCAAATATATAATCATTAAACTTTTTAAAATTAGGCACTACTTTTAATAGTGAATTCATATTATATCTCCTTAATTTTGTATTTTTTAATTACGGTTATAAATTATATCATATATTATGTATATTTTCAATTGTTTTATTTTATTATTGCATAAAACATAAAAATAACTCATAAAAAAATTTTTATAGCATATATATTTTTATAAGGTATCTTTTAGGGGGTATATATAAATATGAATTTTTTAGTAATAAATTTAAAGAAATATCTATTTACATGTGTTTTTATTATATTTACAATTTGTCTTATATTGTTTTCAGGAACAAATTTAGTAGCAGCTAGAAATGGACTAGCCTTATTTGCAACTTCTGTTCTTCCTACTCTCTTTCCCTTTTTCGTTGCTACTGAACTACTTCTTAAGACAAATTTTATAAATATTTTAGGCAGATTTTTAAATAAATTTGTAAAGCCTATATTTAACATTCCGGGAGAAAGTGTTATTGCTATTATACTTGGAACTATAAGTGGTTATCCTATTGGAGCAAAAGTAGTTTGCGATTTAAAAAGAGAAAAACGAATTTCTAAAACAGAAGCAGAAAGATTAATATCTTTTACAAATAATTCTGGTCCTCTATTTATTTTAGCAACTGTTGGAATAGCTCTATATAATGATAAAAAAATAGGAACTATTTTACTTGTATCACACATTCTTGCTTCTCTTTCTGTGGGAATTCTTTTTAGATTTTGGAAAAAAAATATTCCTGACTTTTCAAACTATACACTTTCATATCCTTATAAAGAAAATAATGAAGAAAACAAATTAATTAAAATATCAGAATTTGGAGAAATACTAGGCGAAGCTATAAAAAAATCTATATTAACCCTTTTAAATATAGGAGGATTTATTGTTCTATTTTCTGTAATTATCTCTATTTTAGAAGCTTCTGGAATAGTAACAAATATAACACATTCTTTAAGTTTTCTGGGATTTAATGAAGAAATATTAAATAGCTTTTTTTATGGAATTATGGAACTTACAAATGGAGTTAATCTATCTTCAAAATACTTTTATGTTTATCCTAAAATGAGTATAATGATTACCTCCTTTATTCTAGGTTTTGGCGGAATATCAGTGTTACTTCAAGTGTATAGTATAATTGCTAAAGAAAAAATATCCATAAAACCATATTTTTATGGAAAACTTCTTCAAGGAATACTTTCTGTTATTTATACTTTCATATTAATTTAATATCTATAGCTTTTCTATAAATATTTTATGATAATCATTTTGCATAAAAGTATTTCTTAAAATATAAAAAATACACCTTTAAATATTAGTTTTATCTAATATCTTAGGTGTATTTTTATTGATTTTTTACAAAATTATTGATTATTTAATTTATATTTTTCTTTTTTCTCATATGTTGTATGTAAAAGTTCATGTGCCTTATGTCCACCTGGTTCTCCTAAATATTCTTCGTAAATTTTCTTTACCACTGGATTTTCATGTGATTTTCTTATAGTACTTTTTTCATCTATTGAGTATAAGGCAGCAGCTCTCTTTCCTCTTATATCTATATTAGCTCTTTCTTTTGATGTACGAATAGGTTGACCTCCTCCCATTATACATCCACCTGGGCAAGCCATAATCTCTACAAATTGATAATCTGCCTTTCCAGATTTTATTTCTTCCATAATAATCTGTGCATTTTTTAAACCAGAAGCAACAACTACTTTTACTTTTTGTCCATTCATATCTACTTCTGCTCTTTTTATTCCTTCTTCACCTCTAACTTGCTCATATTCTAATTTTTCAAAATGATTTCCTGTAACTTTTTCTTGAACAGTTCTTAAAGCTGCTTCCATAACACCACCTGTTGTTCCAAATATTGCAGCTGCTCCTGTAGCTTCTCCCATTGGATCATCAAAGCTTGCATCTTCAAGTTCAACAAATTCTATATGTGCTTGTTTAATCATTCTTGCAAGCTCTCTTGTTGTTATTACGCTATCAACATCATCATATCCAGCTACTCCTTGCATATCATCTCTTGTTCTTTCAAACTTTTTAGCTATACATGGCATTACAGATACTACAAATATTTTGCTTGGATCTATATTCATTTTTTCAGCATAATATGATTTTATTAATGCACCAAACATTTGATGTGGAGATTTACAACTAGACACATGTGGTAATAAGTCTGGATAATTCATTTCTATATATTTAACCCAACCTGGTGAGCAAGAGGTAATCATTGGAAGAGTTCCACCTTTTGTAAATCTTTCTAAAAACTCATTTCCTTCTTCTATTATAGTAAAATCTGCTCCCGTATTTGTGTCAAATACTTTATCAAATCCCATATGTTTTAAGGCTGATACCATTTTTCCTTGTACATTAGTTCCAATTGGTAATCCAAATTCCTCTCCTAAAGCCACTCTTACAGCAGGTGCTGTTTGTACTACTACATAAGAACTATCATCTCTTAATTTTTCCCATACAATTTCTGTACTATCTTTTTCTTTAAGTGCACCTACTGGACAAGCTTCTATACATTGACCACAAAAAGTACAGTTTACATCATTTAAGCTATTATCATTATATGTAGATATACAAGATTCAAAACCTCTATTTATGCAATCTATTGCTCCTATTCCTTGAACCTTCTTACAAGTAGATATACATCTTCTACACAAAATACATTTATTAAAATCTCTTACTATTGATGGAGAAATTTCATCAATTTCATGACGATTTCTTTCTCCTGCATATTCTATTTTTTGTACATTAAATTCTACTGCTAATTTTTGAAGCTCACAATTTCCATTTCTTGTACATGTTAAACATTCCCTATCATGATTTGAGATAATTAAGTCAAGTACTACTCTTCTTGCCTCTATAACTGCTGGTGTACTAGTATGCACTACCATACCTTCTTCTACTTTTTGAATACATGAAGTTGCAAATCCACGTTTTCCTTCTACTTCTACAACACAAATTCTGCAATCTCCAATTTCGTTTATATCCTTTAAAAAGCATAATGTTGGTATGTCTATATTTATTTTTTTTGCAGCTTGAAGTATTGTTGTTCCTTCTTCTACTTCTACTGGTTTATTATTTATAGTTAAATGAATCATTTTCTTTTCTTCTGACATTTTAACCTCCTAAAATTTTATTTTAGATCTTTATATTATCTTATTATTCTATTGCTTTAAAAGGACATTTGCTTAGACAGAATCCACATTTAATACATTTATTTTTATCTATCTCATGTACCTGTTTTGGCTCTCCTGAAATTGCTCCTACTGGACAATTTCTCTTACATAATCCACATCCTTTACATTTTTCTGAGTCAATATGTAAATTAACTAATGCTTTACATTCTCTAGCTTTACATTCTTTAAAGTCAATATGTTCTCTATATTCTTCTCTAAAATATTTAATTGTGCTTAAAACTGGGTTTGGTGCTGATTGTCCAAGTCCACATACAGATGCT
>JAAVXQ010000003.1 GCA_022790685.1 Clostridia bacterium
ACTATAAAAAGGCGAATAATGAGTTTCTCCTTTTATTTTTACACTGTCTGGATATATAGTTCCTTTTATAAATTCTTCTTCATTTTCTACTATATGTTTTTTAATATATTCTTCTCCTATTATTATATGTATTAAATATCCTGCCATTTTTTACACCTCTTTTTAATATTTGTATTGTATTTTTACAAAAAACTATTTATAATATTTATAAAAAAATTAGAAGGGATTAAAAAATATGATGAGTTGCATTCATGGTTTAGTAGGTAAGGATTTTTGTCCTAGAAACTCATGTACCCCTCTTTGTCCTGTTATACGTAAAAAACTTGGAGAACATCTTTTTAGAAATGGAGATTTACGTAACAGACTTGTAGAGCAACAAAACAATTCTACCAATATTTTAAAAAAATGAATATATGTCTAAAATTCATGTCTAAAATCTTCTTTTTGTACAATAATTTGTGCGTCTATAGCTGTCTTTCTTATGGGCAGCTTTTTCTTTTAATATATATAAATTTTTAAAATATAAATAAAAAACCACTTTAAGATTTAATAATTTTTAAAGTGGCTTTTTTATATTTACATTAAATTTTCAGGATTTAGCCCTTCTAGTTCATGAAGTACAAATCTTCCATTTTTTCTAATTAACACATCATCAAAGTAAATTTCTCCACCACCATATTCTGGAGTTTGAATACAAACTAAGTCCCAGTGAATTGCAGAAACATTACCATTAAACATATCTTGATAAGCTCTTCCTGGTGTAAAGTGAAAACTTCCAGCTATTTTTTCATCAAATAATATGTCATTCATTGGTTTTGTAATATATGGATTTACTCCAATTGCAAACTCTCCTATATATCTTGCTCCATCATCTGTGTCTAATATTTGATTAATTTTTTCTGTATTATTTGCTGTTGCTTTTATAATCTTTCCATCTTTAAATTCTAAAATCACATCAGTAAAATTAAAATTTCTGTAGTTAGAAATTGCATTATATGATATTTTTCCGTTTACAGAATCTTTTATTGGAGCTGAGTAAACTTCACCATCTGGAATATTAAATTCCCCTGCACATTTTATAGCACCCATTCCTTTAATAGAAAAACTTAAATCTGTTCCAGGTCCAACAATATGCACTTTATCTGTTTTTGACATAAGTTCTTTTAAACTATCCATTGCACTGTTCATTTTGCTATAATCTAAATTACATACATTAAAATAAAAATCTTCAAATTCTTCTGTATTCATACCTGCAAGCTGTGCCATTGAACTATTTGGATATCTTAAAATAACCCATTTTGTATTATCAACTCTTTCATTTAATACATCTTCTAGATATTCTTTTTCATATAATTCCATTTTTTCAGAAGATATATTACTTTGTTCAGAAATATTATTTGAAGCACTTACTGCAATATATGCATCCATATTCTTCATTTCTTCAAGCTCTAATTTTCTTCTTAAATTTAGCATTTCTTTATTACTATTTTTTAAAAGTGCATTTGTAATATTTTCATTTTGGATTTTTACAAATGGATTTCCTTTAGCTTCATATACAGCTTTAACAAGCTCTGTTCCTAAAGTATATGAGTCCTCTCCTGATAAATTTATTAACACATTTTCATTTTCTTTTAATCTAACACTATAGTTTACTAGTCCTCTAGCTAATTTTTTTAATCTTTCATCAATCACTAATTTTTCACTCTCTTTCTAAAATTACATTTTATTAGGCATTTCAATACCTAAAAGCTTTGCTCCTGTTTTAAGAACAGTTCCTACTGCAACACTTAAATACACTCTAGCATCTTGAAGTTTTTTATTATCTTCACAAATAATCTTATTTTCATTATAAAAATTACTATAACTTTGTCCTAATTCTATTAGGTATCTAGTTAGAAATGAGGTTTCATTTTTGTCTACTACTGATTTTAAAACATTTTCAAATTCATAAAGGTTAGAAATAATATTTAAACTTTCTTTATCTTGTAATAGTTTTACATCAACCTCTTCAAAACTTGGCAAATACCCTGCTTTTTCTAATACACTTTTAGTTCTAACATAAACATATTGGATATATGGCCCTGTTTCACCATTAAAGTTTAAAACTGCATTCCAGTCAAAAACTTGATCTTTTATTAAGGTAGTACAAAGGTTATTAAATATTACTGCTCCTATTCCAATTTTTTTAGCTTCTGCTTTTTTGTTTTCCATTTCTGGATTTTTTTCTTCTATTATGTGTTCCACTCTTTCAATTGATTCTTTTAATAAATCTTCAACTTTTATAACATTTCCTTCTCTTGTTGACATTTTTCCAGTAGTAAGTCTTGTCATTCCATATTGTACATGCTCTAATCCTTTTTGACATTTTTCAGGAATATCTAAATGTTTTGCCACTTCAAATATTTGTCTAAAATGCAAAGCTTGCTCATATGCAACAACATATAAACATTTGTCAAAGTCATATTCTTTTGCTCTATATCTTATTGCTGCTAAATCTCTAGTTGCATATATTGATGATCCATTTGATTTACGAATTATACATACACCTAATCCTTTATCCTCTAAATCAACAATCTTAGATCCTTGTGATTCTGTAATAACTCCCGCTTTTTCAAGAATATTTTCTACCTCATCCATCTTGTCTGTATAAAAAGCTTCTCCTTTTAGTGAATCAAAATGCACTCCAAGTAAATCATATATTCTTTGAAATTCCTTTAAACTTACATCTCTAAATTTTTCCCAAAGATTTTTGCAATATTCATCATTTTCTTCTAAAAGTCTAAAATTTTCTCTACAAGCCTCTAATACACTTTCATCTTCTTTGCAAAGCTCATTTATTCTTACATATATTTTCATAAGTTCATCTATAGGATTTTCATCTATGTTATATTCGTTTCCCCATCTCTTATAACCTTCTATTAATTTTCCGAATTGTGTTCCATAATCTCCTAAATGATTAATTGCTGTTGTATTATATCCTAAAAATTTATAAACATTATATAATGCTGAACCTATTACCGTTGTTCTTAAATGGCCTATATGAAATGGTTTTGCTATATTAGGAGATGAAAATTCTACTATTACATTCTTTCCATCACCATAAGCACTTGAACCATATCTTTCTTGTTTTAGTTCAAATTCTTTTAATGTTTCTTCTGATAATTTTAATTTATTTATATAAAAGTTTAAATATCCCCCTGCAATTTCAATTTTTTCTATGTTTTCATCTATTTCTATTTTATTTTTTAATTCTTCTGCTATCATAGGAGGTGCTTTTTTTAAAGTCTTTGCAAGTTTAAAACAAGGAAATGCATAATCTCCCATTTCTTTATTTGGAGGAACTTCTATATAACTAGCTATTTCATTTATATCTTCATTTATAGTATTGGCTATTTTCTCTCCAATTATTAGTTTAAAATTAATCATCTAATTTTTCCTTCTTTCATATATATAATTAATGGTTTTACTTAATATAAATATTGCTACAATCGCAATGACTAAACCTGATATTATACCTGCTGTATCAATTATTACATCAAATACTTTAGGTGTTCTTCCATCAGAAAAAAACTGATGTATCTCATCAAAAATAGCATATATAACTCCAAATGATACTGTTATTAATATTTTTCTTAAAGTAACCTTTTCATTTTCGGAATATATAGCTGTTATACAATACATTACAAATCCACCTATAGCATATATTGTAAAATGTGCCATTTTTCGTGTTACTTTTTGCCATTTTTGTATTCTGTTTTTACTTATAACATTACTTTGATTACTTACTATATTTTCTTCTTTTTTAGATTCTTTATCATTTATTTGATTCAAATTACTTTTATTACTTATTTCTGTTTCTTGATTTCCATTTTTAGTTATTTTATCTTTTACTTCTAATATTTTTTCAATAAACATACTACTTAAGTTTCCGAGATTCATCTCCACTTTGGCTAGATAAAACATAAACAGCAATAATCCATAATATCATTAATAAACTTAAAAATACCTTTACAGCATTTATAATTTTCTTATTATTCACTCTTTCTCTCTTCTTGCCTTTCCTTCAACTTTATATTTATGTTTTGAATAATTTTATAGAATACTATTGAGAACAATATTCCAAACAATACGCCTAGCGAATCTATTCCAACATCTATCACATTACCACTTCTACCAGGTATAAATAATTGATGAATTTCATCTAATGAAGCATACCATATACCTAAAGCTAAAGAAATAATTGATTTTTGTTTTATAGTATATGTGTATGTGCTAAACAATGAATAAAATAAAAATCCACCTAAGGCATATTCTGAAAAATGTGCTAACTTTCTAATTATCGGTTCAAAAGTATCTATCATTTCCTCAGACTTAAAAAATATTCCTGCAATCTTTCTACTTAATCCACTAGATTCTGTTCCCGTTTGATGTGATAAACCATATACAAATATTGTCCAAAATATTATTAGTACAACAAGAAACAATCTTAGAAAACTCTTTTTTAAATTTCTTTCTTTTTTATTTCCTTTTTCTTCCCTCATTATAACTTCCTCTATATTTAGTGTCTTGCACTTAAACTTATTATTAAATCCATATTATCATCCTCTGCCACTTTATTTTTTCTTATAGCTCCACACTTTTTGCACTTAAAGATAATAACATATCCTTTTTTACTATCCACTTCAAGAGCAATTGGCTCTAAAACTCCATGACAACTTTCTTCTCTGTCACCTGGATTTATATCTACATGTTTAGAATGTAAACAATATGGACAATGATTTCTACAGGAATATCCTAATTTATTTACATGTTTTCCACAATTTTCACATTCAAATTCTTCATCTATAACTGTAAAATTTGGCATTTCTTACCTCTTATCTTATTCAAAAAGACTTCCTCCTATAAATTCTCTAAGTAAAGAATTATTAGGAATATACTTTTCATTAACATCTTCAAAATATTTAAGCATTACTATCAATCTTCTGGCTTCACTATATTCTTTATGTGTATTATCTATTTCTTCTAATAATGGTAGTGCATATTTTTTTAGTACTGAAAGTTCATATACAATAGAAGAATTAAACATACAATCAGCCTCTTCTTGATATGGGAATATATTCTTTTGTTCTCCTCTATTTACAGAATACCACATTTCAAGAGTTTTAAGTGCAGAATATCCTCTAAACTGATAATCTCTTACAATTCTTCTTATAAGTCTTGTATCTGTAGTAGATATTCTATTATAGTAATCTATGTTTAATACAGTTAAATCACTTATATACACTTTAAATTTATTTTCTTTAGGAATTTGGTTTGTTAATTTATCATTCAAACAATGTATTCCCTCTATAACAAGGATTTCATCTTCATGCAATTTTAGAGTATTTCCTTTATACACTTTATGTCCAGTTGTAAAATCAAAAGTAGGTAGCAAAACCTCTTTTCCTGAAAGTAAATCAACTAATTGTTTATTAAATAGTTCTATATCTAAAGCTTCTATACATTCAAAATCATAATTTCCAAATTCATCTTTAGGATTATCTTCTCTTTCTACAAAATAATTATCTACAGATATTGTAACAGGTTTCATTCCATGTACTCTAAGTGCCATACCAAGTTTTCCAGCAAAAGTTGTTTTACCTGATGAAGATGGTCCTGCAATAAGAACCATTCTAACATTTTCTCTATTTTGTATTTTCTGAGCAATTTCTGTAATTTTATTTTCATGTATAGCTTCTGAAAAAAGTATAAGTTCTTTTTCTTTTCCTTCTCTTATTTTTTTATTTAATCTATGCACTGTATTTATTTTAAATATTTTATAAATATCATCATATTCTTCCATAGCAGATATTAACTTTAATGTATGTTTTATATCTGGTACAGAATTTGGATCTGATGTACTTGGATATTTTACTAAAAATCCATCTTTATATGTACATAAGTCATAAAATTTAGCAAAACCTGTTGATATTGGCATTGTTCCATAAAAATAATTATAATAATCTTCACAATAATACAAAGACACCTTGTCTTTATCAATATCTGTTTGAAGTCTTCCTTTTAAAGTTGCTTCTTTTTTGTAAAATTCCTCAGCCTCTTCTTGTGACATTATTACTTTTTTTATCTCTATATCTTTTGCAATAATTTCATCCATTTTATTTTTAACATTTTTAATTACTTCTTCTGAAATAGCCATATTATCAACTTCACAGAACATAGCATTTGATAATTGATAGTTTACTGTAAGTAGCACTTCTGGATATACTTCTGAAAAAGCTTTACTCATAATATATAAAAGACCTCTTATATATATTATTCTTCCATCTCTATCTGTCCTATCTATAAAATCTACTTTTCCATTGTATTTTATTGGTTGATTTAAAGATGTTATTTCATTATTATATCTTGCAGCTATAATATCTATATCAAAATTCTGAATTTCATCTTTAAAAGCTTCTTTTAAAGTCATTCCTTCTGTAACTTCATATTCTTTATCTTTATATACAATTTTCATAAACATTTCTCTCCTTAAATTTTCTTTAGTTTTATTTTAAAAGTTAAAATACATTATTATAGAGCCTATTAATACACATAAAAATCCAAACATTTTTAGTCCAGAAGTTGCATCATTTTTATCTCCAAAACTAAAGTATTTTTTTACTATTGGACGTGCATCATATATAAATTTTATTCCAAATACTAATGCCATTATTCCAATAAAAAGTAAAAAATTTTTCATTATTTATACATCCTCTTTTTTCTCTTAAAATTAGTATACTTATTTTATTATTTTTATTAGTATTTGTCAACAAATAACTAATAATACTAAGCATTTAGAATTTTTTATACTATTATAATAAAACATTAATTTTATATTTTTTGATATAAATACCATCTTAAATAAAAAATCCCACATCGCAAAAACTGCGATATGGGCAAAATTGGTTTTTTCAATTTATTTTATGTTCTATATAATAAAAGGTAATATAAAGTGTAAAAAGCCTATTTATATTTCTTAGGCACATTCAAATAGCTACAAGGCGTATATACCCCTTCTGCTTTTTCTAGTGGTAACATTATATATGATTTTTCTAACAAATCATTACCACAAAATATATCAATTAGGTCTTTTAAGAAATCATCTTTCTTACCACCTAAATAGTAAGAAAGTATAAAGTAGTCTGTTCCATTTTCTTTATATTGCAAACTTGCTGTAATATCTGTAATATACCACTTTCCATTCATATATACATAGTTCCAAGCATGAGGCCTTGATGTATTAACTTCTCCTATTGTGGTTACAACTTGTATCTCAGCAAGATCTGCTACATATTTAAATGCGTAGGAAAAACCACCACAAACAGCCCTTTTTTCAATAATTGTTCCATATATATTTTGTGTATTTGGTGCAGATTCATCATACTTAAGTCCATCTAAAAGCCATTCATGAATTCTAAATAATTTTTCCTCATCACTCATCTCAGATAAGCTTTCAACAAATTCTTTAGTAACTTTTTCTACCTCCTCTAAAGCTGTTTCTATTTCATCAGAATCATTAAAATTATGATACCTTTTATCGCTTTTCTTTGAAGGCATTATATATATCGAAAACTCTGAGATTTCATTTTCGTCTATGTTTTTACTATAAGAAATTCCATATGATGATCCTACATCAATCCACAGGCTAGCTTCTGGATTATCACACAAATAACTTTTGAGTGCATTTCCAACAACGCTTTTTACTACATCATATACTTCACTTTGTTTGCAACTTATAGTTCCCAAATATACCTTTTCATTTGCTATAAACTCACTCCGAGAATCTTTTATCCTATTATAGAACTCCATTTCTTTTCCAGAAAGTTGATCATAATAATAGTCTTCTGTACAGATTTCTTCGCAAATATCATACACATTACTTCTTGCATTTGCGTTCGGCATGAGAATCAGCATCATTAATAAAACAAATGTCACAGCTGTAAGAAATCTTGTAAATGTCTTTTCTGTCATAATGTCTCCCTCCATTTTTTATTCTACATTAATTAATTATAATCTATATGTAATACCTATGTATTTTATGTATATAACATAAGTCCTGAACATTATTTTAACATATGCTTCTATTTTTTTCTACATCAATTGACTTTTAATTTTATATTTCTATTCTATTTTTAAACTTATTGTCCACTAATTTTTTTAATCTTTCATTTTCTTTACTCTCTAGTAGCGGATCTTTATTTATTATTTCTAGTGAAATGGCTTGCACACCTTTTAATATTTGTATATCTTCAAATAAATTTGCAATCTTAAATTCAGGAATTCCATGTTGTTTAGTTCCAAAAAATTCTCCACTTCCCCTTAATTCTAAGTCTTTTTCAGAAATTATAAAACCATCATTTGTACTTGAAATTACTTTCATTCTTTCTTTAATATTGCTAGAGTTTCCGTGAATATTTTAAAATGCAATAAGATTGATATTCTCCGACGACCTACTCTTCCTCTTAATTGATGTAGCTGTGCTAATCCAAATCTTTCTGCATTTTCAATAATCATTATATTGCTATTTGGTACATTTACACCTACTTCTATAACAGTAGTAGAAATTAAAATATCAATATTTCCATTTTTAAATTCTTCCATTATACTATCTTTCTCTTTGGGTTTCATTTTTCCATGTAAGTATTCTACTTTATAATTACTAAATATACCTTTTTTATATTCTTCTGCAAGTTGGATAACAGATTTTGCATTTATTTCTTCATTTTCTTCAACTAATGGACATACAATATAAGCCTGCCTGCCTTCTTCTATTTGTTTAGACACAAAATTATTTACTCTATTTTCCATTCCTTTTGTTACTGCATAAGTTTCTATTTTTTTTCTATTTGGAGGTAATTCATCAATTATCGATATATCTAAATCTCCATATAAAATAAGTGCTAAAGTTCTTGGAATTGGAGTAGCAGTCATTACTAATACATCTGGGTTCGTTCCTTTGCTTGCTACTATACTTCTTTGCCTTACACCAAATCTATGTTGTTCATCTGTTATAACTAACCCTAAATCCTTAAATACAACATTTTCTTCTAAAATAGCATGAGTTCCAATCAATATATCTATTTCTCCACTTGCTAATTTATTTAATATTTCTTCCTTTTTCTTTTTTGAAATTCCACTTACTAATAATTCACATTTTATATTAAACTCTTTTAAAATTTCAGTAAATGATTCTAAATGCTGTGCTGCCAGTATTGCTGTTGGAGCCATTATAGTAGCTTGATATCCAGATTTTACAGCTTTGTAAGCTGAAATCATAGCTACAATTGTTTTACCTGAACCAACATCCCCCTGCAAAAGTCTATTCATTGGTTTTGCACTTTCCATATCTTTATCGATTTCTTCTAGTACTCTAATTTGAGCTTTTGTTAATCTAAACGGAATTTTATCTATAATATCTGACATCTTAGCTTCTTTATCAAATTTAATTCCTTCTTTTTTTATTTCATATTTATTTTTCAATGTAAGTAAAGCTAGTTGCATTGATAGTAATTCTTCAAATACTAATCTCTTTCTTGCTAAATTAAAGGATGTAAAACTATCAGGAAAATGTATTTGATGTATCGCCTCATTTAAATTATATAATTTGTATTTATCAAGCATATAATCTGGTAAGGTTTCTTCTAATTTTCCATCCACTTCCTTTAGTCCATTTTCAATTATTTTTCTTATAGAGTTTTGTGTTAAATTATATGTAAGTGGATATATAGGTATAATTTTTCCAGTATTTTTACTTGTTTCTTCACTTTCAAATACAGGTGATTGCATATCTATTTTTCCATATTTATTGCTAACTTTTCCAAAAAATTTATATCTTTCATTAGGTTTAAAATTATTCTTTAGATAACTTTGATTATACCATGTAATTTGGCAAG
Organism: Clostridia bacterium; assembly: GCA_022790685.1. Classification (GTDB taxonomy): domain Bacteria; phylum Bacillota; class Clostridia; order TANB77; family CAG-508; genus Scatovivens. The sequence goes on from JAAVXQ010000003.1 coordinate 9,933, forward strand.
TTCCAGTTTCATCTCTAACAATTAATTTACAAAGTGTTAAATTTTTTCTAATTTTAATTTCGTTCATTCTAGAAACTGGATAAGCACATATCAACGCTTCTTCTCCATCAATAAGTTCAGAAATATTTTTTGCATTTCCTCTATCTTCATGTTGTCTTGGAAAATAAGTAATTAAATCTTCTAAATTATATATTCCTATTTTATTTAAAATTTCTGCTTTTTTAGGACCTACGCCTTTAATATATTGAATATCTTTTTCCAAATTCATAAA
>JAAVXQ010000073.1 GCA_022790685.1 Clostridia bacterium
AGATTTGGCAGCTTTTTTAAGTGCATATATTGATGTTTTATATGATGACATTGATGAAGAAGATGTAAAGCCAGTTTCAAAATCAAAGAAAAAGACTACAAATAAAAAAGAAAAAGAAGAAACTGATGTAGTATCAGAAGATAAACCAAAAACAAAAGTAACAAGAAAGAAAGCTACAAAGAAAGAGGAAAAAGAAGCAGAAACTGATGTAGCATCAGAAGAAAAACCAAAAACCAAAGTAACAAGAAAGAAAGCTACAAAGAAAGAAGAAAAAGAAGTAGAAACTGATGTAGCATTAGAAGAGAAACCAAAAGCAAAAGTAACAAAGAAGAAAGCTACAAAGAAAGAAGAAAAAGAAGTAGAAACTGATGTAGCATCAGAAGAAAAACCAAAAGCAAAAGTAACAAGAAAGAAAGCTACAAAGAAAGAAGAAAAAGAAGTAGAAACTGATGTAGCATCAGAAGAAAAACCAAAAACAAAAGTGGCAAAGAAGAAAGCTACAAAGAAAGAAGAAAAAGAAGCAGAAACTGATGTAGTATCAGAAGAAAAACCAAAAGCAAAAGTAACAAAGAAAAAGGCTACAAAGAAAGAGAAAAAAGCAGAAACTGATGTAGTATCAGAAGAAAAAGAGAAATCATCAGAAACTAGCAAAAAAAAAATGCAAATTCATGAAATAGCAAAAGAAGGAATTGAAAAACATGTTAATGAATTGTGTATAGAAGTATGTCAGGATTTATGGAATAAAAACATATACACAAAATCCATAAAGGTTGATGATGAAAATATAGAAATAGTGCTTGATAAATTAAATGGTGAAAACAATTTGATATTTGAAAAGAGAATGAAGAAAGATACAGAAAAGTACTATAAAGATTTAGAAAATGAATATACTGTTAATATTAATAGACAAAATAAATCTGATAAAAGTATAAAAACTGAGTTGAAAAATGCTGTAAAATATTTTGTTATGCAAGATGTTGAAATAGGATTTGTAGATAAGCAAAAGTTTTTAATGAATATTTGTGACTGTGAAAAAGTAGAAGGCATGAAAGAAAATGCTAAAAAGCTTAATTTAGAAATAGTGTTTGATGAAAATAAAATGGAGAAAACTTTTGAAGAATATTTAAAAGAAAAAGATTTTGAGCATTTATATTTAGAAGAAGAAGATAGGATTTATCTAGACAAATTTTATTTAGATGGACATATTAATTATTTAAAGTCAAAGGAAAAGTAGAAAACTACTTTTCTTTTTTATTTTTAATAAAACCTTTGTATGAGATGAATATGGAAAAATGAAACTTTATTGAAAATTTTATTTAGAAGAGAAAACTTATAAAGATATAATTATATATTTTATATAATAAAAAATATAAATTTACTTGATTTATTTCTATAGATATGATATTATTCATACATAAATTAGGAACTAATCCTATTTTAAGGAGAAGCTTATGAAGAATTATTCTAAACAAAGAGAAGAAATAATTGAAGTAATAAAATCTTTATATACACATCCAACAGCAGAAGAGATTTACATGATAGTAAAAGGAAAAGATCCAGCAGTAAGTAGAAGTACAGTATATAGAAATTTAGGAATGCTAGTGGAAAATAATATTGTAAATCAGATTTCTTCAGTCGTAGGTCCAGATAGATATGACTATATAAGAGACATTCATAATCATGTAGTTTGTACTAAATGTGGAAAAGTATTTGATTTTGATCATAATTTTAACTTTAATAGAATAAGAAAAGAAATTAGGGATAAAACTAATGTAGAAATATTAAAAAAAGGTTTTACGTTTGAAGGCATTTGTGATGCTTGTAAACAAAAAAATAAATAAAATTTTAGGAGGTAAATAAAAAATGAATTTAAAAGGAACAAAAACAGAGGAGAATTTAAGAGAAGCTTTTGCAGGAGAGTCACAAGCAAGAAATAAATACACATATTTTGCAAGTAAAGCAAAAAAAGAAGGATATGAGCAAATAGCTGCTATATTTTTAGAAACAGCAGATAATGAAAAAGAACACGCAAAATTATGGTTCAAATTATTACATGATGATGGAGAAATACCAACAACAGCTGATAATTTAAAATCAGCAGCTGAAGGTGAAAACTTTGAATGGACAGATATGTATGATAGAATGGCAAAAGAAGCTAGAGAAGAAGGATTTGATTATATAGCTTTCTTATTTGAAAGTGTTGCAAAAATAGAAAAAGAGCATGAAGAAAGATATAAAAAATTATTAGCAAATGTTGAAGATGGGTTAGTATTTTCTAAAGATGGAGATAAGATTTGGAAATGTAGAAATTGCGGACATATAGTTATTGGAAAAGAAGCACCTCAAGTTTGCCCAGTTTGTGCACATCCAAAAGCATTCTTTGAACTTAAAGCAGAAAATTATTAATATATAAAACAATATGAATTAAAATACCATATTAATGACTATTTAGTTGTTAAATATGGTATTTTTTATAATATTAGTAAAATATATATTTCTATAAAAAATTGACAAAATTATTAAGAAATAATTAAAATTTCCGTGTAAGTATTGATATATCCATAAAAAGTTGTATAATTAATGCGAAAAAATATTGTAATTAATGGCATAAGATGATAATATATATAGATAAAAGTGAAAGTAATTTATGATATATTTATATTAAAAATGCTATCAATCTTGGGAGGAAATAATGGAAAACAATAAAAAGAAGAAAAAGAAGAGTAAGAAAAAGATTGCAATTATTATACTAGTAATTATTATAGTATTATGGGTAGTAATTGGAAATCAAAATAAAGCTAAAAAAGCTGAACTTGATAACAAAATATCAACAGAGAATATTGAAAAAAGAACAATAGTAAAAACTATTAGTGCATCAGGAACAATAAAAAGTACAAACTCAAAAGAATATACTACAACTCTTGTAGGAAAAACGATAAAGAAGGTTAATGTTAAAGTTGGAGATAGAGTAAATGTAGGTGATAGTTTAGTTACATTTGATATAAAAGATTTAAATGATAGTTTAAAAGTTGCACAAGATGGACTAAATATTGCAAGAGAACAAACTAATTTAGGAATAAGTGCCGCTGAAAAAGGTGTAAATTCAGCTACAGATGCTAGAAATTCTCAAGGTAGTAGCTTAGATAATCAAGTAAATAGCCTATCAGGTAGTATTGGACAAATAGATACACAAATAGCAGAAATTCAAAAAACGGTAGCTACTTTATCACAAGCGGAAGCAGCTAAAAAAGTAGAATTGGACAATATAAATGCTGTTAATAAACCTATAATTGATAATTATATTAATAAAAATACTGAATATGGAAATTCTGTAAAAGAATTAGAAAATTACAAAAATCAATTTATAGCAGAACGAAATAATTATAATAAGTATTTTCCAGTAGGAGATTTGACAATTCAACTTGATCCTGTTACAGGTGTTCAAATCCAGCAAAGTGAATATAAAGATGGAATTTATGCTACGACTGAACATAGAAATGTAGATACAAATTATAATAATCTAAACAATAATTATACATCTAATGTATTAAATTTAGAAAGTAAAGTGAATTCTGGGAAAGCGCTAGTAGATAGTCTACAGGCAGGATATAATACTGCAAAAGTTACTGTAGATAAAGTACAAAGTGAATATAATACAGTATTAAGCCAAAAACAAGAGGCTGAAAAAATGTTAAAGGAATTAACCTCTAACAAATCTCAACTAAATGCACAATATGAACAAGCTAAATCTACAGCAGATTCTACTAAAAAGAGTTTAGATAGTGCTGTAGACCAAGCTAGAACATCTTTAGAAAATTCGAGATTAACAGCCAAAAGTACAATCTTAACTCAAGAAAGTCAATTAAAAACTGTAAGAGAACAAGTTGAAAAAGGAACTTTAAAATCAGATGTTGCTGGAACAGTAACAAACATTAATGTAAAAGAAGGGGACATTTATCAAGGAGGAACAATACTTAAAATAGAAGGCTGTGAAACTTTTATGATAGAGGCTCAAATAGACGAATATGATATTGCAGATGTAAAAGTTGGAATGAAGGTAAAAATTAAAACTGATGCAACAAGAGAGGAAGAATTAGAAGGAAAAGTAACTTTTGTAGCACCTACAGCAACAGAAAATATGGTAGGCAATGGAATGTCTCTTACAGGAGCTACTACTTCAAGTGGTGCGACATATAAAATTGAAATTTCAGTTGACTCAGTAAATGATAGATTAAGAATAGGAATGAATGCGAAATTAAGTATAATAACAGAAGAAGCAGCAAATACATTAACAATACCTTATGATGCAATTGAAACAAAAGA
>JAAVXQ010000074.1 GCA_022790685.1 Clostridia bacterium
AGAAATGTTATAGATTTTGGAGCATTTATTGATGTAGGAGTTAAACATGATGGATTAGTTCATATATCACAAATGACAGACCGATATATTAAAAGTCCATCAGAAGTAGTATCTGTTGGAGATATTGTAAAGGTAAGAGTTATAGGAATAGATAGAGAAAAGCAGAAAGTAAGTTTAAGTATGAAAGAATGTAAATAAAATAAAAGCAGAAACTTTTAAGTTTCTGCTTTTAAATTGTATAATATTTATTCTTCGGTTTCTACAGAAGTATCATCTTTACTATCAATATTATTTTTTACATTTTCATAAAATGCAAGTTGTGTGATTGTAATATATGGTACTAACAATAGTGTTGGTATATAATCTATAAACATTGACACAATTTGAGGTAAGAATTCTTTTGATATATAAGCAATTATTCCAAATAGTAAATACCAACCAATAAATGAAAGTAATAATTTGATGTAATTAAATTTATTATTTTTCATCATATTAGAGCTTATTTCTAATATTTCTTTACTACTTTTATCAGGATTATCATGTAGTATAAACAATGACAAAGCATATGGTAATACTAAATAAATAATAAAGACTATAGTTATTAAAGAAACAAGATAAGATAATATAAATGTCGTATTTGAAAGTTCTGTAATAGTAGATGTATGAGTAAGTACAAATGTTGTTACAAATACTGCTATGATGAAAAATAAAATTATAGGTAATAGTATTTTTATAAATATTCTAAGCATAACTTTCCAATAACTTATAAATTTTTTTAATGAAACATTTATAAATTCTGTTGAAGAAACATCTTCTTTTTTTGACATCCTCATTGTTACTGATAGTATTCCAAAAGAAAGAGGAAAAGAAATTATGTAATATATTAGTAAAAATAAAGAAGACATTGATGATGAAGCAGAAGTCTTACTAACAAGAAAACCTGTTAACAAACTTATGGCAAATACTATTAAAAGATATATAAACTGCATTGATAGTAATTTTAAAAATTTACCAGAAAAATTTGATAAAGCTTCTTTTTTTAATTCTTTAGGTTTCATATAAACCTCCTTTTAATATAAATATATTACTAAAATAATTAATAATTCTATACTTTGTAAAAACAAGCAAATTATTAATATAAAATTTTAATATATATAAATTTATAATATCTTTTAAACAAAAATAAGTCAATATGAATTTTAAGTTTTATAAACTTAAATCGGAATTCTTCTCATACTCTTCTTTAAATTTGTTCATTCGCTGTGATACTAATGTAGTGTATACATCAGTACCAATTAAAATAGCTTCTTTAGAAGTAATTTCTTTTGGATTGTGGCTACCGCCTTCAGAAGGAATAAAGAAAAGAATCTTTTTTCCAGTTTTATTTTTATTTGACAAAACACAGGCTAAATCGTGTCCTGGCCAAGAGTGCATTACTTGACAAGGATATTTTTTTTCTTGACAAATTTCTTTTACATTATCTAATAATTCAGAACTGGTTGGTACAGGATCTCCAATTGATGAAATTTTAAAAGAAATAGAGTCTGATTTAGCACTATCTTGATGTAAAATATCTTTAAACATATCATATACAGTTTCTCTTGTATGAATACCTTTAGCAGGATATTGCTGACGAATATCTACAAAAAGCTTAGTAAATGGATTAGCTTGTACAATTTCCCAAGTTGTAGGAGAAATTTCGAAAGATACTTTTCCATCTTCTTCAATTTCTTCTGCAAAAGATTTTACAATACCAGCACTTGCAGATGGAGTTACTCTTAATATTAAATTTGAATTGTTTGGTATTTGATTTGCTCCCCATTTTTCAGAAACTGATCCAAGAAAATCAAAATGAATATTGGGATTTTGCTTACTTAATTCATCTAATTTTAGAATTAAACTAGACATACCAAGAACAGCATCTTTTCTTTTATCCATAGGAGTTGCACCAGAGTGATTTGTTTCTCCAATGGCTCTGATTTTTAGTAAATCTGAACCATCAGAAGTAACTAACTCAGCATTGTCTAGAGTTGATTTAGTATCAAACTGTGGTACAGTTATTCTAAGACTTTCTTCTGCATCATCTGTTTTTGATTTTAATGACAGTTCATTTAGGTAAGAAATAATTTTTGCAGAGGTAACAATTGGAGTATTTCCAGAAACAGATATTGTTCCACGTAAAGGTTTTCCTATAGAGTCTACTATACCAATAGGAATATCAGAAGCTGATAAAATTTCAGATTGCTCTATATGAGCCTCTATAGCTTCAGTTATATCTGCTTCTGATATAACTTTATCTACTAATTCTATATTATTTAGATCTATACCATATTCTGCTAAATGAGAAAATATATAATCTTTATATTCAGCTACAGCGTCAGCAAAAGTAATTCCATTTTCATCTGTTAGATTTGCTAACTGCTCATAAGAAAGCTCACCACTAAGATAAAAACTTCCTAAACAAGCTTTATGAAAACGTTCCGATTCTTCACATGCATAAATGATTGTTTTTAAGTTCCCATATTGCTTTTTAGAACTATTTTTAAAATTTTCAGCTGATTTTAGAGACATATAAACGCCAACAGGACCATCAAATTGGCCACCATTTTTTACAGAATCTGTATGTGAACCAGTTACTAAAGTTTTATTTTTTGAAAAGTCAGCTGGAAAAGTTCCACAAATATTTCCGAACATTATCTATTGTTATTTTCATACCTAAATCTTGCATAGATTTCATATATTTTAATTTGTATATGGCATCTTCTTTTGTAAAAGCTATACGATTTATAGGTTTATTACTATCAAAATCGAAAAAATCTTCAATATTTATAATTGACATAGTACTATAGGTTCTCCTTTTTATTTTTTAATAGAGATATATATTATCACAGAATTACTTTAAATTCAAATGAAATACTACTTTTTATCAATAAAAGTTATAAATAAATTACATATTTTTTCAAAAAACTGGAAGAATATATAGTATAAATTGAAAAGGAAATATAAGTAAGAGATATGTATTATGAAGATAGAAAGCCTAAAAGAGGAATTTTTTTAATCTACTTATTAATGGTAGTTATAATAGGATTATTTTTAATTCTAATTTTAAAGATTGATGGAAATACAGCAAATATTAATTCAAATTATGATGTAAACAAGTTATCCTCAGAAATAAAAAAGGAAGATGAAAAAAAGGATACTACATTTATACAAAAAGCTGTAAAAGGTATTGTTGGAATATCAAAAATTAAACAAAATGATAGTAGTATTTTTATGGAAAATTCGGAAATTAAATTAGGGCTAGGTAGTGGAGTAATAGTAACAGAAAATGGATATATCTTGACAAATCAACATGTAGTAGGAGAAAAATATAGTACTTGTTATGTTACACTTGAAAATGGTGAAATATTTAATGGAAATGTAGTTTGGACTGATAAGAATATTGATTTAGCAATTGTCAAAATAAGTACTACAGGACTAAACTATTTACAGCTTGCAGATTCTGATAATATAAATTTGGCAGATGAAGTTTATGCAATAGGGAATCCAATAGGATTTGAATTTCAGAGAACTGTTACAAAAGGTATAATAAGTGGAATAAATAGAACGTTAAAAATAGAAAATGATAAGGAAAGTTCATATATGGAGGACTTGATACAAACAGATGCAACAATAAATGAAGGTAATAGTGGTGGAGCTCTAATAAATACAAATGGAGAATTGATAGGAATAAATAGTGTAAAAATAACAGATGCAGAAGGAATAGGTTTTGCAGTACCTATTAATTTAGTAAAGCCAATAATTGAAAAATTAATAGCTGATGGAAAATTTGAAGAAGCATATTTGGGAATTTATGGATATGATAAAAATGTTATTCCATATTTAAATTCAAATATAGATATAAATTCTGGGATATATATTGCAAAGGTATTATATGATGGTCCTATGTTAGGAGCAGGATTGATAGAAGGGGATATAATAACAAAAATTGATGGCAATAGCATAGAAAAAATGAATGATTTAAAAAAATATATTTACACAAAAAATCCTGGAGACACAGTAAATTTAACCATAAGGAGAAATGGGAAGGATTATACAGCAGATGTTAAATTGGGAAGGAAAATTTAATAACTTTACTTTATAAAATTAAAAAGGCTAATACATTTATACATTTTAAATATATAAATTTAATGTATAAATGTATTAGCTATTAATTATGATTTATTTAATATCCAATTAATTATTTCTTTTTTTATTGCGAAATATTCTTCTTTTTCAAACTGCATATTTGCTATACAATATTGTTTGTTAGATATATGAGAGCAAAATATACATTCATGTAATGAATTACAATCTTGTATAAATAAAGAATTGCTAATTTTTGCAGAGCAAATTACATTATAAGAGTTACTACAAGTACCAGAATCGTCAACTCTTATACAGAAAGAAAGTTCATTACTTCTTTGGCACGCTATGGAATATTCTGAATTCGTACATCCATCCATAAAAATAATATTTTTACACATATTGCAATTACTAGAACGAAATACATTTTGTGATTTATATATTGTATCACTTTGAGAAATATTTTCTGAGTCATATATTCTTTCAGTAGTAGTATAATTTATTTTTTTCCAAAGTTTAAGAACTTCTTTCAAATTTGAAACAGGTACTTTAGGTTGCATCCATCCTTTTAGCTCATCATATTTTTCCATATTTTTTTGACTTATAAATTTAGTTGGATTTATGGAAATTGCCCAAGTCGGTTTGCCTGTTAAAGAATCTGAAACTTGCTGAGGTAATTTTACATCAAAGGCAAATTCTGATAAAATTTCCTCTAAAGAAAAAGGACTGTTTTGATTAAATATACTAAAAAATGTTTTATTAACTATTTGCATAGCTTGTTTTTGATTCATCATTAAACACCTTCTTTCTACTTGAAGATTGAGAAGCCATTAATTTTTTTAAACTTATATGGCTGTCAATAGAAAAATTGAAACTTTTGTCTATATTATTATCTTTAGAAGTATTTATATTTTTAGAGAAAGTGCGTTTTTCTTTATGTCTAGGAATAGATTTAAAGTCCAAAGTTCTAGCTTTAAAAGCTGATAAAATTCTGCCATTATTACTTACTCTTAAAATACATTCTCTATTATTAAGTTCAGTTAATATTTTCATTCTAACAATGAAAGAATTTCTAACAGCTACTTCCATTTGCAAATTTGATTCTAATATCTGAGCATCAGATCTTGCTACTCTAAAAATGTAATAATTAATAACATTAGCGAAAATTGATTTTCTTAAATCTTCACTTACTTGGCTAAAATATTGCTGAGAAAGTATTAAAGAAAGATTATATTTTCTAGCCTCTGATAAAAATCTTTTAAGAATTAAATTTTCTACTACAGATACTTCATCAACAATTAATAAAAGATGCTCTTCAAAACTATATCCTTGTATTAATTGCAAAATTTGTTGCATAACTAATCCGAGAAATTGTTTTTGTAATTGTTTCTCCTAAAGAAGTTTGATCTAAAGAAAATATAGTAAGAAAGTTTTCATCTATGCTTTCTTTTATATTTTTCATGCTACCAGAACTATTAAAAGCAGGCAATAACTGCATTTCATCAATAAAAGAAACTATAGGTGAAATAGCTTCTTGATATGATTTGTTTTTAAGCTCACTAAAGTCTGATAAGAAAAATTCTATTATACAAAGAGGAGCAGAAATTTCATGTTTTTTTATAAGACTAGTTCTATATTCAGAATTTAAAATTAAGTTCCTAAGATTTGTAAAGTTTAAAGAACCATCTAATGTTAATAAGTGAATGGAATGCCTTAATACTCTTTCAAGCCTTGAATTGTATTGATCAGCAATTAAAGTTTTAAAAAGGGATAAAATAAGTTCAGTAGAGGAAACAGCATCTTGGCTATTATTAATAAATAAATCTAAACTATTTTCTATACTTTTAAAATCAATAACATTAGTATTTTTTAAACCACCAATATCGTTTTCTAGTGCAGCATGAGGATCTATAATTACAACTTTATATTTATCACTATAGTTATTATTAGTTGCAATAGTAGATACTAAGGAACTTATGAGCTTTGACTTTCCCGTACCACTAGAGCCTATTATCATGGAATGTCTATCAAAGTCGTAATTTTTGGGAGGGAGATAATAGTTATTTGGAAGATATGGAAAGGTATCAACATTTAAAATTGCATCTTTAGAATCACTTGTAAATAAGTGCAAGGATTTTTGAATATCTAAATATTTAATAGCATCTTTTGTATAGAAAAATCTATTGTGAGTAGAAAAATCTATACTTAAAAATTCATGTGGAATATTTAAAAATGCTGTTTTTTTTAATATATTATATTTTTTTGTTTCAAAAAATAAATGGGTCATATATAGAAAGTTATTTTTTTTATAGGGTAAAATACTAATTTTAGATATTTTTAATTTTCTGGAATGTTTCACTTCATGCTTATCATAAATATCTATAATGCTATGTTCATTATTTTTAATAAAACAAAATCCACTTGGAAAAGATATTATTTTTTCTTTTACTTCTATTTCCTTTAGTAAAAAGTCTCCTAAAGAATTAATAATTGGAGGGAGTTTGTTTTTAGATTCAATAAAATATCGTACGTTATTTAAATTAACATATACATATATATTAAATTTTTTAAATAATCCATTAAGCTTTGAAATAGCAAAAATGAAATCAAGCCAAGAATTTTTTGTGACATAATTTGTTGTTAATAAAATTTCTGATACATGTTTTTTCATCATTTAAACATCCTTTTATTTATAAATATATGAATACATTTTATCAACTTTACATAAAAAAAGACTGACTTTTTTTATATGTAAAAAGTCAGTTTTCTATTGGAACTAAAAGTTCTGTTATTCCATCATGATAGTATTCAAGTTCAGGCAAATTACTAATAGTATATTTACAATTATTAAAGAAATTTAAATAAAATCTATTTGAAGTTTTTTGAATATCAATAGCTTCTTGAGAATTTGTTATAAAAACCAGATATTTGCTTTTAGGCATAATGTATTTTTTTAAACCATCAATTTTTTTATTATATAAAACCCAATACCTACATTTTGAGCTTTTATATCTATCTATATATTCTACCATACCATAATCTATATCACCATAAATATCATAATATTTTGAATTTATATTACTAAAATGTATAGGAGCATCTTTTCCTATATTACAACAGTCAGTTTCAACATAAGTACCATATAGAATTAATTCATCTTTTTCTATAATACTATATTCAATATTTGTATCACCAATGAGATTTTCTGTAAATGTAATTTTGGGAAAATATTTTAATTTGTCAGGTAGATTTTTGACCTGACTTGGTTTAATTCCATGAAATCTTTCGAAAGCTCTTGAAAAAGAAGTTGAATTATCGTATCCATATTTTATAGCAATATCAATAATTTTTTCATTTGTATTATATATATCAGCTCCAGCATTAGATAGCCTTCTTTTTCTAATGTAGTCTGCTAAAGATATATTACACAAAAAAGAAAATATTCGTTGCATAATATATTCATTTACGCCAATAAACATAGCAAGTTTTGAATATTCGATTTCATTTTCTAAATTATTATCTATATAGTCTAACATTTTATTTAAGTTTTTATATGTATTCATTTTGATTGCTCCATAAAAATTATTTATTAGTATCTAGCCATTTATAGAATTCAGCAAGATATTCCCAACAACCTTGTTTATCAGTTATTCCATCATAATTGTTTTTTATTCTTTCTAATATTTCTTCTTTGTCAATCCATTTTACTTCTGAAACTTCTTCAGTTTGTAGTTTTAAAGCATTTATGTCTATATCCATTTTTGCTATGTAATATTCATTAAAATGTTTATTGATAATATCTCCTTTTGTATTAACCGAAGTAGTAGCTCCAATAAAAGTTAAATCTTGCTTATCTAGATTAAGATTTAATTCTTCTTTTGCTTCTCTTATAGCAGATTGAAAGCCGAATTCACCACTAAGAACATGTCCACCTGCAGATACATCCCACATATTTGGCCATAATTTTTTTGTAGCACTTCTTTTTTGCAAAAGAATTTGTTTATTTGAATTTATAACAAATACTACTACTGCTTTATGCCATAATCCATCTGAATGGCATTTTTCTCTTGTTTCAGTTTTTCCAATATATACACCAGTTTCATTTAGCACATCAAAAAATTCTTGCATAAAATCATCTCCAATATAAATTTATTTTTTATATAATATCACAAATTTATATTAATATAAATAGAATATACTAAAATCTTATGTTTAATTTCACATAAGATAAGTTATAAAATAAATACAATGTAACATAGTTTAACATAATTTATACAAAATTATAACAGAGTGTTAACAAATATGTAAAAAAAGTGTGATTTTTCTAGGAAGAAATTGACAAAAGAACAAAAATATAGTATAATATTTAATGATAGATTATGTAAACAAAAGCTAAAATATATATTATATAAAGGAAGGTTTTTTATGAGAAGTAAAAAGAAAATTTTATTAATAGTATTAACAATATTTATGTTTTTTGTATGTTTATTTATTCCTAATGCTAAGGCAGCTGAAGGAAATAATAATGAATATCTATATTTATCAGATATAGATTATATAGAAAGCCAATCAAAAGCTGGTTGGGGAGCTATTTTAAAAGATCAAGCTAATGGAGGAAGTAAACTTTCAGTAAAAGTTGAAGGTGCATACTATACTTATGATAAGGGTATGTGGGCACATGCTACATCAACATTAGTATATGATATTAGTGCATATAAAGATGAGTATGATTATTTTACAACTTATATGGGACTGAATAAAACAGCGGCAAGCTCAAGTAATGGTGTTAAATTTTATGTTTATACATCAGTGGATGGCAAAACTTGGAATTTAGCAACTGAGGAAAATCCAGAGGTGTCAAAACCAGGAGCTAATGCAAGATATGTAGAAATTAATATTAAAGATGTAAACTATTTAAAATTATATGCAGATTCTAATGGAGCTAATGGTAATGATCATTCTGTATATGCAGATGCAAAATTTGTAACACAAGAATATTTAGAAGAACAAAATAGTCTTGTATTAGACATAGATACATATGATCAAAAAATAAAAGACTATCCAAATAAAGATATATCTGACCCAAATTATGAATTGCTATTATTGCAAAGAGATTTAGCAAGTAATTTAGGTGAATATGCTTTAAAAAGATTTATAACAGAGAGTGAAGATAATAAAGCAACAATTGATTGGCTAATGAATGATGTAGAAAATCTTCGTTACTATATATTAGGAGGAGTTCCTACTGGTGGTTATTTTAGTTCATTAACACAACTTACAAGATTGCTTAAAGAATATAAAAGTGATTTTGATATTACAGAACCAATATCAGATGAAGGTATAAAAAGATTACACAATAGAAGACCTGATGCACCTACTACAAAAGGTGATTTATATAAAAGAATGGTAATAACACTTTCATTAACACACTCTGCGAGGGTAGCTTTATGGATGCAACCTTCTGCACCAGAGAATCAATCAGACGCAGTTGTACGTTATAAGATTTATAAAGACATGTACAATAAAGGAATGTTTAAGGCAACAGAGGCTGCCAATATAACACCTTGGTTTGAAAGTTATACTATAGAAGAAATGCGTTATGTAATGAACACATTACTTGATGATGAATCAATAATATGGCTTAATGAATATACACAAGCCAAAATTGATAAAACACCAAATAATGCATGGGGATTATTAACACCTCATTCTTATATAGCATACGTATGGCCAAATTATGGAAATCCAATATATTATTCTGAAGAAAACCGTGATTACTTTAATCAATTATTTAGCGTTAATGGTAAAACATTAGATGACTATGGCATATCAAGAGGAACATTAGATTATAGATTAAATAAATTATGGATGAACTTTAGAAATAAATTTGGAACAGGATGCGTTTGTGGTGGTATATCAAAATCAGGTCACTGTATTCGTGGTGTACATGGAATAGCATCAGCAGTTATTGGTCAACCAGGTCACGCGGCATTACTATATTACACACAAGATTCAAATGGTAAAGGATATTGGGGAATTGATAATGACGTAAGTGGTTGGACATTATCTGAAAAAGGTGAAAGAATGCCTTTAGGTTGGGGTAATGCTAGTTATAGTAGAGGATATTCAGTAGTATATATAGCATTAGCTCAAGAAGCAATGAATGATCAAGCAAACTTAGAAAAATGTCAAAAAATTATGATTCAAGCAAAAGTATATGCAGGAGATCCTGCTAAACAAGAGGAAATTTATAGAGAAGCTTTAAAAGTACAACCAATAAATATAGATGCATGGTATGGATTATATAATACGTACCTAGCAAATCCAGAGAAAACAGAAGATGATTTTTATTACTTAGCTGAGGAAATGGCAGAAAGTTTAAAATATTTCCCATTACCAATGTATCATTTAACAAATTTAATTAAACCTAGAATGGTAAGTGTTGAAAATTCTTATAGATTTACACTTTTACAAACAAGAATATTAAATGAAGGAAAAGTTGTTCCTAATAATACAGCAGATAGTTATACAGTATATCAACCATCACTTACAAGATTAATGGCTAACTATATACTTGGAACATTAGATACAAGTATTGCATCATTTTCATTTGATGGCGAAGATGCTAATAAAATTGTATTAGCAAGTCGTTTTGATGGAAATGGAGTTCGTTGGGATTATTGCATAGATGGAAATCCTACAGGTGGATTAGAACATTGGAATGAAGTAGCATTTGATGGAAGTGAAGAACATAAATGGTTATTAACACCAGAAGAAATTGCATCAATTACAGCTGAAAATGATATATATATTCATATAGTTGGTGTAGATTATAGTGAAAAAAATTTATATAAAATAGATATTAAAGAATCAGCAGGAATTCCAAGTACATTATATGCAAATGATTGGGAAAACAAATTAATTGCTGCAACACCTGTAATTATGTGGAAATTAAATGAAAATGATCCATGGACATTATATAGTGAAGCAGAACCTGATTTATCAGGAGATAAAACAGTAACAGTAAAAGTTGCGGCAACAGGAACTTATTTAGAAAGTAAAACAGAGCAAACATATACATTTACTACAAATACTGATCCAGATACAAGAAAATATATTTCAATTGATCATATAGGACTTCATTCTTTTTCAACACAAGCAGATAGCCAAAATAGATATGCTAAATATGCAATTGATGGTAACTTAAATACAAGTTGGCATTCAAATTGGAATGGAAATGATCCAGATAAATTTATTGTATTTGAATTTGATGAACCTAAAAACTTAACAGCATTAGAATATTTCCCAGCTCCAGGTGGAAATGGAAAAATTTTAAGTGCACAAATATTAGTAAGTATTGATGGAGAAGAATGGACAGAAGTAGTATCAGGAACAGATTGGAATTATGCAAATACAAATGATGTTACAACAAAAGTTGTTGAGTTTGATCCTGTAAAGGCTAAATACGTAAAAATAGTAGGTAAAAGAACACAAAATAGCTTTATTACCGCAAGAATGTTTAACTTATATGAAAACACTACTGTAAGAATTGTAGGAACATTCTCTTTTGATGGAGATAATGCTAAGAAGATAATTGTAGATAATGATTTTAAAGGTCAAAGTTGGCAATATAGTTTAGATGGAGGAGCTACTTGGAAAAATGGAAGTGGTGATGAACATCTATTAACAGATGCAGAAATAGAGCAAATTACATCAGAAAACCAAATCAAAATGAAATTTGCTGGAAGTGAAACACAATATACAATAAAAATTAATAAAATTGATACACCTACAATTACATCTTATTTAAATGATTGGGAAAATACACTGATAGGTGTAACTAATAAAAATATACTTGAGTGGAGAATTGAAGGTACAAATACTTGGACAGATTATTCAATAGAAGATCCAATAGTTGAAGGTGCTAAGAAATTATATGTTAGAGCAAAAGCTACTTCAAACTTTGCTGCAAGTGATATTCTAGAATATCAATTTGCAGAAGATACAGATACTGCAAAAGAAAAATATATACCAATATCACATTTATCAATGAATGCATATTCAAGTCAATCAATAGATAGTACTAGACCATTTTATGCAGTAAATGCAATAGATGGAAATCGTAATACTTTATGGCATACAGATTTTAGATATTCAATAGAAGGAAAAAGGGCATTTATTATAATAAAACTTGATGAAAATAAATATATATCTGCATTAGAATATGTACAGAAAAAATATAGAGTAGACGATCCTGCTTATATTAAAAATGCCTATATATATGTAAGTGAAAATGGTGAAGATTGGATTGAAGCAGGAAGATTAGAAAATGCGTTACAAGATGAAGAGTTTAAGAAGATTACATTTAATGAAAGTATATCAGGACAATATGTAAAAATAGAGATTGAAGGATATGGAATATTTGCTTCTTTAGCGATGGTAAATCTATATGAAGATACAACAGTTAAAAAAGTAGGGGAATTCTCATTTGATGGAGAAGAAGCTAATAAAATAATTTTAACAGATGAATTTAAAGGATTAAATTGGGAATATAGTATAGATGGTGGAAACACATGGAAACGTGGGAATTCAGATACACATATGTTGACAACAGATGAAGTAGAACAAGTAAATGGAGACAACAAGATTAAATTAAAAATTAATAATGTTGAATATGTAATAAACATTCAAAAATCAAGCACACCTGTAATTACAGCATACTTAAATGATTTGGAAAATAGATTAATAGGTATTAGTAATACAGAAACATTAGAATGGAAAATAGAAAGTAATAGAAGAAATGCTAGTGGATGGACTGATTATTCAGAGCAAGAACCAATAGTAGAAGGAGACGCAAAACTTTTAGTTAGACAAAAAGCGAGAAATGTATTTGCGGCAAGTGAAGCAGTAGAATTTAACTTTACAGATGATAATCAGGCGGATACAAGAAAATATGTACCAGTATCATATTTAGAAATAGCAGGCTTTTCAGCAGAAGATAAAGCACAAAATGGTGCAGCAGCAAATGCAATAGATGGTAATTACAATACAAGATGGTTAAACTCAGCAGCTGGTACAGATAATGAAAAATATATAATAATTAAATTAGATACAGCAATTTATTTAAGTGCAATGGACTATGTACCACATAGTGAAAATGGAAAGATACTTTCTGGTAAAATTGAGGGAAGTATGGACGGAGAGAACTTTACAGAGATTGCACAAATAAGTGGTTGGGCGAATAACCAAAATACAAAGACAATCGACTTTGATGAACCAGTTAAAGTAAGATATGTCAAGATAACTGGTGTGGAAACTTCTTATACAGGAGCAAAAAGACATGTCGGAGCTAGAATGTTTAATTTCTATGAAGATACAACAAAAAAGGAAGAAGTTGTTGTAACAGCAGAAATAGAATATAGTACTAAAGAATTAACAAATCAAGATGTAGTAGTAAGATTAGTAAATGCAAGTACAGATATAACAGTTCTAAATAATGGGGGAAGTACAGAATATACATTTACAGAAAATGGAACATTTACATTTGAATTTGAGGATAGAGAAGGAAATAAAGGAACAGCAACAGCAACTGTTGATTGGATATGCAAGACATTGCCAGAGGCAATACTTGAATATGACATACCAAATCCAACAAACAAAGATGTAACAGTAACAGTTAAGTTTAAAGTTAATGGAGAATTTAGCGATAAAGTAACAATACTAAATAATAATGGAAGTAATACACATATATTTACAGAAAATGGAGAATTTACATTTAACTTTAGAGGACCTTATGGAAATGAAGGATCAGTAACTGCAAATGTAGATTGGATAATTAAAACATTACCAACTGCAACATTTAGCTATGATATAACAGAAACAACAAATAGACCAGTAACAGTAACAGTAACATTTGATAGAGAGAATGTTACAATACTAAATAATGATGGAAAAAACACATACACATTTACAGAAAATGGAGAATTTACCTTTGAATTTAGAGGACCTTATGGAAATGAAGGTGTAGCAACAGCAAGAGTTGATTGGATTGACAATACAATTCCAACAGCAACTGTAAGTTATAATATTACAGAAAAAACAAACAGAGATGTAGTAGCTACATTAGAAAAAGGTGATCAAAATTTAACAATAACAAATAATAATGGAAAAGAAACATATACATTTACAGAAAATGGAACATTTACATTTGAGTTTATAAATGAACTTGGAAATAGAGGAACAGCAATAGCAAAAGTTGATTGGATAGATAAAAAAGTTCCAAATGCGACAATTTCATATAATATAATAGGAGCAACAAATCAATCAGTAATAGCAACAATAACATTTGACAAAGAAGGTGTAACAGTAGAAGGTGGAAATACACATACATTTACAGAAAATGGAGAATACACATTTAATTTTGTTGATGAAGCAGGAAATACTGGAACAGAAACAGCAAAAGTTACATGGATTGATAAAACATTACCAATATCTACAATTACTTATAGCACAACAAATCCAACAAATAAAAATGTAATAGCAACAATAACATTTGATAAAGAAGGTGTAACAGTAGAAGGAGGAAATACACATACATTTACAGAAAACGGAGTATATGAATTCCAATATGTAGGCCCAGCAGGAAATACAGGAGTTGCAATAGCAGAAGTTACATGGATAGATAAAAAAGTACCAGAGGCAACTGTTGTATATAGTACAATAACTCCAACAAATAAAGATGTAACAGCAACAGTAGTTTTTGAGAATGAAGAAGAAGGAGAAGTAACAATACTAAATAATGGTGGAAGAAACCAATATACATTTACAGAAAATGGAACATTTACATTTGAATTTAGTGATAAGGCAGGAAATAAGGGAACAGCAAAGGCAATTGTAAATTACATTGATAGAATAGCTCCAACAGCAACAGTTTCATATAACATTACAGACAAAACAAATAAAAATGTAGTAGCCACTTTAGAAAATATGAGTGAGGAAGTAACAATAACAAATAATGATGGAAAAGAAACATATACATTTACAAAAAATGGAACATTTACATTTGAATTTATTGATAGGGCAGGAAATAAAGGAACAGCAACTGCAACAGTAAATTGGATTGACAGAAGATTACCTGTTGGAACAATAACATATAGTACAACAAGACTTACAAATCAAGATGTAATTGCAACAATAACTATTGACAAAGAAAATGTAACAGTAGAGGGAGGAAACACTCATACATTTACAAAGAACGGAGAGTATACATTTGAATTTGTAGATGAAGCAGGAAATATAGGAATGAAAACAGCTGTTGTAAACTGGATAGATAAAATAGCTCCAACAGCAAAAATAGAATATAATATTACAGAAGAAACAGAAGGAAATGTAACAGCTACTTTAGTAGATGAGAGCGAAGATATAATAGTAACAAACAATAGTGGAGCTAGATCATATGTATTTACAGAAAATGGAGAATTTACATTTGAATTTGTAGATAAAGCTGGAAATAATGGAACAGCTAAAGCAATAGTTAATTGGATTGTTAACGGAAGCGATAATGAAGATGAAGAATATGAAAAACTAAAAGAACAATATATAGCAATAATCGAAGAGTACATGAATAATGTTACAGAAGAAGAATTAAATAATAAATTTATGAATACAGAAGAAAAAATTAAAGTTATTGAAGCATATGATAACTTAAAAGAAGCAGATAGAGCTAAATATAATGATTTTATAGATAGATTACAAGCAGGTGGAGCACCAATCATTACTGTAATAAATACAAACTTAGAATATGAAGAAGGAACAGAAATTGATTTATACTCACTAATTACTATAAAAGATAATGAAGATGGTAATATTATACCAAGCAAAGATACTGTAGATATAACTACTGATTTAGATATTACAAAAGCTGGTATTTATAATGTAAAATATGAAGTAACAGACACAGATGGAAATTCTAATAGTATTACAATTAAAATAACAATAAAGAAAAAAGCAGAAATACCAGGGCAAAATTCAAATTTCAGTGTTGTTTTAGAATCACCAAAAGATGTATTAAATCCTGGAGATGAGATTGAACTAAATGCAAAAATTAGTAACATGGAAAATGTTGATAAAGGACTAATTGTTATTCTAGGTCAATTTGAATATGATACTGAAAAAATAGAAATACTTGGATTTGCTGGAGAAAATGGCTGGAATATGGATAAAGACTTCTTTAATAAAAATAATTTTAAATTTGTAACAGATAATGGTGAATTTATTAAAGAAAATGGAATTATATTCAAGGTAAGAATAAAAATTAAAGAAGAGATTACAGTACCTACAGACATTATATTTAAATTAAAATCAATTATTGGAAGCAATGGAGATTATGATATTGAAGCAAAAGATACTTCTATGCAATTACATGTAGAAGAGATGGTAGAAGAACCAGCAAGAATTTCTTCTGATAAATACTTGATTGAAAAAGATACTATTTCAAGAATATTACCAGAAACAACATTTGCAGAATTTAAGAACAATGTAACAGCAAATAGAGAAATTACAATTATAGATGAAAATGGAAATAGAATAGGCGATAATGATATTATAAAAACAAATATGAAATTGAAAGTTGGAGATAGCTTAGAATTTTCATTAGTTGTTATAGGTGATATTAATGAAGATGGAAAAATAACAGTAACAGATCTTGCACAACTAAAATTCCATTATGTTGAGAAAATTATTTTACAAGGGAATAATCTTAAAGCAGGTGATGTAAATGGAGATGGAAGAATAACATTGACAGATATAGCTCAGCTTAAATTAATAATAGTAGATTTAATACAATTAAGATAAAATGGAATATTATAAAAGATGAAAGATTAAAAATACTTTCATCTTTTATATTAGTATATTGAAAAGCTGGTAAAAAAGACTAGATTTTTATGGTTTAAAATATTAGAAATAGTTGATATATATGTGAAATTATGGTATTATTATAAATAATAAATTTTTTAATATGATAAGCGAAAGATGAATATAATTTAAAGGTGTATAAAATACGTCAAATCATCTAGAAACTTAGAAAATATTAAAAAAATCAAGTTATCTTGTTATATTTAATAAGGAGAGAGGACGATGAAAAAGGTTTTAAAAACAAAAAAATTTTTAAGTATACTTTTTTGTATACTATTCTTATTAAGCACAGTGTCCTATGCAGAAGTGACATATGAAAAAGCGGAGGTAAGTGCGAATAGTACTAATAATGTAAGTCAAAAGAAAATTTTAGTTGATAATGTTGATAGTGCAAATCAAGTATTGTATTTATCTGATATACCTTATAGCAAAGGTCAAACAGCATGGGGAAATATTACATTAGATAAAACAACAGATAATGGGCAACTTACAATGTTATTAAATGGTTCAACTACCATAATAAAAAAAGGAATTTGGGCACATGCTACTTCTACTTTAGAATATGATATTAGTAGTTATAAAGATTATGCCTATTTTACAACTTATTATGGTATAAATACAACATCAGGAAATAAAGGAAATGGTGTAAAATTCTACATTTATACTTCAGAAGATGGAAAAAATTGGACTTTATGTACAGAAGAAAATCCTACTGCAATAAAAAGTTCAAATAATGCAGTACATGTTAAAATAGATATTAGAAATGCTAATTACATTAAATTATATGCTAATGATAATGGCTCTAATGCAAGTGATCATGCTGTATGGGGAGATGCTAAACTTGTAACTGAAGATTATAACGAAAATGTTATGACAACAGTAGAAGAATATGATGAAATTATAAGAGCCTCTTATGAGCGTGGAGCAGTTAAGGAAGAATTAAAACTTACTCTTTTACAAAGAGACTTTATAAAAAGAGTTGGTCAATATCAACTTAGAAACTTCTTAGAAGAAGATCCTAAAAATAAAGAAACTTTAGAATGGTTTTTAAATAATGAAGAAGCATTACGTTTATGGACAGTTGGTGGTACACCAAATGGTACTTATTTACGAGCTTTACAAGTATTAAGTGAGCTATACCATACTCATGGGGAAGATTTAACAAATGAAGAATTAACAGCAAATGGAGTAAAATATAAAGATTTATATTTAAAAATGATGTTATCATTATCTTTAACTCATTCAACAAATGTTGGTTTATGGATTGGTGGATCAAGCAAGTTGTCAGATGCTGTTACAAGATATGAAATATATAAACAAATGCATTTAGACAATAAATTAGCATCAAATTCAATGTTCGAAAACTATACAATTGAAGAAATGCGTGGAGTCATGATTACAAATATTGATGATGAAGAAATATTGTGGTTACGTGATTATTCTGAAAAGAAATTTTCAAACATAGTAGATCGTTTTAATCCATTTAAATATATTAATTATACATTAAATTATGGTTATTATAGACCACAATATTATAGTCAAGAAAATTATGCTAAATGGGATGCAAAATATGAACTATCTAAATATAATATTACTTATAAATCAGGAGCTCCAAAATTATGGATAGTATTTGAAGAAGGATCAGTTTGTGGTGGACTTTCTAAAACAGCGGCTAACCTTTATGGTGTATGGGGTACTCCAGCTAAAGTTTTAGGGCAACCAGGGCATGCTGCTTATACATATTTATATAATGCAGGTGGTGGAAACAATGCATGGCAATTATCATATAGTGTTGCATCTACAGCTTGGGCTGCTACTGATGGCGGTGGACGTATGCCAAATAGTTGGGGAAATGGATGGTCTAGCGGGGCTGCAAGTAGAGGTTCATATCATTTCTTATCTCAACAAGCTCAAAATGAATATGATAAATATGAAAAAGCTGAGTTAATATTATTACAAGCAGATACCTTTAAAAATGATAAAGAAAAACTAGAGCAAATTTATCGTGATGCTTTAGCAGAAGAAATTATCAACTTTGATGCTTGGGTTGGTGTGATAAGTATATATAATGCAGATGCATCTAAGACGCAAGAAGACAGAATTGCTTTAGCAGAAGAAATTGCTGAAGTAATGGCTTATCATCCATTACCAATGTATGATTTAACAAAACTTGTTGCCACTAAAATTACATCACCAGAATACTTGGGTAAAATGATGATGTTACAAGAACAAACTTTACGTAAGGCTACAAAAGCAACAACTGCGGATACTTTATATCATAAAGAAGTACCAGTAGTTGCAAATGCAATTTTAGGTGTAATTGATTCTAGAATTGCTACTTTCTCTTTTTCGGGTGCAAATGCTGGGAAAATAGTATTATCTAAACAATTTCAAAGTGCGCAAGTAACTTGGAGTTATAGTTTAGATGGTGGTAATAATTGGAAAGAAGTTTATGAACATTCTATACAACTTACTAATGAAGAAATTGCATCAATAAATGCTAATGATGA
>JAAVXQ010000004.1 GCA_022790685.1 Clostridia bacterium
TAACTTCTATATACATACATATGTCTACCTTCATTTTCTGGAAGTCTTATATTTGAAAATCCTATTCCTAAATAGTCCATTCCTCCGAAGTCCAACCCAATCATGTTCTAGAGCTTTCTGATTTACTTTATTTATATCTTCGGATTTAAATACAATAAATATATGATCATATTTTCCATATAAAATATTTTCATTAATTTTGTCATAAACATCTATGTAATCAAAATAATATCCATTTTCCTCATCATAAGAAATTGAATTTAACGTATTTGCTATTGTATAAGTATCATAAGTTATTCTCATTTTATTGTTTGATATTTCTGATATACTTGTTTTAAATCTTTTTAAATCGTCTTCTATTAATTTTAAGTCATCACTATTCATTTCAGTTTTATATTCTTCACCATCAATATATATATCTAAATTTTTAAAAATGAAAACTCCCATTTTCCATTCAGAGTCTTTTTCTATTTCTCCTTCAACTAAATTTATATCTGAAAAATATACTTTTCCTTTAGTATCAGTGTCATAACTTCCTAGTCTAAATCCAATTTCGACGTTTTCTCTATTTTTAGAATTAAACATAAATTCTAATTTTGTCCAATCATTTGTACCTATTATGCTATCTGATTTTTCCACTGTATCAACAATACATATATTAGCTCCACCAGCTTTTTTTTCTAAACTATTTTGTACCTCTTCTGTTTTTACATAGCAAGTAATTTTATATGGTGTATTTTTCTTTACATCAATTTTCTTACTAAAAATAGCAGTATTATATTCTGTTGATTCAATACAATAACTCCTATTATTATTGTGCTTTATTTCACCATCTCTGTAAAAAAAACTTTTATCTGGTTCTTTTACAGATTTCAAATAATCATTAAAATAATATTTATTATATATAAATACCATAATTATAATTAGCACTATTATAAATAACGTATATAAAACATTACTTAATTTCATATCTTAATTTCCTTTTATCTTTTTTAAAATTTTATCTAATGTCTCTATTAACTCATTTTCATCATTATTATATATAACAAAATCTGACTTTTCTATATAATATGAATTATCTTTTTGGATATTAAGTCTTTTCTCTGCCATTTCTTTTGATATACTATCTCTTTTGCAAATTCTTTCAATCTTTAAATTTCTATCTGCAATTAAAGAAATTATATAATCACATTTTTCATTTAATTTTGATTCAAACAAAAGTGGTGCATCTATTACTATTATTTCTGCTTTATTACTTTTTCCAAGTTCTTGTATGTTTTCTAAAACTTCTTCTACAACATATTTAAAAGTTAAAGAATTTAATTTATCAAGTTTTTCTTTATTGTTATAAATTGCTTCTGCTAAAAACTTTCTATTTAAATTCCCATCTTTAAAAAAGAATTCTTCTCCTAGATTTGTTTTTATTGCTTCTAAATACTTATTTCCTGGAACACTTATATTTTTAGCTATTTTATCACAGTCAATCACACTTATACCTACTTGTTTTTCTAAAATTTGACTTGCTGTAGTTTTTCCAGAACCTGATGAACCTGTAATTCCAATTATTTTCATTTTACTTCTCTTTTCTTAAATTTTCTAACAGTTCATTTACAGGTCTTGGAACATAATTTTTTATTTCTTCATTATAATTATATAATTCCATAACAACACTTGATGATAAATGACCAAATTCACCAGCTCTAAAATAACAAGTATCTAATCCAGAATGAACTTCATTTATTGATGCAATATTTTCTTCATATTGATAATCAGTTCCATTTCTTAGTCCTCTTATCAAAATATTTGCATTATGTTTTTTAGCTTCATTTATTGTAAGTGTAGTATATAATACAACTTCTACATTATAAATATTTTCTTCTTTTAAAGTTTGTTCTATTGCTATCTTCATTTTATCTTTATCAATTCTAGGCTTTTTTTCTGGATTTACTCCTATTCCAACAATTACTTTTTCAAAACATTTACTCGCCTTTTTTACTATTGATAAATGTCCGTTTGTAAACGGATCAAAAGATCCTGCATAAAATCCTATCATAATATTTTCTCCTACAATTCTTTTATCGCAGATGTAGCTAAAAAATCACATCTATTATTAAATTCATTATCGCTATGTCCTTTTACTTTTATAAATTTAACTTTATGTTTAGTTGTTAAACTATATAGTTGTTCCCAAAGTTCACGATTTTTTACTGGATCTTTTGAGGCTGTTTTCCAGTTATTTTTCTGCCAATTATAAATCCATCCTTGATTAAAAGCATTTACCACATATGCACTATCACTATACACTTCAACCTTACACTCTTCCTTTAGTAGTTTTAAAGCTTCTAATACTGCTGTAATTTCCATTATGTTATTAGTTGTTTCTTTATTGGCTCCTGAAATTTCCTTTTTAGTTTCTCCATACATCAAAATTGCTCCCCATCCACCTGGTCCAGGATTGCCGAGAACACGCTCCATCTGTATATATAGTTACATTTTTCATAATTTTTTTCCTAACTTAATTTTGTTGTTTTTTACTTTAATATGTGATATTATATCAATAAACTTATAATTTTACAATAAAATTTTAGGAGGTGCTTTTATTTTTGAGTCGGTATTTTAGGAATTGTATCTGAATATAATCCATTTCATAATGGTCATTTAATGCACTTAAATTACTCTAAAGAACTAACAAAAGCTGATTTCACGATTGCTGTAATGAGTGGTAACTTTGTGCAAAGAGGTGATACCTCTTTAGTAGATAAATGGACCAAAACTGAAATGGCCTTAAAAGCAGGTATTGATTTAGTAATAGAACTACCTCTTTTATATTCTATATCAAGTGCAGAAAACTTTGCAGATGGTGCTATAAAAATATTAAACTCTTTGCAAGTTGTAGATTACTTATCTTTTGGTAGTGAAATTGGAAATATTTCTCCATTAAATGATATTGCAAGTTTTTTATATAAAGAACCTAAAGAATTTTCTGCTTTAATTACTAATCAGTTAAGATCAGGTATGTCATATCCTAAAGCAAGAGAAATTGCTATGGCTTTATATTTTAAAGACTCAAAAAAATATACTGATATAATGAATAATCCAAATAATATTTTAGGTATAGAATATTTAAAATCCTTAAAAAAACATAGATCTCCTATTATTCCACTTACAATAAAACGTGATTATAGTGATTATAATAGTAATACTGTAAAAAATGGTATAGCAAGCGCTACTGCAATCAGAACTATGATTAAAAATAAAAAAAGTATTCGCAAAGTCGTTCCAGCAGAAACCTATGAACTTTTAGAAAATAAAGCAAAAAACAGAGAACTTATTCCTGATTTATCAATATTTGAGAGAGAACTTATATATACTCTAAGAAAAATGTCTCTTCAAGAAATAGCTAATATTCCTGATGTATCTGAAGGATTGGAAAATAAAATAAAAGCTTCTGCAAATACTTGTAATAATTTTGAGTCTCTTGTAGCTCAAATAAAATCAAAACGCTATACACAAAGTAGAATTCAAAGAATTTTATTATATAGTTTACTAGGTATTTCAAAAAAAGATATGAATCTTTCAAAAAAGCATATTCCATATATTAGAGTTCTTGGTTTTAATAAACATGGTAAAAGAATTATATCTGCAATTTCTAGTGCCAATCCAAAATTAGAAATAATTGTTTCTCCTAAAAAATTTATGGAACATTCTAATAGTACTGCACTTAGAACTATGCTTTCAAAGGATATATTTGCAACAAATGTATATACTTTAGGTTATAAAAATAATCCTATTGCCAATATCGATTATACACATAAAGTTATTGAAATCTAATACATATTTTTATATGAAATAAGCTATTTGATTTTTTATGTAAAATACCTTTTCTTTAAAAAAAGTTAATACTAAAAAATTTTTGTCCAAGACAATCTGCTATGACCTTAGATATGTTTTGGACAATAAATTATTTAGTATTAGCTTTTAATAATATCATCTATAAATAATAAAATACTTTATTTCATTACTTCTGCAATTACTTTTGATAAATATTTCATACTTGCTTTGCATTCTTCAATTGTATTTCCTGTAGCTCCAACTTCTATTATACATGCTCCATTTGAAACATTTTGATTATATCTTGAATTTCTTAATATTATTGGTTTAAATAATCCAGGATACATCTCATTTGCCTTTTCTTGAATTTTTATTGCATTTTTTAAATTGTTATTCCAATTTGGATGTTCTAATCCACCTCCATCTGTTCCTATTACAAACATAAGCTGTGCTACTGATTCGTCTCCAATTTTTACTTTTGGACCATAACTACTATTGCTACCTAATGCATCTCTATGAAGATCAATTATAAATTCTGTATCATTTTTTTGCTCTAACATACTTTTTACAGTTTTTAAAGACCTATTATATGAGCCTGTATATGCTGGATAATCATGATATGTTAAACTCTGCATTACATTATATCCCAATTTATTTAAATTGTTTCTCAGCTCTGTTCCAACTGCTGCAACATTATAATTTAAGTCTATAGTTCTGAAATTCCCACTTTCTTCATAATTTGCATTTGCTGATTTTGTATAACTTTCACAAGTATGAGTATGAAATATTATTATGTCTTTTTTATTTTTCAAATCATAATTAGGTGTTACCATACTTTCAGTTAAATTATATTTAGATTCATTTTTTATTTTCACAGTTTTATATACATCAGTATACTTATCTGTTTTATTATTTTCATCTATTATCTTAGTATCAAGCTTA
>JAAVXQ010000075.1 GCA_022790685.1 Clostridia bacterium
GGCTGGATTTGATATACCAGAAGATACTAAAGTATTAGTAGTAAGTGAAGAAGGAGTAGGAGACGATTATCCTTTTTCTAGAGAAAAATTAAGTCCTGTTTTAGCATATTATAAAGTTAAAAATTCTGATGAAGGAATAGATTTAGCAGATAGATTAATAAAATTTGGAGGAATGGGACATTCAGCAGTAATCCATTCTGAAGATGAGAATGTTATTTTAAAATTCTCAGAAACAGTAAAAACAGGTAGAATAATAATAAACTCTCCATCTACACATGGAGCAATAGGTGATATATATAATACTAATATGCCATCACTTACTTTAGGATGTGGTACATTTGGTAAAAATTCAACTACAGCTAATGTGTCATCAGTAAATCTAATAAATGTAAAAAGAGTTGCTAAAAGGAGGGTTAATATGCAATGGTTTAAAGTTCCAGAAAAAATATATTTTGAAGCAGGATCTATTAGTTATTTAGAAAAAATGCCAGAAATCTCAAGAGCATTTATAGTAACAGATCCATCAATGGTAGAATTTGGTTATGTAGATAAAATTTTATATCATTTAAGAAAAAGAGAAATTTATGCTCATGCTGAAATATTCTCAGAAGTTGAACCAGATCCTTCTTTTGACACAATAAAAAAAGGTGTTGCAGCAATGAATAATTTCAAACCTGATGTTATAATTGCATTAGGTGGTGGAAGTGCAATGGATGCAGCAAAAGGAATGTGGCTTTTCTATGAACATCCAGAAGCAGATGTTGAAGGATTAAAATTAAAATTTATGGATATTAGAAAAAGAACATATAAGTTCCCAAAACTTGGAGAAAAATGCAAAATGGTATCAATACCTACAACTTCAGGAACTGGTTCAGAAGTAACATCATTTGCAGTTATTTCAGATAAAGAAAAAAATATTAAATATCCACTTGCTGATTATGAATTAACACCAGATGTTGCAATAGTAGATCCAGATTTAGTTATGACATTACCTAAAAAGCTAACAGCAGACACAGGAATGGATGTTTTAACACATGCAATAGAAGCATATGTATCAGTTATGGCATCTGATTATACAGATGGTTTGGCTGAAAAAGCAATAGAATTAGTTTTTGAATATTTACCAAAAGCTTATGAAAATGGATCAGATAAATTAGCAAGAGAAAAAATGCATAATGCAAGTTGTATTGCTGGTATGGCATTTACAAATGCATTTTTAGGAGTAAATCACTCTATAGCACATAAATTAGGTGGAGAATATCATATCCCACATGGAAGAGCAAATGCAATTATATTACCTTATGTTATAAAATATAATGGAACAATGCCAACAAAATTTGTATCATGGCCAAAATATGAACATTATATAGCTGATGAGAGATATGCAAATATTGCAAAAAGATTAGGACTTTCAGCTTCTACAAAAGAAGAGGGAGTTATGAGTTTAGTAAAAGCGGTACAAGAGCTAAATAGTAAACTTGGTCAGCCTGCTTCACTTAAAGAATGTGGAATACCAGAAGATGAATTTATGGCAAAAATTGATATGCTTGCAGATAGAGCTTTTGAAGATCAATGTACAAACGTAAATCCAAGAGTTCCACTAGTATCAGAAATAAAACAAATTTTAATAGATAGCTATTATGGAAATGAAATAAAATAGTTAATATAATAAGAAATGCACAGGAGAATTATTTCTCCTGTGTTTCATTTTCGTAACTTTTGTAACAATTATTGACAAAATTTACAAAATATTATAAAAAAGTGATATAGTAAAAAGGGATAAAGGAGAGAACAAAAGATGGAAGAAAATAAAAGTACAAAAAATAGATATACAACATTAATGTTATGTTGGTTTTTAGGTTTTTTAGGTGTACATCGTATGTATACAGGAAAACTTGCAACAGGATTTTTTATGGCATATGGAACAATAGCTGGAGCAGCTTTAATGTTTGTAAATGTAGCATTAGGATTATCAATGTTTACAATAGTAGGAGCTGCAGTTGTAAATGACTTTATACTTATTTTAACAAAGAATTTTCAAGATTGTTATGGAAAAGATGTTGCTTTAGATAGAGTAAACAAATAAATAATAAATATACAAAAGCAGGTCTATTTAACCTGCTTTTTATATATAAATAATAAAGGGGGATTTTATAAAATGGCAGAAGATGAGAACAAAAAAATTAATATTGATGCAGAAGATTTAAAAAATCAAGCAAAGGACACAGCAAAACAAGTTAAAGATACTATTAAAGATGTTGACTTTAAAAATGATACAAAAGAAGCAACAGGTCTTGTAAAAGAAATGTTTAGTAATCCTTTTGAAGCTGTAAGAAGAGTTGCAAATGAAGAAGATAATGCATTTAAAAAATCAATAGTAATAATGATTATCTTCATAGCTGCAAGTGTTTTATATAAAGTGATATCACTTGTTAAGTATGGAAGCTTTAGTAGACTTGGAAGTAATATAATGGGATTAGTAGCATCTTTCTTACATCCTATATTTTATATTGCAGTACCTGCTGTAATAATATTAATTATGAATAAAAATAATAAAAAATCATTACCAGTAGTTATTTCTACTTTAGTAACAGCAGCTGTACCAATGGTTATATCAGAAGTAATTGATGTATTAGAAGGAATAGTAGGAGCAATAAGATTAATTTCATCACCAATTTCAACTGGATTATCAGCAATAGCAATGATACTTACATATTATGGAATAAAAGAATTATTTGCAGAAGATGATGATGCAAAATCAATAAAGATATTTGCTATTATAAAAATTTTAGCAGCTTTTATATTTTATCTTTTAAGTTCAGCAGGAATATATTAAAATTAAATCAATTTAAAGACAAAAAAAGCAAGTGCCTAAAACAACTTGCTTTTTTTGTCTTTTTTTATTATTAATCAGATATATAAATTTTATAAAATTAGAATTTAATGTATTAATTATTGTAATTTAAATTAATTTATAACCAAGTTATATCACTTACAAAAATCACTTCACAAGCACTATCACCAGTATCATCTCTACTTATACTAGATTCTAAACGTAAAAAGGAATTTTTATAAGAAGCTGTTACATTAACTAAAAAACCATCAATTTTTATAAAATCATCTTTTTTAATTTTTTTCATTTTATTTAAAACATCACGAGATTTTGGTATTAAATGATTGTTCGAAGAATGAGTATCTATGTAGGTACTATCATTTTTTAATATTTGTGAAAAATCACCAGTAATTTCGTAATTTAAGAATCTATCACCTTCGTGTGAAAAAGTAATTTGACTGTTATTTTTATTCATACTCAAAACTCCCCAAGATATGCCAACATCTATAGGAGAAATTCTATCATAAATAGAATCGCTTACATAATGATATGTTGAAACAACTCTTCCAGAAATTGAGTAGGTATATAAATAATCAATTTTCATGGATACACTATTTAAATTGTCAGTTCTGGAACCAGAAGCTTCTTTTTGAATAGGAGCTGGAAGGTTTTGTTTAGATAAAGGATGAGAATAGGCTTTTCTTATATTAAAAGGAATATAAGAAAGCATAAGAATTAAAGCAATAATTGTTAATATTATTTTTATTTTTTTTATCAAAAGGTTATGTTTTTCATCAGGTGATAGCTTAGTATCCTTTTCACTTTTTATTCTCAATTTTTTCTCTTTATTAATTGCTTTTTCAGCTTCCATTTTTTTCTTAAAATTCAATTTTCCAACTTCTTTTTTAAAAGTTTTTTCATTAATTTGGCCAGACTCTAATAATTCTTGCCACTCTTTTATTTCCTTCTCATAATCCATTTTTTATATTCCTAACATTTAACTTATTAAAATTATATCATTAACTATTTTTTTATTCTATAACTTATTTATAAATAAATATACATAAATTTCTTGTTTTTTTTCCGATTTCGTTATATAATTTTACATTATTATAGAGAGGAGATATTGCCATGGCAATTAGTAAAGAAGAAGTTATGCATATCGCAAAACTTGCAAGTTTAAATCTTTCTGAAGAAGAGATAGAAAAATATACTGGTGATATGAAAGAAATATTAGAATTTGCTAATATGATTAACAATGTTAATACAGAAGGAACAGAAGAAACAATAGCTTCAAATAAAAATTCAAATGTATTTAGAAAAGATGAAGTAGTAAATTTTGAAAATAGAGAGCTTTTATTAAAAAATGCTCCAAGCCAAGATGAAGGAATGTTTAGAATACCAAAAGTAATAAATTAGGAGAAAATAGATGATAATAGGAATTGATATAGACGATACAATAACAGATACATATGAAGTTACCTTTAATTATGCTCAAGATTATACAATAAATGTTTTAAAAAGAGATGGACAAATACATGAAATAGATTGTAATACACATATGTATGCTAAAAGTTTATGTGGGTGGAAAGATGATGAAGATATAGATTTTTTTAGAATGTATTATGAAAGAATAATTAATGAAACAAAGCCTAAAACTCTTGCTTTAGAATATTTAAATAAACTACATGAGGACGGAAATAAAATTGTAATTATAACAGCAAGATGGGAAACCGATTATATAGATGTAAAGAAACTTACTGAAGAATGGATAAAAAAGTATAATATCCCATGCGATAAATTAATTATTAATGCTGAAAATAAAGGTGTAGCAGCATTAGAAGAAAATGTTGATGTATTTATAGATGATAGTTATAGAAACTGTAAGGCTATATCAAATTTAGGAATTAAAACTTATATAATGGATACAAGAGTAAATAGAAATTTAAATGATGAGAAAATAAAAAGAGTATACTCTTGGCCACATTTTTATAAAGAATTAGAAGAATATAAAAAGGAGGCAAATAAATAAATGGAACTTTATGAATATACAGTACATGAGCTTGTAGAGAAGCTTGAAAAAGGAGAAGTAACTTCAGAAGAGATTACAAGAAGTTATTTAGATAGAATAAAAGAAAAAGATATATATGTAAAAGCATATATAACTGTATTAGAAGATGAAGCTATAAAAAAAGCAAGAGAAGTTGATGAAGCAAGAAAAAGCGGAAAAAGTGTAAGTAAATATGCAGGAATACCAATTGGAATTAAAGATAATATGTGTATAGAAGGAACGAAAACAACTTGTAGTTCAAAAATGTTAGAAAATTTTATAGCTCCATATAATGCAACAGTTATAGAAAAATTAAATAGTCATGATATGGTGTATTTAGGAAAACTAAATATGGATGAATTTGCAATGGGAAGCTCAACAGAGCACTCAGCATTTTTTAAAACACATAATCCATGGGATTTAGATAGAGTACCTGGAGGAAGTTCGGGAGGAAGTGCTGCAGCAGTAGCAGCAGAAATAGCACCTTGGACTTTGGGTAGTGATACAGGAGGAAGTATTCGTCAACCAGCATCTCTTTGTGGTGTAGTTGGACTTAAACCAACTTATGGTTTAGTATCAAGATATGGACTAGTTGCTTTTGCATCATCTCTTGATCAAATAGGTCCATTGACTAAAGACGTTACAGATTCTGCTATACTTTTAAACTTAATCGCTGGTCATGATGAAAAAGATTCTACATCATTAAATTTAGAGACAAAAGATTATACAAAAGCTTTAATAAATGATGTAAAAGGAATGAAAATCGGACTTCCAAAAGAATACATAGGAGAGGGAGTAAATGAAGAAGTAAAAAAATCAATATTAGATGTAGCTAAAAAATATGAAGAAATGGGAGCTATAGTTGAAGAATGTTCGTTTGATGTTGGAAAATATGCAACTTCTGTTTATTATATTATTGCTGATGCAGAGGCAAGCTCAAATTTAGGAAGATTTGATGGCATTCGTTATGGATATAGGAGTGAAAAATTTGATAATTTAAAAGATATTTATAAAAATTCAAGAAGTGAAGGCTTTGGAGAAGAAGTAAAAAGGAGAATAATGGTAGGAACTTATGTACTTTCTTCAGGATATTATGATGCTTATTATAAAAAAGCACAAAGAGTTAGAACAGTTATCAAAAATGCATATAATGAATTATTTAATAAATATGATTTATTATTAACTCCAACTTCACCAACAACAGCATTTAAAATGGGTGAAAAGTCAGATAATCCATTGGAAATGTATTTGGCTGATATTTGTACAGTTCCAGTAAACATTGGCGGATTACCAGGTATGAGTATTCCTTGTGGCTTAGATAGTAAAGGATTACCAATTAGTTTTCAATTAATATCAAAAGCATTTAACGAAGAAGCTATTTTTAGAGCTGCATATACATATGAGCAAAATACAAACTTTAGAGAAAATAAACCAAGCTTTAAAGGAGGAAATGACTAATGGCAAAAGAAGATTATGAAGTAGTTATAGGATTAGAAGTTCATTGTGAACTTTCAACAAAAACAAAAATATTTTGTTCATGTTCAACAGAATTTGGTGGAGAGCCAAATACACATTGCTGTCCAATATGTATGGCAATGCCAGGAACATTACCAGTTTTAAATGAAAAAGTAGTGGAATATGCAGTAAAAGCAGGACTTGCCACAAACTGTAGTATAGAAAAGAATAGTAAAAACGATAGAAAAAATTACTTTTATCCAGATCTTCCAAAAGCATATCAAATATCACAATTTGATAAACCCTTATGTTATGAAGGATATGTAAATATTGTGGCAGAAGACGGAGAAGAAAAGAGAATTGGAATTGAAAGAATCCATATAGAAGAAGATGCTGGAAAATTAAATCATGATGAATATGGAAGAGGAAGCTTTGTGGATTTAAACAGAGCTGGAGTTCCATTAATAGAAGTTGTATCAAGACCAGATATGAGAAGTAGCAAAGAAGTTGAAGCTTATATGCGAAAAATAAAATCAATTTTCGAATATATAGAAGTATCTGATTGTAAAATGCAAGAAGGTTCTTTAAGAGCAGATGTTAATGTTTCTGTTAGAAAAAAAGGTGATAGTAAATTTGGAACTAGAACAGAAATGAAAAATATGAATTCTTTTAGAAGCATTGTAAGAGCTATTGAATACGAATCAGAAAGACAAATAGAAGAAATAGAAGCTGGAAATACAATTGTACAAGAAACTTTAAGATGGGATGACATATCAGGAAAAACTTTTCCAATGAGAGATAAAGAAGATGCTCAAGACTATAGATATTTTCCAGAGCCAGATTTAGTTTCAATTAACTTATCAGATGAATATATTGAAAATATTAGAAAAGAATTACCAGAACTTCCAGAAAGCAGAAGAAAAAGATATATAGAAGAGTATGAGCTAACAGAAAAAGCAGCTAATTTTGTTACATCATCAAAATATTTTTCTAATCTTTTTGAAGAGGCAATAGAAGTTTGCAAAAATCCTAAAATAGTAAGTAATTTAATAATGTCTGATATAGCAAGAATAGTAAATGAACGAGAAGAAGAACCAGATCAAATTAAATTTACGGGAAAGGAATTAGGGGAATTAGTTACTTTAATAGATAAAGGAACTATTAGCTCTGCTATTGCAAAAAAAGTTTTAGAAGAATTATTTAATGAAGTTAAAATGCCAAGCAAAATTATTGAAGAAAAAGGCTGGATACAAATTTCAGATGAAAATGCAATTAAGGAAGTTGTAATGAAAGTATTAGAAAATAATCCTCAATCAATTGCAGATTATAAAGCTGGAAAAGATAAAGCTCTAGGATTTTTAGTAGGTCAAGCTATGAAAGAAACAAAAGGAAAAGCAAATCCTGGATTATTAAATAAAATGTTTTTAGAAGAACTAAGTAAATAAAATAAAAAAAAGCAACTTTTATAATTATATAAACTATAAAAGTTGTTTTTTTATTGCATAGAAAATTATCCTAAAGTAAAGAAAAATTCTTCATAAGATAAATATAAAAAATAGTTTAACTTTTTATTTTTCATTAATATATTTAGAAAAGAAAACCATACAAATAAAAGAAAATATGTACATTAAAAGCCCTGCCCTGAATATTAACACACTACATTCTAATATACATTTTGATATATAGAATTCTTTATATAAATATAAAAAGAAAGCAGCTAGAATACAAATGAAAAGAGATATTGTTTCAAATACTTTAAATATATGAATAGCCTTCTTATCCAAAGCTTTTAAATTTAATTTATATTTACCTGAAAAATTATTCATAGACTAACCTCCAAAAATATATCTATTTACATATTAGCATTTTAAAGCTTCTAAAACAATGGAAATTTATGTAAAATTAAGTTTGAAGGGCAAAATTAAACACTATAAAATTAATTAAAATTTTATAGTGCTTTAAATAAAAAATAATCGTAGATATACGATTATTTTGAAATTGTATTTAATTTTTTTGATAAACTTGATTTTTTTCTAGATGCTGTATTAGCTTTTATAACACCTTTTGTACAAGCTTGATCAACTTTTTTTATTGCTACTTTGTAAGCTTCCATAGCTTTTTCTTTATTTCCTTCTTCTACAGCAGCTTCAAATAGTTTAATAGCTGTTTTATAAGCTGATTTAATCATATTGTTTTGTAATGTTTTTTTCTCAATAACATCTACTCTTTTAATAGCTGATTTTATGTTTGGCATTTTTTGCACCTCCCTTAGTACTAAAGTAAATTTTACTTCAAACATTTTAACACGAAATATATTAAAATGCAAGTGTTTTTAAGGAAATTTATAAAATACCTGTTATATTTATAATGAAGAATACGAAAATCCTAGATATAGAATAAAATTCACAAAAAATTCACATTTTAAAAATAAATATATATTGTAAAAGTAGATATTCTGTGATATATTGAAAAAAATAATAAGACCTAGGAGGTACGAATATGATAGCTTTAGGTGCAGATCATGGAGGATATAATTTAAAAGAAGAAATAAAAAAATATTTAGATGAATTAGGAATAGAATATAAAGATTTTGGAACTTATAATGAAGAAAGAACAGATTATCCAATTTATGCAAAAAAAGTTGCAGAAGAAATTACTTCAAAAAGATGTGAACTTGGAATACTTGCTTGTAGAAGTGGAGCAGGAATGACAATAGTTGCAAATAAGTTTAAAGGAGTAAGAGCTGCTAACTTTACAAATGAAGAAGAAACAAGACTATCTAAAGCAGATGATAATATTAATGTAGCAGTATTTGGTGGAGATTATATTACACCAAACGATGCTATTAGATATTTAAGAGTTTGGCTTGGAACTGAATTTAAAGGTGGTAGATATTTAGAAAGATTACAAATGATAGAAGAAATTGAAAAAGAGAATATGAAATAGAGGAATAAGCCATGTGGGGAGATATAGCGATAGCGTTCATGATAGCCTTTATGACATCATTTATGGCAACGCCACACACAATAAATTTTGCTAAAAAACTAGGAGCTGTTGATACACCAAAAGATAATCGAAGAATAAATAAGATAACAATGCCAAGACTTGGTGGACTAGCAGTAATACTAGGTTTTATTGTGTCTATAACGTATTTACTTATTGTAATGTCTATTGAAAAAAATATAAACATTATGAAAGATGATATGCTAACGAAACTGATAGGATTTATCTTAGGTGGCTTAGTCATAGGAATAGTATGTTTTATAGATGATATAAAAAATATAAAGGCCATATACAAATTATTAGCACAAATAGTAGCTTCTATTATTGTAATAAATTTTGGAATTAAGATTGATTATATTGATATAATCAAAATAGATAGTTCTAATGTGCTATTTTATGATATATTAACAATATTTTGGATTGTTGGTATAACAAATGCAATGAACTTAATAGATGGGTTAGATGGACTTTCTACAGGAATATCAATTATATCTTGTGTGTCACTAATTATAATTTTTTCTTTAAATGGTTCACCTATAATATCAATTGTTCTAATAACAGCTTTATGTGGTTCTTTAGTTGGATTTTTACCATATAATTTTAATCCAGCTAAAACTTTTATTGGAGATACAGGTTCTAACTTTTTAGGATATTGTTTATCAATAATATCAATACTAGGAATTGCAAAAACATATACAGCTATAGTAATTGTGGCACCACTTATAGTTTTAGCATTACCAGTTTTTGATACAGTATTTGCAGTAATAAGAAGAATAATAAAAGGTAAGTCTTTAAAAGCAATAATACAACCAGATGCAGGACATCTTCATCATAAGATGTTACAAAAAGGTTTTACTCAAAAACAAGCAGTGCTCATATTATATGGTTTAAGTGCAACCTTTGGTATGTTTGCAATAATATTATTAGATAGTGGAATATGGAAAGCATTATCATTTGCACTTATTATAATAGTAATTATTGCAATGGGATATAAAGAATTTTTTAAACAGAGATTACTTAGTGATATTTCAGAAGATGAAGAAAATGTAAGTATAGATGAAGAAAAATAGATAATATTAAAAAGCAAAATAATATAAAAATATTTTGCTTTTTTTGTAACTTTTTTTAAAATTTAAGCATCTAATATATAAGGGGGAAAATATATAAAAAAAGAATAACCTTAATATCAATAAATCCTACGGCAGATAGGACTTAAGTAAATTGACAAAACTAGTTATGTTGTGGTATAATATATGTTACGAGGTTGATAATATGTATTTTAATTGGAAAGACAAAACTAATATAGACGAGCTAAAAGTAATATGCAATTTAATAAAAAACAGTGAAATTATTATTTTCCCTACTGAAACTGTTTATGGAATAGGAGCTAATGCTTTTGATTCTGCAGCAGTAGGAAAGATATTTTTAGCTAAAGGAAGACAATCGGACAATCCTTTAATTGTACATTTATCAGATAAAAGCAAAATAGAAGAAGTTGCAGAAGATGTAACTGAAGTAGAACAAAAATTAATTGATGCTTTTATGCCTGGTCCATTTACAATTATTTTGAAGAAAAAGCCAGTTATTCCAGATATTGTAACAGCAGGACTAGATACAGTTGCAATTAGAATACCCTCAAACATAATAGCAAGAGGAATAATTACTTATGCAGGTGTTCCAATAGCAGCGCCTAGTGCTAATATTTCAGGAAAACCAAGTGGAACAAATATTGAAGATATAAGAAAAGAATTAGAAGGAAGAGTATCTGCAATAATAGATGGTGGTAAAACAGAAATAGGTCTAGAATCAACAGTTGTAAGAGTTATCGATGGAGTACCAGTAATATTAAGACCTGGAAAGATTACTCCAGAAGAGATAAGGGCAGTTGTAGGAACAGTAAGAATTGATGATAAAGCATTTAAAAGATTAAATGATGATGAAACACCACTATCACCAGGAATGAAATATAGGCATTATGCGCCAACTACAAAATGTAAGCTAGTATATGCGGATAATGAGGCCGAACAAGTTTTTCAAATGAAGAAATTAGTAAAGGAATACAAAGGAAATGTTGTGGTATTAGGATTTGACGAACATGAAGAAAAAATTGTAGTATCGCAAGGAAGATACATAAGAATAGGAAGTAAAGAAAATTTAGAAGAAATTGCTCAGAATATATATACTGCTTTAAGAAAAGCAGATACTATAAAAGCTGACATAATTCTAATAGAAGGAATTAAAAAATATGGAATTGGCGTAGCAATAATGAATAGACTACTTAGGACTTGTGAGTATGACTACATTGAAGTTTTAGACTGTGATTAAAATGTCAAAGAAATATTTAGGAGGAATTTTAAAATGGAAGAATCGGAAAACATAAGATTTAGCGTTATAATGTGTGCATACAATCTAGAAAAAATTGTAGGAACAGCAATAAACAGTGTTCTAGAACAAAAATTTAAAAACTTTGAATTAATTTTAGTAAATGATGGATCAGCAGATAAAACATTAGAGGTACTAAAGAAGTATGAGAAAAAAGATGAAAGAGTAAGAGTAATTAATAATGAAAAAAATATAGGATTAAGTTCATCTAGAAATAAAGCTATAGCTCAGGCAAGAGGAGAGTATATAGTTCATCTAGATGGAGACGATACATTATATAATCGTAGCACTTTAAAAAATATAGATGAAACTTTAGGAAAAGATGGGGCTGATATAACATACTTTGGGGTACAATATGTAGGAGGAGAAAATAAAGCTTATTTACCAAATGCTAGAAATTCTACAAAAGAAGCAAGAATTGTATGTGATATGCATTTTGCTGTTGCAAGTAAAGTATGGAGAAGAGAATTCTTAGAAGAAAATAATATGACATTTATAGAAGGAATGTACTATGAGGACATGGTATATTCAATAAAAGGTGCTATATGTGCTAAAACTTTAAAATATGGAGAATTTCCTATATATATATATTATAGAAATAGAGAAGGTAGCATTATGGCTACACCAAACATTAAAAGATGTAAAGATATGTACAAAATGCTTTATTATCTAATGGAATTATATGAAGAAACTCCAGAAGAATTACAACCATATTTATTATCTTTTATAAAAAATGAAACTTTTGGTGTTCCAGTAAGAGTAGATGGAATATTAAAATCATTAAAAGATAGAAGTTATACACCAGTATTTCCAAAAAGAAATTATGTGTATCTAGGAGATGAACCAAATGTTGTAAATGGAAATGTAATAGTTGGTCCATCACCTAAGGTAATACCAATAAATCCAGCTGCAGCTTCAAATGTACCAAATGTTCCAAACGAAACAGAAAATGAAAAAATAGCAGCATCAAATATAGATAATAATATGAAAAATATTGATGTAAAATTTGATAATTAATTAAAGAAAAATTGCATTTCATATTAAATGAAATGCAATTTTTGGTAATGTACTAAATATGTTTTTTGAAATTATAAAAATATTTATGGAGATAGGAATATATGAAAACAAAAATATACATAGTAAGGCATAGTAAAACTACAGGAAATGTAGAAAAAAGATTAACAGGAAGAACAGAATTTGATATAACAGAAGAAGGAAAAGAATATATAGAATTATTAACTAAAAGATTGAAAGATATAAAGTTTGATAAAGTATATTCAAGTTCTTCAAGTAGAGCAATAAAAACAATAGAACCTTTAGCTAAAATAAATGATTGTGTAATAGAAACATCAGAGGATTTATGTGAAATGTATTTTGGAATATATGATGGATCAACTTGGGAGAAAGTAAATGAAATTAATCCAGAAATAGATAGAAATCATATAAAGACAAATGAGATAATGGGAATTCCTGAGCAAGAAAATACAGAAGAAGTAGCAGATAGAATGTATAAAAAAATAAAAAGTTTATGTATGGAAAATAAAGGCAAAACTATTCTTGTGGGTTCACACGGAGTTGCAATAGAAGCATTTTTACGAAAAATAACAGCAGAGCCATTTAATATAAAAAGAGAAGAATATGGTCAAAAAAATACGAGTTTAAATATTGTAGAATATGATGATGAATTAGAGGAATTTAAAATAATACTTTTAAATGATTTTAGTCATTTAAATAAATAGGAGGAAATTATGAATATTTGCTTAATTATGCCAAATGTTTTTCCAGTACCTGCAACTAAAGGTGGAGCTGTAGAGACTCTTGCAACTAATCTTTTATTAGAAAATGAAAAAGAAGGTAAAATTAATTTTACTTGTTTTTCAATATATGAAAAAGAAGCTGCAGAATTAAGTAAAAACTATAAATATACTAAATTTATTTATATAAAAGAACAAACAGAAAATATAGATTTAACTTTTAAAACTGTAAATAATCACTTTAAAAATTATATGGATAAAATATATGAATATATAAAAGATATGAGATATGATTTTTTAA
The DNA here is from genome assembly GCA_022790685.1 of Clostridia bacterium. GTDB lineage: Bacteria > Bacillota > Clostridia > TANB77 > CAG-508 > Scatovivens. The sequence goes on from JAAVXQ010000075.1 coordinate 13,779, forward strand.
TTGTAGAGGGAGGAGATGTTGCTGGATATGAACCTCTTTTAAGAAAACTTCCAAAAGAAAAATGTTTAGTTCATTTGCATGGAAGTGGAAAAGAAGCTCATAACGAAGTCATATCTGAAATTTATAGTAAATTTATAACTATAAGCAAATCTCAAACTAAAATAGCTTTAAAAAATAAACTAATTTCAGAAGCACAAATATTATTTTTATATAATGCTATTAATTTACAAGAATTTAATAAAAAAAATTCAGATAATGAAAATGATATTTTAAGACAAAAATATCAAATTGAGAAAGATGATACAGTAATAATGTATATAGGAAGGACAATTCCTAAAAAAGGTGTAAAAGAATTAATTTTGGCCTTTAAGCAAATTGAAAATATAGATAAAGCAAAAATATTAATAGTTGGAAGTACTAGTTTTGGGTTAGAACAAAAAACGGAATATGATTACGAATTACAACGAATTTCAGAAGATATAAAAGATAAAATAAAGTTTACTGGATATATAGAGAATAATGAACTTTATAAAATTCAAAATATTGCAGATATTGCAGTGGTACCATCTATATGGGAAGAACCATTTGGTTTAGTTGTTGTTGAAAATATGGCAATAGGATTACCATTAGTTGTTACAAATATGGGAGGAATACCAGAATTAGTAACTGAGGAAACAGCTTTTGTTGTAGAAAATGATGAAAATCTTATTTCAAATTTTGCGAGTAAGCTAGATATATTAATTGAGAATACTGAATTAAGAAAAAAAATGGGAGAAGCGGGAAGAAAAAGAGCAGAATTGTTTAGTATGGAAAATTATTTAGAGAATTTTTATAATATTATGAAAAAAATAAAATAAGGAATAAAAAGAAGTTTGATTTATATAAAATCAAACTTCTTTTAATCCATTTATCAAATAATCTTCCCAAAAAGTAGCTGAAGTTTCTGGTTTTTTAAAATTGCTAAAACAATTATAATTTACGCAGTCCTCAAGCGAAACTTCTAAATACTCAAATTTATGTTTAATATTTTCAAATAATTTTAGACCTTTTTCTGTATTTATTAAAACTAAAGTTACACCTTTATTATCATTTAACTTTTTAGCTGAACCTTTTTCGATTCCCCAAAAGTCTGCTATTGTTATATCACTTATTCTAGGAACTTGCTTATATTTACAGTTATAACAACTTTCTCTTAAGATTATGTCTTTTAAAAATAATGTATAAAATAAATCACCATCACAAAGAGAAGATGTATAATTTTTTCCATTTTCAAAATCAACTGAAATATTTTGAGTTGTAGTTTCATTTTTAAATCTAAAATTTATATTAATGATTTTAGATTTATATTTTTTTTCAAGAAGTGACTTATAATCTTCAAAGACTTTAGGGCTTGGAACCCCGTGACATATTAAATCTAATAAAAATACATTATCATTAGTAGAAGGTATAAAATTTTTAACAGCTTCTACTTGGCAGGGAGTTCCAGAAAATAAAATAGATTTATTATTTTCTATGGCTTTTTTAAAATCAACATATATATTATCAGTATTACTTTGAACATATTTTGATTTTTTCAGTTTTTCTAAGTCTTGCTTATTATTAACTCCTAGATGTTTTACTTTAAATTCATTATCAAAAGCTGCACCAAAAACAAAGCCATGTTTTATATCTAAAATATAATTTGCAAGTTCTTGAAATACTCCACCAGAAGAACTAGAGGCTCTTATTTCACTATTTAAGTTTTTACAAGCAAATAATTTTAATGGAAAGTTTGAACTTAAAGTATTAACGGCAGGGCATTTTGCTTTACATAGATTACAATCTATACAAATGCTTTCATCTATATAAGGGTATTTAAAGCCTTTATTGTCTTCTAGCATTTTAATTGCATTTTTAGGACATATATTAGCACAAGCAGCACAACCAGTACAAATACTTTTATCGCATATTATATCCATACTATATAACCTCCTTATTATATAGCCTCTTTTAAGAATTCTAAAGATTGATTTCTTTGTTCTAATTTTAATTTATTAATATTTTCATAATCAACTTTATGGTTAAAAATTGTAGATAAGTTATCAAAATTTTTAGCATTTCTTGAATGAAGATTAAATTTTTCAATCATGTCATTTAATTTTGAGCTATTGTTAAATACTGCAAATTCCTTTTCTAATATTAAAGAAAATAACAAACCATGAAATGTGTTAGTTATAGTATAATCAGCATTTTTAAAATAGCCTAAGAATTCATAAATATCGGCATTTAAACTTTTGCACCAACCAGGATTAGCTCCTAATGCTAAAGAATAAATTTCTTTATTATTTTCTTTAGCAAATTGTATTATTTTTGATTTTTCGTCTTCTGAAAAATTGTATCCATATATTAAAATATAATCTCTCAAATTAGGATCTGGATATTTGACAAAGGGGTCAAAGGAATCCATAAGTAAGGTAGGGTCTAAAACTAATTTTGCATCAACATTGGAAATTTCTTTAACTAATTTTTGAGTAGCTTTATCTCTAACAGAAAGATTAGAAAATTTAGAAAAGTCAATTCTATTATTATAAATATTTCTTAAAGTTTCTGAAGTTACGCCATTAGCTGTTGGGGCATAAGAAATAATATTTTGACAATTAAAATTATATCCAAAATATTCATCTAAGTGTTCAAAGCTATTATTATTTATGTTCCACATTTCATCACTTCCAACTATAATAGTATCATAATTATGAATATCTTTATCATAAATATCTGAACATATATTTAAATAAGTTTGAGACTTTTTAAAATTTTCTGAATTGTAATTATTAATATCTCCTTTAAAATCTTTTAATTTTATAAATTCTACTTCATGTCCTAAATTTTGCAATATATTTTGTAATGAAAAAGCTTGTAATATTGCTCCAAAATTATCTGCAAAGTATAAAGTACAAATTCCTACTTTTTTCATATTTAACATCTCCTTTTAAATTAATATTTTAGAAAGAGCTTCATTTTTATATTTTTGATATAGTTATAAAAAGGCTCATATGTTTTGTTTTTTGTTAATTTAGCTATTAAAATACTTTTTTTACTTAAAAATGAGCATAAAAATAGAAGTTATAACATTAGAACTATTATATTTTCTATTTTTAGTATATAAGTTCCAATGATAATAAGCTTCTACTAATATTTTTATAACCTTATTACTATTTTAATAATACTAACGAACAGAGGTTACAATGTGCATATACGTGTTTATTTATATTTGGAACTAAATTTTTATAATTGCTCAAATTTAAGGATATATAGTTCTTATTAAAAGAATTATATAAAGCCATATATTGTGCATAATTACTGGAGTCACATATAGACATTTTAAAATCACCTCATTTCGTTTTCTTACATCTTATTCAGTATAGCATATAAAAGTCAAAAAATCAAGATAAATGATGATTTTTGATTAAATTTTGGCAAAAAATGGAAAAAATGTTAAAATAAATCTAAAAATCTATTAATTATCGGTGTTTAAATTCAAAAATCACACGTTTAAACTAATAAAGAAAAGTTATATATATAAAGTACATCAAAATATATGCTACTATTGATTTTTTTTATAGAATACAATATAATTTAAAAAATATATAAAACTAAGAGGGATTAAGAAAATGAAATTAATTGTTGGGCTTGGAAATCCAGAAAAAGACTATGCAAAAACAAGACATAATATGGGTTTTAATGTTATAAATAAGCTATCTAACAAATATAATATAGAGGTAAATAAAGAAAAGTTTAAAGCTTTATTTGGAATGGGAACAATAGAGAATGAAAAAGTTATACTTTTAAAGCCACAAACTTTTATGAATCTAAGCGGTGAGTCTATAATTGAGTGTATGAACTTTTATAAAATTGAAACTAAAGATTTAATTATAATATATGATGATATAGATACAGAGCCAGGAAAAGTAAGAATACGAAAAAAAGGATCAAGTCGGAACACATAATGGAATGAAATCTGTTATTCAGCATATACAAACAGAGGAATTTGATAGAATAAGAATAGGAATAGGACATCCATCTAATAATCAAGACATGATATCATATGTGATAGGTAGCATTCCTGAAGAAGAACAAAAATTATTAGAAAATGGAGTAAATATAGCAGTGGAAGCTGTAATAGAAATAATTAAAATAAATACAGATTCTGCAATGAATAAATATAATTAGAGGAAATATGAGAGAATTATTAATAACATATAAAGATAATAAGAAAATAATTTTACTCTTAGAAGATGGACAGTTAGCTGAGAAATATGAAGAACAAGGCAAAAAGTCAATTGAAGGAAATATATATATTGGAAAAGTACAAAATGTGCTTAAGGGATTGCAATCAGCTTTTATTAATATAGGAGAAGGAAAAAATGCCTTCATACATGTAAAAGACATTTTGCCGAAAACAGAAGAAATAGAAAACAATAATATTTCTAAAAGCATTAATGAACTTATAAAAACTGGTGATCAAATAATAGTAGAAGTAAAAAGAGAATCTAGTAATTATAAAGGACCACGAGTATCTACTCATATAACTTTAGCTGGAATTTATACAGTACTTATGCCAAATTCTCCATTTATAACTGTTTCAAAAAAAATTGAAGATGAAGAAAAAAGAAAAAAATTAAAAGATATTGTAGAAAATATTATACCAGAAGGCATGGGAGCTATTATTAGAACTTCAGCAGAACATCAGAAAGAAGAAAATATTGAGAAGGATATAAAAAGACTATTAAGCAAATGGAGAGAAATTGAAACTACAACAATAGAAAATTGCCCTAAAATGATATATAGCAAAGATGGAATAGTAAGAAAGACTTTAATAGATTTATCAAACGAAAAACTAGAAAAGATAACAGTAGAAAATGAAGAATTAAAAAATGAAGTAGAAAATATATTAAAAGAAATAAATGGAAAGACAAAAGTAGAAGTAAAATCAGAGATTATAAGAGAATATTTTTTAGAAAAAAAATTAAAAGGTATCGAAAATAGGAAAATATATTTGAAATCTGGAGGTTTTATAACAATAGATAAAACAGAAGCTTTAACAGCTATTGACGTTAATTCGGGAAAATTTATTGGAAATGATAATTTAGAAAATACAATAATGAAAGTTAATCTAGAAGCAACAAAAGAAATAGCAAAACAAATAAGATTACGAGATATTGGTGGAATAATTATTATAGATTTTATAGATATGTATGAAGAGGCTGATAGAGCTAAAATATTAGAAGAAATGAAAAATAATACTAAATTTGATAGATCAAAGATACAAATAGAAGGCTTTACAAGACTTGATTTATTAGAACTTACAAGAAAACATATAGATAAATAAAAAGGAGGAAAAGATGGATATAATTAGTTTTTTAATAGGAATAGGTGTACTTATTGTTGTACTAAAAATAATGTTATTGCCAGCAAAAATAATTATTAAGTTTGTATTAAATTCAATATTGGGAGGTATCATTTTAATGATATGTGCTAGTTTTGGATTAATTATAACAGTATATTGGTGGACAGTTTTATTAGTAGGACTTTTAGGAATACCAGGATTTGTTATTTCACTAATAATAACAATGTTTATATAAAAATTAAACTAATAACATATTAAAAAGGAGTTAATATATGATATTTAAAATATTATATATTAACTTTTTATTTTGAAAAAAATGTAAGAAACATTTTTATAAAAATTAGTATTTTAGATAAAAACTTTTAAATTCTTTTTAAAAGCAGTAAAATGCGACAAAATTCTTATTTTTAGATATTGTAAAAAAAATGGAAATGAAATATAATATATACTAGGATTAAAAGGAGAAAAAGTATGAAAGTAGGTTTTATATCATTAGGATGTAGCAAAAATTTAATAGATACAGAAATGTGTATAGGAATTTTTAAAAAGGAAAAATATGAAATCGTAAATAATCCTAAAGAGGCAGAAATAATAGTTATTAATACCTGTGGCTTTATTGAATCTGCAAAAGAAGAGGCAATAAATACAATAATAGAAATGTCAGAATATAAAAATAGTGCTAAATGTAAGTATCTAATTGTGATGGGATGTTTAGTTGAAAGATATAAAAAAGAATTAAAAAAAGCTTTACCAGAAGTAGACCTTTTTATAAGCATTTCTGAATATGATAACATATGGGAAAAAATATCAATCATAATAAATAAAAAGCAAGAATCAATAACAGAAAAGTTAGACTATTTTAATAGAGTAATTACTACTGGAAATAAAACAGCATATTTAAAAATTTCAGAAGGATGTAGCAATAATTGTACATATTGTGCAATTCCATATATTAGAGGAAAGCATATTAGCAGAAAAATGGAAGATATATTAGAAGAGGCGAAGCAGTTAGCAAAAAATGGAATTCAAGAACTAATAGTAATTGCACAAGATACTACAAAATATGGAATTGATATATACGGAGAATATAAGCTTCCAGAACTATTAGAAAAGTTATGTGATATAAAGGAGCTAAAATGGATAAGGTTTTTATATTCATATCCAGAAAATATTACAGATGATTTAATAAATGTAGTTAAAAGAAATGATAAGATTTGCAAATATTTTGATATACCACTTCAGCATTATTCAGACAAAGTTTTAAAAAGAATGAATAGAAAAAGTGATAGCAAATCTATTCGAAAAGTCATACAAAAAATCAGAGAAGAAATACCAAATGTAATTTTGAGGACAAGCTTAATTGTTGGTTTTCCAGGAGAGACAGAAGAAGACTTTTTTAATCTATATGAATTTGTAAATGAAATAAAGTTTGAAAAATTAGGAGTATTTAAATATTCAAAAGAAGATGGAACTCCAGCTGCAAAAATGAAAGAACAAATACATTATAAAACTAAACAAAAAAGACTAGATAAAATTATGGCATTAGAACAGAAAATTTCTAAAATAAAGTTAGAAGAAAAAATAGGAAATACATATGAAGTATTAATAGATAATATTGTAGCAGATGGGAAATATTTAGTGGGTAGAAGCTATATGGATATACCAAATGAAGATGGAGTTATATTTATTAAAAATAATAAAAAAACAAAAATAGGTGACTTTGTGAATTGCAAAATAATTGATGTAAGAGAATATGACTTAGTCGGAGAGATAATTTAAGGTTATAGGACCTATAAACCTAAATACTGTTTTTTAAGGTGACTTTTATGATAAAGAAAGTTTTAAAAATTGTAATATTAATTTTGGCAGTAGTAGGAATTACTTTAGGTATAAAGATTGCTATAGAAAAAAATACATCTGATAATTCGAAAAAGAAATTATATGATAGTATTTTAGGAACACTTCAACAAAAAGAAGTTGAAATAACTTCATTTTATACATATGGAAAAGCAATTAATATATCAGGAAAATTTGATGGAATAAAAAAAGATAATTTTGAAAGTGTAAAACTAATAGTTAAAGATGGGAAAGAATATGAAAAAACATATAAATTAGAATATAGTTTTGATGAATCAAATAATTTGATTTTTTCAAGTGATAGTGAAATAAATAGTGGAATAATATTAGATGACTTAGAAATTGGAGAATATTTTTTAATACTTAGAGTTAAAATGAACAATAGTGTAAATCCAAGATTTTATAGTTTTAAAAATACCTCAGGTAAAGATAATATAAAATATTATTCTGTAACGAAAAATAATGAAAACAAAGGGATATCAATTGGATTTGAGAAAAAAGAATTTAAAGGAGAAGAAAGAACCTTATTTAGTATAAATTGCCTTAAAGAAACTTTACCAGAAGAGGTGTATGATATTGTTATTGATGCAGGACATGGAGGAAAAGATGTAGGAGAAAAAAGAGCAGGAGAAAATGAAGCTGATATAACATTAGAATATGCAAAAAAAATGAAGGAACTATTAGAAACAGAAGGATTTAAGGTAAAGCTTACACGAGATGATGAAAATACAAGTAGTTATACGTATACAAATATGTATGATGAAGATGGAAGAATAGGAATAGCATGTAGTTCATATGCTAAATATATGTTGTCTTTCCATATAAATAATGGATTTGACAATTTAAGAGGTTTAGAATTATATTCACCTTGTAAGTCTAATTTAAAACTTGCTGAATTAATGGCAAATGCTATTGTAAATAATTCTAATTTGGAATATTCAAATAATAATTCTTTTAAAAAGTTAGAAGGAGTGTATGTTAGAAATTTTACAAAAAGTATTATAAAAGAATATGAAAATACAGCAAATAAAAAAGGATATGAACCATATAATATTACAACAGATACACCATATTTATATACTATTAGAGAAGTTGGTGGAATTGCTACAAATGCATATGTAGATGGTAGAAATAAAGACTATTCTGCTAATAAATATTATGCTTCTAATCAAGGAATAGAATGTTATCAAGTAGAACTAGGATACATAAAAAATGATTTAGATATAATTAAAAATGAAAGAGAAGCAATAACATCTGCAATAGTAGATATACTTAAAGAAAACATATAAACAAAAGATAATAAAAAGGAGTAACTATGAGCGAAATTGATAATTTAATTGATTACATAAGAATAAATACAGATGAAAATACATTAAAAATCATAGATTTTATAGAAAGAGCTAATGTTCTTACATACAATATGAAAACAGATAGAATAAAAGATGGTGATAGAATTATAGAAAAGCCAACTAATGTATTAGAATCTTCTTATCTTAAAATGTGTTCTGAAGATTTTGAAGAAGGATATGATATGTTAGGTCAGTTCTTTTTACACTATCAAGATTATATTTTAAGAGATTTAAGGGCTTATTGGAGATTTAGTATAAGTAATCTAGAAAAAGAATTCTCTTCAAAATGTAGTTATTGCAATATAAAAGTAAAATATTGTCCAATGAAAGTTTTAGGATATATAAAAAAATGTATAAATGATAAGAAAATTAACGAATATGAATTTTTCGATAGACTTATGGAAGTTGAAGAAAGCAAATATAAAAATGATGAATATGAAATAGAAGATATAGTAAATAAGATATTAAATATTACAAATAATAGATTAGATATAACAGGTGCAGAATTCTTGATACAAACACAAGCTATAGAATTAGAAAAAGAAGAAAATGGTATTTTATATTATAGATATTTAGATTTTAAAGTTAATAATATATCTTTTATAAATAATTTATATGAATATTTTGCTGAAAATAAAGGCTTATATGGTAACTTGAATTTATCAGACTTATATATTAATGACAACTTTTCATATATGTTTAATAAGTCACCAATAGAACTAGCTGCATATATTAAATATATTTGTGAAGTAAAAAGTGTTGATGTTTCTAATGTGCTTGTAAAAATATATGATAGAATTGAAGTATCAGAAGACATTTCCAAACTTGCATACTATTATGAATATATAAATATGACAAATAAATTAGAATGTGATGAAGAAATAAAAAGACAAGTTATTGAAATATTAAATTACATTAGAAATTATAGTAATATTAAAAAAGTACCATATATTCAATTTAATTTTGAAATACTTACAAAAAATAAAGATACTTCAGATGAGATTATAAATATAATAAATAGATTTGCAAATTCATATGGATATTTACAAAATGCGAATACTTTATATGTTGATAGTGAAATGTTAATAAAAAGAACAAAAGATAATAGTGATGTATTTTATCAACTTGATAAATTATATGCAGAAAACAGTTTTCTTGTATTTACTAATATTGATAAGATAAAGTATTTAAATGAATATAGAGTAGATACTTTCTTTTCTGGAATGGAGAAATTTTATTCAAAAAATAAAAAATCAATGACAGTACTTGTGGGAGAAAAGAAAGGATTAATAGAGTTAACTGGAAAATATGAAATATTAAATAAATATATGATAACAACAAAACTTGACATTCAAGGAAGCGATGTATCTTATATAAAAAATAAAATCTTAAAAAGAATAAGTAAACTTTCAGATATTACTGATGAGGTAAAAGAGGAACTTGATAAATATATAGAAAGTACATATAATCCGAACATATTAGACGAAAATCAATATATGGATGATGTATATGAAAAAGTAATTTTTAATAAATTTAAAGATAGAAATATATTTAAGGAACTTGATATAGATTCTATACCAAAAGTTGCAGATACTAGAAGCATAGAGGAAATATTTAATGACTTAAATAATCTTATTGGAATTACAGAAGTAAAGAGTAAAATTAACGAATTAGTTAAATTTATTGATTATTCTAACAAAATAAATAATGGTGGAGTAGTCAATTTAAATATGATATTTAAAGGAAATGCTGGAACTGGAAAAACAACTATAGCAAGAATTTTTGCGGAATTATTCTATAAATTTGGATATATTAAGAAAAATTCTATAATAGAAGTAACAAGTAAAGACTTAATAGGGGACCACTTAGGTCAAACTGCACCTAAAACACAAAAAGTAATAGAATCTGCTTTAGATGGAGTTTTATTTATAGATGAAGCATATTCTTTGATGTCAAGTAGAGGATCAGCAGATTACGCAAGTGAATGTATATCAACGATTTGTAAAGCAATGGAAACGTATAAAGATAGGCTTGTAATAATATTTGCAGGATATACAAAAGAAATGAATGACTTTATAAATAAGAATCAAGGACTAATGTCTAGAATAGGATATGAAATTGAATTTCCTGATTTTACAAAAGATGAGTTATGGGAAATATTTAAGACAGAAGCTGAAGGAAATGAATTTATAATTGGAGATGGAGTAGAGGCAAAAGTTAGAAATATTATAGCTAAAAATAGTATAACTAGAAATTTTGGAAATGCCAGATTTGTTATAAATTTATTTAATAAATTAGTACTTACACATGCAGTTTCTTATGTAGAAGGAGAAGAAAACTTAAAAGTTATTACCTCAAAAGATGTTGATACGTTAGAAGCCACAATAAAGGATAGAGAAAGAGGAATGGATGAAATCCTAAATGATATAAATTCCTTAATTGGACTTGAAGATATAAAAGAAGTAATATATGGATTTGTATCTGTTTTAGAATTAAACAGAAAGCTAGATAGAAGAACAGATTTTAATATGCATATGATATTTAAGGGAAATGCAGGAACTGGAAAAACAACAGTGGCAAGACTTTTGGCAGAAATTTATTATAACTTAGGATATATAAAGAAGAATAAACTTGTAGAAGTTCAGTCACAAGATTTAATAGGTGAATATGTTGGGCAAACTGGACCTAAAACACAAAATGTTATTGAAACAGCTTTAGATGGAGTTTTATTTATAGATGAAGCATATTCAATTATGAATCATATAGGTGGTAATGCAAGTTTTACAGATGAATGTATAGCTACTTTACTAAAAGCAATGGAAGATTACTCTGGAAGACTAATAATAATATTTGCAGGGTACACAGAGGAAATGAAAAGATTTAGAGACCAAAATCCTGGACTTAAATCAAGAATAGGATTCGAACTTAATTTTAAAGATTATTCTGTGGATGACTTAATGAATATTTTCTTTAAAAAGTTAAATGAAAAACAATTCAAGATAAATGAAGAAGCTATCTTGAAAGTTAGAAAAATATTTGAAAAGGCTAAAAAAGTTGAAAATTTTGGTAATGGAAGATTTGTAGAAAATACAATACAAAAAATAATTGTAGAACATGCAATGCAAACGAGAGATGTTGATGATTATGAAAGATTAACTACAATTACAGAAGAAGATATTAAAGAAATAAAAGCAGAAGAATCAAAGAATAGAATAGGCTTTTAAATAAAGATGAAATTTTAATTTGAACTGACTAGATAATGGTCAGTTCCTTTCATTTTAATAGTTTCTAATATTTTATTCAATTATTAATCATTCTGCTTAACTTGTATATGTAAAAGATTGTGCATATTTTGTGAATTATAATTATGATATATTGATTTTTTTATAAAAATATTATATATTGTTTTAAAATTTAAGAGAAATGGAGAAATAGAAATGGGAAAAACTTATATTTTTGGTCATAAAAATCCTGATACAGATTCAATAAGCTCAAGTATAGTTATGGCAAATTTTGAAAAAGCATTAGGAAATAATGAAGCTGTAGCATGTAGATTAGGAATGATAAATAAAGAAACAGAATATGTTTTAAATTATGCTGGAGTAGAAGCACCAGAGCTTATAGAAGATTTAGAAGATGGAGCAGAAGTTGTTATTGTAGATACAGCAAATCCAGGTGAACTTATTTCAAACTTATCAAATGTAAAAATAAAAAGAGTAGTTGATCATCATCAAGTTTTATTAAATACCTCATATCCA
>JAAVXQ010000076.1 GCA_022790685.1 Clostridia bacterium
CCACTATTTTTACGGAGCCTCATACTTGGACAAAAGCAATAATGAAGTAAAAGAATTTTCAAGACTAGAAGATATAAATAGCTTTGTTAAGGAAGAAGTAAAAAATACTGTACATTACAATTTTACTGCTTTCATTACACTATCTATGCTACTCCTATCTTTTGCTTGTGGCTACACTTATACGTCCTGTACAGCGGTGATTGCAACATTTTTCTACCTTACACAGAGAGGCTTTATAAACAACATCATTGAAGAAGCCCTAAATTTGAATGGAGGAAAACAACGTTCACGGAACCATGCTGCTGAGCATATGGTGGAGAATGTGTTTGAAGTACTGGGAAAGATTCCAACAATTGAGGAAGCAAGGATGGGGTCAATGTTCCATATACGGTGTGGAAACAATCTGTCATATAGAATTTGCTTTGAAGCAATACTATCTGTCATCATATTAAACTGTACAAGTATAATATATCCAATGTTAAGTGGATATGAAATTTTTGTGATGATAGCAGGTATTCTGATAACTGAACTTATTGATAGAAAGTTTGTATTATTCAGGTATCTTGGAATATTAGAACTCAGGAAACCCACAGATATAGAACTGAATATGGCTATATCGGCAATAAGAATTGTAGAAGAAGAGTATAAGAAATCCGAAGACAGCTTTATGAATGGAGAATTTTGGGTAATACTTCCGAATGAATGGCTGTAAGTCAACTGACAAAGTTAAAAAGGCATCCCTTTAAAGAAATCTATTAACTTAGACTTCTTTAAGAGGGATGCCTTTGCACTTTATGTTGTGCAAAATAGATAAAGTATTATGATTTTATTTAAAATTAATTGATAAATATAATTTCTTGTGATATACTTTGAAAAGAAAATTATTTGTACTAATTAATGTAGGGGGAAAAAATCGTGGATAGTATTATCAGCCAAGTGGATTTACAAGATAAATTAGACTATTTAAAGCTAGATTTAGAAGATTTACCAGAGTCTTTGAGAGAATCTCATTCGCTTAATTTTAATATATCACGTCTTAATAATGACAAAGAACATAGAGTATATAAATTCATTCCTATTGATAAAATAGATATATTATTTACACCATGTTTAAGAGAAGATACAGTAAAAAACAAATACTCTAAAGCAGTTCCTTTATATAATTTTCTAGATATAGATAGTAATAGTGAGGATGCAGAAGATAAAGAGCTAACTCTTATAAAAGTATTAAGTAGATTATCAATACCAGAAATAGAAAATATAAGTACAACTCAAAAAGAATTTGAAAAAGCAGAGCCTTTTAAAGTAAAGTTTAATAAAGATTTATTGTGGCAAATATACTATTCAGAAGCTGTAGATAGATACTTTATGTTAGTATGCACAGAAGAAGATACTTTTTCAGAGTTTTTTTACTTATTAAAAAAGAAAATAGAATTTTCAAAAAAGAAAATTAAAACTGCACCTAAAATATATGTGCCAGTAAATTATATGAATTATAGTGAACAACTTTTAAGAAAAGAAGATATAATAGACTTAGAAAATTATTTATGGTTATTTACTAAAAATTGGCCTTCAATATATGAAGTATATAATAGATCAGGAGAAATATCACTTCAAATAGTAGGAGATACTTTTGTATATGATAAAGTCAAAAGTACATACAAAGTAAAAATTACTTCAAAAGAAGAAGCTATAAAGTTCTTTAAATTGTTAAAGGCTTTATTTATAATGCAAACAGAAATTAAAGAACATTTTAATTTTATAACAAAAATAGATAGTAAAAATAGTTTAGAATTGCATTATGAAAAAAGTAGAATAACATATGATAATATAACAGATTTTATAAGAAATGAATTCAAAATAGCAGAAGAAAATATCAAAGATATTAATAAATCAATTGTAAAATTAGAAAAGACTCTTATGGAACTAAAAGATAAGGCAAAAGAGAAAGAAGAAGAATATTTAGTAAAACAAAGAGAAATTTCAACTTATTTAGAATATAAAAAGACTTTTATAGGAAAAGTAAAATACTTTTTTAAATCAGGAAAAATAAATAAAAAGATAAAATCAGAACGAGATTTAGAAGAAAACAATAGTGACAATTTACAAAAAGAAAAAAATAATAAAATAAATGTTCAAATACCAGAAAAAGACTACTACACTATAGAAGATTTAATTACAATTTATTCACTTTTAGAAAAAGGTGAAAAAATAGAGAAAGCTTTAAAACAAGATACAAATGCATTAAAACTAAAATTAGAAAATTTAACTTCAAAAGTAAGAAATGCGAATTTATATATAGAAGAAATAGATAAACATAGAAAAAGTATTTTTGACTTTTGGAAATTCTCAAATAAAGATGAAAAGTTAAGCTTAGAAATGGGTGACGAATTAGATGGAGATAAAAATTCCAAAAATAATTTAAGAAAATTATTTGATTTTGAAATGGATTTTGAAGCTTTGGGAAAACAAATGGATATTATGCAAAGAAAGAAATTTTCTAGAGAAGAAACTGACAGTATTTTTATTGCAAGTACAGAAATTCTTTATTTGTTCAATATGCTAAGATATAATGATTTAAATAAACAAGCTTTAGAAGATGCTTTAGATTTATTAAAAGATGAATATAGCAATGAAGCAGAGTCGGTTGGAGTAGAATCTTTTGATATTTTTGGAAGTATGACAGATGATACTAGAAAAGTAAAATATATTGGAAATAAGTCTCATAGAGAAAATGAAAAAAATAAATTTAAAATTTTAAATATAAATAAAAAAATAGATGTATTTGACTTTACAGAAAGAATGCAGATTTTACTTAATTACTTAGAAGGTGCTATGCCTAAAATTAATTCAAAATATGATTTAGAATTATATAAACTTGTTCCAATTACTGATAAAATTAAAGAAAACTCTTTTGAAATGCTTGATATGAGTATAGAAAAAGAACTATTAAATTATCAAGATAATGGAGAAGGAGCGCTAAATCTTATAAAAGTTAATTATAAAGAAGGAATGCCATTAATATATTATTCAAATATAATATATTATGATAATAATAATCAGACTTTACCAGAAGGAATGGACATATCCTCAAAGGTTTTAATAGACACTAAAAAAGTGGAATTAAAATTAATAAATAAAACTAAGTTTAGAACAAATAGCTATTTTGCGGAAAGCAATAATTTACTTCTTCCAAAGGCAAAAGATATATTTGTATATGAATATGAAGCAGATTTTAAAGAAAATATAATAAAAGAAGAAAATAAAACATTTAAAGAACTAGAAGAAAAGACTGAAGAAGAGTTTGAAGAAGTAGCAGAAGAAAATATCAGTCAAGAAGAGGCGCAAGAAGAGTTTGGCTTAGTAGATATGGACATAAATGAAGATGTATATGATGAAGATTATGAAGATGATATAAAGAAAAATAAAAAGAAAGAAAAAAGCAGAAAGAAAAAAGGAAAAAGAGAAAAAATTTAAAATACATAAGAATTCCTATTAATATTTACAAACATTTATAGTATAAATGTAAATAAGGAGGAAATATGAAAAGAGCTATAATTATTGTTTTAGATGGATTTGGTGTTGGAGAAACACCAGATGCAATTGATTATGGAGATGTCCGGAAGTAATACTTTAGAAGGAATATATAACAATACAAATTTAAAACTACCTAATATGAAGAAATTAGGTTTATACAATATAGATGGATTATCTATACCTGAAAAAGAGGAAAATCCTATAGGTATATATGGAAAAGCTGTAGAAAAAACAAAAGGAAAAAATAGCCCAGTTGGACATTGGGAGATGATGGGATACATTAAAGATACACCATTTAAGACATATTATGAGGGATTTCCTAAAGATTTATTAGATGAAATTGCTAAAAGAGCAGATTTACCAGGTTTTTTATGTAATAAAAAAGGTTCAGGAACAGACTTTCTTAAAGAGTATGGAAAAGAAATGATGGATACAGGAAAACCATTTGTATATACATCAGCTGATAGTGTATTTCAAATAGGGGCACATGAAGAAATAATATCTATAGAAAAATTATATGAAATATGTAAAATTGCAAGAAATGTAATTGATGAAAAAGGATATGATATTGGTACAGTAATTGCTAGACCATATCTTGGGAACTCTAAAGAAAACTTTAAAAGAACATATAATAGAAGAGATTATGAATCAGAAAGTTTTGGCAGAACAATGTTAGATGTATTTTCTGACAATGGAAAACAAGTTTTAGCTATTGGAAAAATAGAAGATTTATTTGTAGGAAGAGGAATTACAAGAGCAATTCATACAAATGGAAATTCAGAGGGAATTGAAAAAACGATAGAGGCAATAAAAAATCCAAGTGAAGATTTAATTTTTACAAACTTAGTAGATTTTGATATGTTATATGGACATAGAAATGATATCCAAGGATATGGAGAAGCATTAGAATATTTCGATAATAAATTGCCAGAAATATATGATGCAATGCAAGAAGAAGACATATTAATAATAACAGCAGATCATGGAAATGATCCTAGCACTCCAAGTACAGACCATTCAAGAGAATATGTACCAATATTGATATATGGAAAAGCTTTAAGAAAAAATATAAATTTGAAAGTAAGAGAGACATATGCAGATATATCAGCAACTTTATTAGATATGTTTAACTTACCAAAATTAGAAAATGGTAAAACATTTAAAACTGAAATAATGTAATATGAAATAAAAAATAAATATAAAATCATTTTTATAAATTTCACTTAAGATTAAAGGGAAATTTTAAATTTAAATTCCTTTAAAAAAATGTAAGGAGAACATTTACATTGGCTAAAAAAAGTATAGCTAAAAATTATATATATAACTTAGTATATCAAGTATTATTACTTATATTACCACTTATAACAACACCATATATATCTAGAGTATTAGGTTCGGAGAATGTAGGTATATATGCATATACATATTCAATAGTAACATACTTTATATTATTTGGGTCTTTAGGAGTAGCTCTTTATGGTCAAAGAGAAATAGCATATGCACAAGAAAATAAAGATGCAAGAACAAAAGTATTTTGGGAAATATGTATATTTAGGTTTGTTACAGTTTCTATTGCAACAGTAATATATTTTTTCTTTTTTATGCAAGGAAGAGAGTATCAAATATATTATCAAATTTTAATGCTCGAACTGATAGCTGCAGCTTTTGATATAAGTTGGTTTTTTCAAGGGTTAGAAGAATTTAAAAGAACAGTTACTAGAAATATTTTAGTAAGGCTTATTAGTGTAACACTTGTATTTGTATTAGTAAAAACCAAAGAAGATTTAACGAAATTTACATTAATATATTCTTTAGCAGACCTTTTGGGTAATTTATCCTTATGGTTATATTTACCAAAGTATATGAAAGGTGCTAAAATTAAAAATTTAAATGTCGTAAAACATATACCTCAAATTATTTTATTGTTTGTACCACAGATTGCAAATCAAGTATATAATATGCTAGATAAAACGATGATTGGAGAAATAATAACAGACAAATCAGAGGTAGGTTTTTATGAACAAGCTCAAAAGGTTATTAGACTATCACTTACAATAGTTAGTTCTTTAGGAATAGTTATGGTACCTAGAATGGCAAATACATTTGCCTCAGGAGATAAAGAAAAAATAAACAGGTATTTAAAAAATTCTTTTGCTTTTGTTTTCTTTTTAGGTTTTCCAGTAACTTTTGGAATAGTTAGTATTGCAGAAGCATTTGTTCCAGAATTTTTTGGACCAGGATATGATAAAGTGGTTCCACTAATATATATTATAAGTCCAATTATACTACTAATGGGAATAGCAAATGTTATTGGAACACAATACTTATTGCCAACAAAAAAGCAGAAAGAATATACAATATCTGTTACTATGGGAGTAATTGTTAACTTTATTATGAATTATATACTAATAAAAAAATATGCAGCTATTGGTGCTTCTATAGCAACAGTAGTTTCTCAGTTAGTGGTAGATATATGGCAAATATACTATATAAGAAAAGAAATTAGATTAAAAACTATGTTTAGCACAGCTCCAAAATATTTATTTGCAGGTTTAATTATGTATGGAGTATGCCAAGCCACAAAATATATTATAAATACAGGTTTTGAATCAATATTCCTTCAAATAGGAGTAGGTGTTTCGATATATATGATAACATTATTTATCTTTAGAGATGAATATTTATATACAGTATTAGATAAAATAATAGGTAAAAAAGGAAAAAGGGAAAAAGCTTAAAATTAAATTCTATATATTATAGTTATTTAATTAAAAGGCTTAGCCCTTTTTTTATATTGCAAAAAAAATTTGGTTAAATAAATATCTAAATAATATATAGGTAAACTTAACTAACAATAGAGGATATAAAGCTTGTAAATTTTATTAAACTTATGTATCAAGTTTAAATTAAACTTAATAAAATATAAAAAGAATTTGCTTTTATATTTTATCAAAAAAATTAAAAAGAAAAGGAGAGCATAATTATTTAAAAATTATGCAAAAAGACATATGAACATAAAAATAGGAAATACGCCTATGGCAGAGATAAAGTACGAATATAAAGGAAAAGCAGATAGTATTTTTGCTAAACTAGAATATTATAATTATACAGGAAGTATTAAAGACAGAGTTGCTTTTTATATAATTAAGGAAGCTATTAAAAATGGAAACTTAAAAGAGGGAATGACAATATATGAAGCTACTAGTGGAAATACTGGAATATCGCTTTCTGCCTTTGGAACTCTTATGGGATATAAAGTTAAAATATTTATGCCAGATTGGGTAAGTAGTGAAAGAGTAAAAATAATGAAGCTGTATAGTGCTGAAGTGAAGCTTTTTTCAAAGGAAGAAGGAGGTTTTATCAAAGCTATAGAAATGGCACGAAAAGAAGCAAAGGAGAATAATGGATTTTTAGCTAATCAATTTGAGAATTATGATAATATTTTAGCACATTATGAAACAACTGGATTAGAGATTTTAAATCAAGTATCTGAAATAGGAGGTTTTGTATCTGGAATAGGAACTGGTGGCACATTAATGGGAGTACGGAAAAAGATTAAAAAAGAGTAATAGAAATATAAAAATTATAGCACTAGAACCAGATAAAATGCCTCTTCTATCACAAAATAGAGTTATTTCTAATCATAAGATAGAAGGAATAGGAGATGATTTTATTCCTGAATTAGTGGATAAAAAAACTATTGATAAAGTAATAGTAGTTAATGATGATGATGCAATTAATATGTCAAGAATATTGGCAAAAGAATTAGGAATGGGAATAGGAATATCATCAGGAGCAAACTTTATAGCATCAGTAATTGCAAAAGAAAATATAGAGGGAAATGTAGTAACAGTTTTTGCAGATGATAATAAGAAATATTTATCTACTGAACTTAG
This sequence comes from Clostridia bacterium, assembly GCA_022790685.1. Taxonomy (GTDB): domain Bacteria; phylum Bacillota; class Clostridia; order TANB77; family CAG-508; genus Scatovivens. The sequence goes on from JAAVXQ010000076.1 coordinate 7,434, forward strand.
TGATGAAATTTGCGATAGAGAAGATTTTATTTCTAATAATATAAAAATATTAAAAAAATAAAAATTAATATCTAGTTCATAATTTAAGTATAATATATTTAAAGTATAAAATAGAAAAGGAAAAATATGGAAAAAGTAGAAGAAAATAAAAGTAGTAATAAACGAACTAACATATTAGGAGTAAGCCTATGGAGAATACTTGC
>JAAVXQ010000077.1 GCA_022790685.1 Clostridia bacterium
AAGTGAGAGCAATAATACTTTAAAAATAGAAGAATTTAAACTAATACAAAACAAAGTTAAAAGTGTTATAAAAGAGATAGCAAAAGAAATCTTAAAAGGCAAAATTGATATAAAACCATATAATTATAAAAATAAAACAGGCTGTGACTATTGTAATTTTAAATCAATTTGTAGATTTAATACAAGTATAAAGGGTAATGAATATTCATATATTAAAAATGTAGACAAAAAGTTAGCATTAGAGCTTATAAAAAAATAAGAAAAGAGGTACATTCATGAGACAAAGTTTTTTAGAAGTAAGTTTAGAAGATTTTAGGCATAATATTATAGAAGTAAAAAAATATTTCGGAAAAGAAATAAAAATTATGCCAGTAATAAAAGCTAATGCTTACGGAACCTATATAAATAAAACAGAGCTTATAGATGAATTTGATATAATTGCAGTTGCTTTTGTAGATGAAGCAAAAGCATTAAGAAAACAGGGATATAGCAAAGAAATTTTTGTACTTAATCAACCAGATATAATAGAAATAGAGGATATTATTACAAATGATTTAACTATTGGAATAAGTTCCTTAGAATTTTTAGAAGAACTAAATAATATTAAAACTACTATAAAAGTTCATATTGAATTAGAAACTGGAATGGGGAGAACGGGAGTTAAGCTTACTGATTTAGAAGGTATTATATGTAAAATAAAACTTAATTCTAATATTAAGGTAGAAGGAGCATATACTCATTTATCATCAGCAGATATTGATTATGAATATACAAAAAATCAATTAAAGATTTTTGAAGAAGGAGTAAATAAAATACAAAATAACTTTGATATAAAATATATTCATTCTCTTGCTTCAAATGGAATATTGAACTTTAAAAATAGTTCTTGCAATTTAATAAGACCAGGAATAATAATATATGGTTATGAAACAGATGAGGAAACCTTAAAAAAAATAAACATAAAGCCAATAGCGAAACTAAAAACTAGAATAAATTATATAAAAGAAGTAGAAGTGGGAACCTCTATAAGTTATTCTAGAAAGTTTATAACTAAAAGAAAATCAAGAATTGCTACTGTTCCTATAGGATATGCTGATGGAATTCCAAGAGCAATGTCAAATAATGGATATGTAGTAATAAATGGAAAAAAAGCTCCAATAATTGGCAATATATGTATGGATAGTTTTATGATAGATATAACTGATATTAATACTAGTGTAAAAGTAGGAGATTTTGTATATATTTGGGACAATGATATAATAAAACTTGAAGAAGTTGCAAAAAATTGTAGTACAATAAATTATGAAATAATAAGTAGAATATCTGACAGAGTTCAAAGGATTATGATATAATAATGAAAGGTAATTAAAAAATGAATGATGTTTGGAATAGTGAAGATATAATATTAAAAAAAGATAAAGGAATAGAGTATTTGCAGTTTAAAAGACTTAATGATTTTAATGTAAAACATTGTTATACCTTAAAATCTGATAATATAAACTTTTCTGAAAATTCAAAAGAAAGAGATGAATCGTTTATAAAAATTGCAAATAGTCTAGATATAAATCCAAGTTTTTTAGTAAGACCTATTCAAACACATACTGCAAATGTAAGGTGTATAGATAAAATTTTAAATCCCAAGGAGCTAAATGAGATAGATGGACTTATAACTAATAAATCAGATATCGCACTTGTTGCAAGAAATGCAGATTGTATACTTATGCTGTTTTATGATCCTATAAATAAAGTTATTGCTAATGTACATTCTGGATGGAGGGGGACTTTTCAAAAAATTTGTGAAAAAACTGTGCAAAAAATGATAACATATTACCAGTGCAAACCCGAGAATATAAATTGTTTTATATGTCCTTCTATACGCAAGTGCCATTTTGAAGTAGATGAAGATGTAAAAATGCTTTGTGAAAATATATTTTATTTTTTAGATACAAATACCTTTATAGAAAAAGGTAATATTATAGATAAAAAACAAAAATATTATATAGATACAGTTTTAATAAATAAATTATTACTTAAAAACTTAGGTATTAGAGAAGAAAATATAATTGATTGTAATATATGTAGTGTTTGCGAAAAAGATAAAGTTCATTCATATAGAATAGAAAAAGAAAATAAAAAAATAGCAGCGTCAATTATTATGCTATAAAGTAGGAGAAGAAATGTATAATTCTTTAGAAGAAGTAGAAAATTTAGTAAAAAGATGTACAAAATGTGCCCTATGCAAAAATAGAACTAATACAGTATTTGCTGATGGAAATGAATCTGCAAAAATTATGTTTATAGGTGAAGGACCAGGGGCTGATGAAGATAGAGAAGGAGTTCCTTTTGTAGGAAAAGCTGGAAAACTAATGAATGAGGCATTAAAAGGAATTGGACTAAAAAGAGAAGAGATTTATATTTCTAATATAGTAAAATGTAGGCCACCAGGCAATAGAACACCCTTTAAGGAAGAAGCAATGGCTTGTTTGGATTATCTTAGAAATCAAGTGGTATTAGTAAATCCAAAAATAGTAGTATTACTAGGGAATACTGCATTAAAAAATGTTTTAGGAGAAGAATATTCTATTACAGCAAGTAGAGGAAGATGGATAGAAAAAAAAGGTATCAAATATATGCCTACTTTCCATCCAGCAGCATTACTTAGAGATGAAACTAAAAAGATAGATTTTTGGCAAGATTTAGAAATTGTAAAAGAAGAACTAGAGAACATAGATTAATTCTATTTTTCTAAATTTTAATAATTAAATAGTAGTATATTATATTTTATTATTAAAAATATAATATACTACTTAAATATATAATAAAAGAAGTTTAATATAATGAAATTTTATCAAAACATATTTAGGGTTATACCATATTGTTTTAAATAAAATTACAATAGATTAGACTTCTTTGTTTTTTAATCTAAATTTTTTTGTCTTATTTTTTCTTCAAATAATAATTTTATTTTTTCAAATAATTTTTTGAAGAATTTAAAACCATAAGTTTCTTCTTCTATTATCGAAATATTAGTTTCTATATTAAAATTATTAACAATTCCATATTTATCTATGTATTCACGTTTCTCATCAAGTTTTGAAATCATTTCAGAATAGAATGTGTCAAAAAAGTTATAATTTTCATTGCTTATTAATAAATGTTTAAAATTATATAGTTTTACTTGAAATTCTTTTATATCTTCCAAATTTCTTATTAAATTATATTCAGAAGTAAAACAATTTTTTATAATAATATTTTGAGTTTCTAAAGTTTTCTTTAAAATTATTTCTTTTAAAGCAGAAATTTTACTATTTAATTTTTTTACTTTATTTAAAGAAGTTTCTTCAGAAGAGGTTGAAAGCTCATAGGAAGCATTATTTAGTTGAGTTTCATAATCAACTAATAAATCTAAATTATAAATAATATCTGAATATGCTTTTAAAGAAGATTTTGCAATAAAAGTATTTTTAAAGACATCATTACTACAAAAAGTACTATGGAATAGAGGATAAGATCCTGTAAAATATATCATTTGTTTTATAAGTGTAGTTTGAATAGGATAAAATAAAGGACTTTCTGTTGAAATATCCATATTATAGTACTTTACATTATCTATAGCAGAATTTGTTGCTATTGAAGCCATAAGTTGTACAGCAGCTTCATTAAGAGCCATTCCGCTATTATGCCTATTTTCTAAATTATATAAACCTAAGCGTAAAAGTTTTCCATTTTTACCTTTTATTTCTTGCATAAAATGTATACATTCATGTACAGCTAAAGTGTTAAGATTTTCTAAATCCATATCTTTACTAAAATAAATTGAATTATTTTTATAAAAATATTTAGCAACTGCTAAATCAGAAGCAGGTATTTCAGCGATATACATATTAAGTCTTGCTATAGATATAAAAAGATCACTTTGATTTATAGAATGTTCTGGAAAAGCAGAACATATTTTTTCAGATATATTTGAGGCAATTCTATTAACTTCTAATGTATTTAACTTATTTACTACTTTGATGCCCTCTTTTTTTAGAGTAGAATTTATGCTCATTTAAAACTCCTTAAATCTTTAGTATAAGTATATTATAGAATAAAAAAAAACAAATATACATATCATAACTATTAAAAAAATATTACATTTATATTACAAAACTAATGTAATGTAAATTTAATATAGAAAAAAGTAGGCTTACAAATACTAAAAATCCGTAATAGTATAGAAAAGAAAAAATGCCAAAAAGGCTTGAGAATACTGAAATAGGGGTTGATTTAATTAAAGAAAACTCTTATAATAAAGTTAAATTGTTTATAAAGAAAGAGAGCAGAATAAATGAAAAGATTTAAATTTTATAAAGACAAAGTAAAAACTTTAAGTATGGGTTTATTTATATCTAGCATTATTTTTTCTGGAACAGTTTTTGCACAAGATGTAGAATTTAGTGCAAATTTATCTGATGACTATAAAGAATGGACTAATAACAAAGAAGAAGGAATTATGCCAAAAACGTATTCTACAAATTTACCAGAAGAAATACTAAAAGAATATATATATGAACCTTTACCAAGTCTAAAAGAAGGGTTTTTATTAAAAGCTTTAAATTTAGAGGAAGTTTCATCAGTAGAAGATGAAACTAGATATAATTTAGCAGAAAATATACCAATAAGAATAAAACATCAAGGAACTACTACTGAATGTTGGGCCTTTAGTTTAATAAGCTGTATGGAAAGTAATTTTGCAATTAAAAATAATGCTAGCAACTTAGAAAATATACCAGATTTTTCAGAACGACATATGGATTATGCAACTTCTAAAGATTTTTCTGATGGAATTAATGAAATTGGATATAATAGAAGTGTAGGAAAAGGTGGTATTCCAATAATGGGATTATCTTACTTAAGCAATGGAACTGGTGCAGTTCTAGAACAAGACATGCCTTTTGAAGACAATGAAAATCAAATTTTATTATCCTCAATAGATAAAAAAGCAGATACCACGATAACAGGCTATAAATCGTTAACAGGTATTTTTAAAGAATTTGATAGAAATGGGCATGTAAAATATACAAATGGATCAGGACATTATTATACAGAAGAGGAAGTTAAAGCTTTAAGAAAAATCATAAAAGAAAATATAGTAAAAAATGGTGCTGTTACAGGTATGACAGCAGGAAATCATGTTAATTATTATAATAATCCATCAGAAGTTTATAAATCTACAGCGTATTTTTGTAATAATCCATCAATAGCCAGAGACCATGCTATAACAATTGTAGGATGGGATGATAATTACTCAAAAGAAAATTTTAATGAAAATTGTAGACCAAATAGTGATGGTGCATACATAATACTTAACTCATATGGAGAGAATATGTTTGATAAAGGATATATGTATGTTTCATATGAAGATGTTTTAATTGAAAGTGACTTATATGTAATAGAAGGTACTGAAAAAGTAAATTATGATAAAATTTATCAAAATGACTTTTTTGGTGGAATTTATTCAATAGGTTCAACATCGGATGATACAGGATACTATGCTAATGTTTATTCTAGAGATCTTTCAAAAAAATGAGTATTTAACTGATGTTGGAATTAGTGTTGCAGACTATGTAGATGTTGAAATATATTTAAATCCAAGTAGCAATTCAACAGTACTTAGTTCGTTAGTAAAAGTAGGAGAAAGTTCTAATACATTAGAACCAGGATATCATAAAATAAAAATAACACCTACAAAATTAACAGGAAATGATTTTGCAATAGTGGTAAAACAAAAATCTAAAAATGGTATATTCTATTTTTCAATAGAAACTGCTGTACCAAATACAGTATTTGAAAATGTAAAATCTTCAGAAAATAGTTATTATTCATTAGATGGACAGTCTTGGAATAAAATAAATGATTTATCTATTACTGGAATTAATATGAAAGATGCAGATGTTTGTATAAAAGCTTTTACAAAATTTGAAGAAGAGACAGAAGAAGATAAGTTCTATAGTTCAGTTTATCAAATAGATGAAACTACAATAATGAAAATAACACATAAAACAAGAATTGAAGACTTTTTAAATAATATTATTACTAATTTAGAAGTAAAAATTTATTCAGAAGATGGAAATGAAGTAACAGATCAAAATGAAATTATGAAATCAGGGATGAAAGTAAAACTTTCAAATGGAAAAGAATTAACAGCTGTTGTAAGAGGAGATCTTAATGGAGATGGACTACTAGACTTAATAGATTTATCAAGAATTACTCTTCATTATGTAGGATCAGATTTGTGTATTCTAGAAGGAGCATATTTAAAAGGTGCAGATTTAAACTATGATGGTAAAATTAACTTAATAGATATGTCGCAATTAATTGTTACTTACGTAAATCTATAAAATTGTTACATAAATGTAATCAAAAATTAAATAATAACTACTTGATTTTTTAAAATAGAATAGTTATACTATAGAAAAGGAGAAATAGTGATGAAAAAGAAGTTAAACAGATTTTTAAAAATAACAATAATGATTATAGCAGTAGTTCTTGCATATTCAACTGTGGTAAGTGCATATAGCTTTACGCCAACAATGACGCCAAGTGCGACAACAGTTCAAGAAGCAACAGAATTTACAGTAACAGTAAAAATAACTAATTTAGATTTAGGACCTAATGGAATAAATGCTTTTAGTGCTAAATTAGATTATGATACAAATGTATTTGAACCAGTTACTGCTTCTGGAGTTGAGGGACTAAGTGGTTGGGCAGCAACTTACGAACCAGATAAAAAAACAATTGCTTTAAGTAAATTACAATATGCGAAAACTGAAGAAAACATATTTCAAATTACATTAAAAACAAAATCTGGAGTAATTGGAAAAACAGGAACTATTAAATTAACAGAAGTTACAGCTGCTGACCAATCTACATTAACAAATGCACAAGACGTTTCAACATCGATTGCTGTAGGATCTGCAACAACTAATACACCAAGTTCTTCAACAAACAATGTTCCATCAATATCAGCAGTAACAAATTCAAAAAATAATAATACAACTAATAATAATATAGTTAATAATACTGCAAATAAAGTAAATAATGTTGCTAACAATACAAATAAAGTTAACAATATTGCAAATAAAGTAGGAACAGCTTCAAAAGATGATATACCATATACAGGAGTTGAAGATGATATTATAAAAGCAATATTTGTTGTTATGGCAATAGCATTAATTTTCTATATTAAATTTGAGAAAATAAATAAAGAAATGAAATAGAAATAAAATTTAAATATAAAATAAGAATAATTTTTTAATTATTCTTATTTTTTTGTCTAAAAAATTGCTTTAATCTGATAAATAGTATAAAATAATAGTAAAATGAGAAATAAATAAAAAAGGAAGTCTAAATGAAACTATTGATTACAGAGAAACCATCAGTTGCTATGGAATTTTCAAAAGTCTTGAAAATATCTGCAACAAGGAAAAACGGGTTTTTAGAAGGTAATGAGTGGATAATAACATGGTGTGTTGGACATTTAGTAACAATGTCATATCCAGAAAAGTATGATGAAAAACTTAAGTTTTGGAATTTAAGTACACTTCCATTCTTACCTAAAGAATACAAATATGAAGTAATTCCAGCTGTTGAAAAACAATTTGAAATAGTAAAATCTTTACTAACAAGAGAAGATGTTGAAGAAATATATATAGCGACTGACTCTGGAAGAGAAGGTGAGTACATATATAGATTAGTGGACGAAATGGCTGGTGTAGAAAAAGATAAAAAGAGAAGAAGAGTTTGGATAGATTCTCAAACAGAAGAAGAAATTTTAAAGGGAATTAATGAGGCTAAAGATTGGAATGATTATAATAGCTTATCTAATTCTGCATATCTAAGAGCAAAAGAAGATTATCTAATTGGTATTAATTTTTCTAGATTATTATCAATTATATTTGGAAAAAGAGCAGCAAAAGAACTTGAAGAAGATAAAATTTCTATTTCAGTAGGAAGGGTTATGACTTGTGTACTTGGAATGGTAGTTTCAAGAGAAAGAGAAATAAAGAATTTCATTAAGACAAAATATTATAAAGTTATAGGTAACTTTGGAAAAGAAACTGACTCTTTTAAAGCAGAATGGAAAGTGACAGAAAATTCGAGATTCTATAATGATGTAAAACTATATAATGATAATGGTTTTAAAAAGGAAGAAGATGCTAAAGAATTTATCAATGCCTTAAAAGATAAAGAGGCTATAGTACAAGAAATAAAAAAATCAAAACAGAAAGAAAATGCGCCACTTTTGTTTAATTTAGCAGAAATACAAAATGAATGTACAAAAAACTTTAAAATAAAACCAGATGAAACTTTAGAGATTATTCAAGAACTATATGAAAAAAAATTAGTAACATATCCAAGAACTGATGCTAGAGTACTATCTACAGCAATAGCAAAAGAAATTGGAAAAAATTTAAATGGACTATTTAAAAATTTTAAAGATGAAGAAATACATTTATTTATTGAAAAAATGGTAAATGAAAAATATGATACAAATCTAACAAAAACAAAATATGTTAATGATAGTAAAATAACAGATCATTATGCAATAATTCCTACGGGTCAAGGATTTGAGAATTATGAAAAACTAAGTCCATTACACAAAGACATATACAAAATAATAGTAAAAAGATTTATTGCAATTTTTTATCCTCCAGCAGAATATAGTAAAGTTTCATTAAATATAGAAATAGATAAAGAATTGTTTACGGCTTCTGGTAAAGTATGTTTAAAAAATGGATTTTTAGAAGTATTAAAAAATAAAACTATGGAAAATGCTGAAGAAAATAATTCTTTAGAGATACTAGCAAATTTAAAAAAAGGCCAAAAAGTTGATGTTATAAATTTTGAAACAAAAGATTCAGAAACATCACCGCCTTCAAGATATAATTCAGGAAGTATAATTCTTGCTATGGAAAATGCTGGTAAATTAATTGAAGACGAAAGCTTAAGAGAACAAATAAAAGGCGCTGGAATTGGAACAAGTGCAACAAGAGGAGAGATAATAAAAAAATTAGAGAGAATTAAATATATAAATATAAATACAAAAACGCAAATTATAACTCCAACCTTAAAAGGTGAAGTAATTTATGATATAATTTATAAATCGATTCCAGATATGCTAAATCCAGATTTAACAGCTAGTTGGGAAAAGGGATTAGATATGGTGGCAAAAAAAGAAATTGGTCCAGAAGTTTTTATGGAGAAATTAGAAAAGTATATTAAAAGTAAAATAGATAAACTAGTAATAAAATATTAAATAATTTAAAATAAGTATTATATAGGGAGTAGGCGAAATGATTGATTTAGACAGATGCAAAAAAATTTTTATAGACTATACAGAAAAGTTTGATAAAAACAATTTTATTATAAATAGAAAAATTGGACATACAATGGAAGTAATGTATTTAAGCGGAAAAATAGCAGAGGAATTAAAATTATCAGAAGAAGAAAAAGACCTTGCTACTTTAATAGGACTTTTACATGATATAGGCAGATTTAAGCAAGCACAGAATACTAATAGTTGCAAAGATTCTGAAAGTAGTGATCACGCAAGTATTGGAGTACATATTTTATTTGAAGAAAATATGATTCGAGAATTTATTCCAGATACAAGAAAATATGACAACATTATAAGAAATGCAGTAGGTGAACATAGCAGATTTAGTATAAATGAAAATTTGACAGATACAGAAATGAAATTTGCTAAAATAATAAGAGATGCAGATAAACTAGATATATATAGACTATTATCAGAGGGAGCATTTTTTGATATGGCAAAATCAAGTGGATTTTCGGATAATACTCATTTTACTAGTGAAGTTTTAGAAGCTTTTTATAATAATAAACAACTGCCAAGAAACAAACTAAAAACAACTTTAGACTATTTTTTAAATACGATTGCATTTGTATATGACATAAACTATAATATAAGCTTTAAAATTTTAAAAGAAAAAAGATATTTAGAGCCAATTTTAGACATAGGTACTGAAATTAATAATCAGGAAAAAAACGAAATAGAAAAAATAAAGAAGCATATAAATAAATGTGTAGAAGAAAAATTAGTATAATAACTTTATCACTTTTTATGTAAAATCCTCATAATATGTAACATAAATATTATGTTAGGAGGAAAAAACATGTATAGTTACATAATAAAGGGTGGTAGTAGATTAAAAGGAACAGTAACTATTTCTGGTTCTAAAAATGCTAGTTTGCCAATACTTGCAGCTACACTTTTAAATGGAAAAACTACTAAGTTATATAATGTTCCAAATATTGAAGACGTTAGAACAACAATTAAAATATTAGAAGAATTAGGTTGCAAAATAAAAAAAGAGGGAAATAAATTAACTATAAACTCAAAAGATATAAATCAAACTATAATATCTGATGAATTAATGAGAAAATTAAGATCTTCAGTTATAATAGCAGGAGCAATTATAGGTAGAAAAAGAGAAGTAAAGTTTTCTTATCCAGGTGGTTGTGATATAGGATGTAGACCAATTGACTTACACCTAAAAGCTTTTGAAAAAATAGGAATAAAAATAGATGAAAATACTAGATATATAGAATGTAAATGTGATAAAATACAAAGTACAATAATACAATTAGATTTTCCAAGTGTAGGAGCAACAGAAAATATTATATTAGCATCGGTACTTGGAAAAGACTCAGAACATGAAATAATAATAAAAAATGCAGCAAGAGAACCTGAAATAATTGATCTTATTTCATTTTTAAATAGAATGGGAGCAAAAATAACAGGTGCAGGAACAAGTGAAATTGTTATAAAATCAGTAAGAAGCTTAAAAGAAGTATCATATAGAATAATGCCAGATAGAATTGAAGCAGGAACTATCTTAGTAAGTGCAGCAATGACATCTCGGAGAGGTAAGATTAGAAAGTGTTAATCCTGAACATTTGAGCCCTATTCTTCACAAATTAAGAGAGTGCGGATGCAAAATAAAAGAAGAAAAGAGTGCTATTACAATAGATGCTTCAAAAAAATTAATAGGCACTGAAATTAAAACTATGCCATATCCAGGATTTCCAACAGATTTGCAACCTTTATTTTCTTGTTTACTTACAACTTGTAAAGGAACATCAATTATTACAGAAAATATATTTGAAAATAGATTTAAATTTATGCAAGAATTAAAAAGAATGGGTGCAAAATTTAACGTAGAAGGGAAGACGTTGGTTATAAAAGGTGTAAGAAAGCTTCATGGAGCAACTGTTGAAAGCACTGATTTAAGAGGAGGAGCAGCACTAGTAATTGCTGGTGTTTGCGCTAAAGGAATAACAAAAGTAAATAAAGTAGAACATATTTTGAGAGGATACGAGAATTTAGATTATAAATTAAATTCTTTAGGAGCAAATATTATAAGAGAAGAGGATATATAAATGGAAGATGATGAAATAATCATAGTTAATAAAACAACTTCTAATAAAGTCCAAAAGAAAAAAAGTAAAAAAATTAAGGCTGTAAAGATTGCAGCCTCAAAAAATAGTAAGAAAAAGGACAAGGATGAAATAAGAGCAATCAATGCTGTAAATTCTACTAAAAAGAAATTTCCAATATTTATAATAATATTTTTAATATTAATTTTAATGGGATTAATATTATTTTCGGATATATTTAATATAAAAAATATTGAAGTAGTAGGAAATAGCAATTTATCAAATGATACAATAATTTCTTTATCTGGTATTGAAAAAGAAAGAAATATATTTATGATAAATAAAAAGAAATCAAAAGAAAAAATAAAAGAAGAAACATACATAGAAAAAGTAAAGATACATTCAAAGTTTCCAAGTACAGTAGTAATAGAAGTAGTAGAGAGACATCCAAAGTTTATGCTACAATTTGCGGATAGCTTTGTATATATAAATAGTCAAGGTTATATGTTAGAAGTATCTAATAATTCCATTGAAGTACCAATAATAATTGGCTTTGTAACTGATTTAAGCAATATTCATGCTGGAAATAGATTAGATTTAGAAGATTTAAAAAAGATGGAAAAGATTATTAAAGTTTTTGAAGTAGCTAAATCAAATGAAATTGCAAATTTGATAACAAAGATAGACATATCTGATGAAAACAATTTTACTTTATTACTTGAGGGCGAAGGAAAGAAAGCTTATTTAGGAGAATGTACAGAACTTAATACAAGAATGTTACTTTTAAAGAAAATTCTTGAACTAGAAAAAGGGAAAAGTGGAGAAGTGTTTCTAAATGTTGATTTAAATAATGATGATGTATATTTTAGAGAAAGCGTAAATGTTTAGAAAGGAGAAGAGATGAATAATAAAGGCATAGCAGTATTATTAGGGGTAATGTGCTTTTTACTTACAGTAGGAATATGTATTCAAATTAATACAGTAGGCAAAAGCTATACAGCTGTGGGGAGGACAAAAACAGAAAATGATTTAAGGGATAGTGTATTACGATTTAAAGAAAAATATGATAATATTTATGAAAGACTAAGTAAAAAGGAAATAGAATTAGAAACTTTAAGAGAAAAAGCGACTAGAAATGATGAAATATCTGAGGCAACTAAGGAAAATGTAAGTAAATATTCCTCTCTTTTAGGATTTACAGAATTAGTAGGAAAAGGATTAGTAATAACAATAAAAGATGCAGATAATGTATATGCAAAACTTAATCCTAATATGGCAGTAGTACATGATGGTGATTTATTAGAAGTAGTAAATGCTTTGAAAAATGCAGGAGCCGAAGCTATTTCTATAAATAATCAAAGAATTACTAACTCAAGTTCAATAACTTGTATTGGAAATGTCATTAAGATAAATGGAGAAAAAGTAAGTGTGCCATATGTTATAAATGCTATAGGATTACCAGAAAAATTGTATGGTTCAATAACAATGCCAGGTGGATATATAAAGCAACTAGAAGATGATGGAATACAAGTTAGTATAGATAAAATAGATAAAGAAACGATAGTAGTTCCAAAGTATGATGGAATATACAAATTTGAATATGCAGAAAATATAGAATAGAGGTGATATTTGTTGAAAGGAAAAAGAATAATGACAATTTCCATAGGATGTACAGCATTTATTTTGACTATGGTACTTTTTACTCAATTTAAAACTGTAGAACAAACAGATATAACTGCTATAGAAACTATGAGAGAGGCTGAACTGAAATCAGAACTTTCCTCTTGGAAAACTAAATATGATGAAACTAATTTAAAATTATCAGAAGTAGAAAATAAAATTTTAGAATATAATAAAACAATTTCTTCAAAAGAAGATAGTGCAAAATTAGTAGAAAATGAAGTAAAGGAATATGAGAAATATTTAGGATATACTAAATTACGTGGAGAGGGAATAGTAATAACCTTAAAAGATAGTGATGATCAAGATCCAGAAAAAAATATAAATCATACAGACTTATTAAGTTTAGTAAATGAACTTAAACTTGCAGGAGCAGAGGCAATAGCTATAAATGATGAAAGAATAGTATCTACTAGTGAAATAACATCAATAAGAGATGGAATAGTTATAATAAATACTGCTAGAGTTTCAAGTCCATATAATGTAAGAGCAATTGGAAATAAAAAATATTTAGAAAGTGCTATTACAATAAAAGGTGGTTTTTTAGATGAGATGAAGGACTATAATAAAAGTGTAGAATATGTTTTAGAAGATAGAATAGAACTTCCAAAATATGAGGGGAAAATGGAACTTGAATATTCAAAAATAAATGAGGGGGGAAAAGCTAAATGATTTATATAGCAATACTTATAGGATGTATATTAGGAGCATTTGTGGGAATGAATTCACCAGTAATTCCATATACATATTCTAGTTACTTATCGATCGCAATAATAGCAGCTTTAGATTCTGTATTTGGAGGAATAACTTCAGTTTTAAAGGGAAATTTTGATTTAAAAATATTTTTATCAGGTTTTTTTGGAAATTCTATATTATCAATAGCGCTTACATATTTAGGTAACAAACTAAATGTTGATATATATCTAGCGGCAATTATAGTTTTTGTAGGAAGAATGTTTACAAATCTAGCTATAATAAGAAGATATTATATAGAAAAATGGAGTAAGAAATTAGGTAAAGTATCTTTTGAAAGTGGTAATGAAAATACTAAAAAGAACTAATTGAATGCTTATTTTGTTATCAGGAATATAGTAAAATATAAAGTAGAAAACTTTAGATTGTTTTGCGTAGAAAGAAAATTTTTAAATTAAAGATAAATACAGCGAACCATAGATTCTATTTAAATTTGTATTTGATAGAAAATCTTAGGTTCGCTTTTTAAAACCTTTTTATTTGTTATTAATTAATGCAAAAAAAGTCGACTTTTGTATTGAATTAAATTAAAAAATGTTATATAGTATTGCTTGTCATTTAAAAAAATGTAAAGTAACAAAAATATTACGAAAATATTACGAAAATATGTCAAAATCACTTGACTTTTTTATTAAAATGTAATATTCTTAAGCCACGGAGATTTTGAAAAGAAATTATAAAAATGGAGGAGTTAACTTTGGCAATAGGGGATATAATTGTTGGTATCGATATTGGAACCTCTAAGGTCAGTACATTTGTTGGCGAAGTTAATAATTTCAATCAAATTGAGATTATTTGTAGCACTAGTTGTAAATGCTCAGCAATACAAAAAGGTATAATAGTAGATGAAGATGAATTAAGTTTATCAATTTCAAAATCAATAAAAGAAGCGGAAGATATATCAAATTTAAAAATTAATTCTGCATATACTGTAATACCTGGCAAATACATAACAATAGTACAGAACAGTATCGTAAAAGAAGCAAAAGATAAGTTTGCTGGGATATCAATAAAAGATGTTTCATCAGCAATAATACAAGTAAGAGATATAGAAATCCCAGAAGATAAAGTACTAGTAGATATAGTACCAGATAAATTTATATTAGAAGATGGCAAGGCAATTGATGATCCTGTAGGAAAGTTTAGCTCTAATTTTACATTAACAGCCCAGATAATATTAGCTGAAAAAGAATATATAAAGAAGTTAACTTCTGTGTTTAAAAAGGCTGGTATAGAAATAGATGGAGTTGTTCCAGCATCACTAGCAGAAAGAAATCTAGTTTTAGATACTAATGAACTTTCTGACAATGTAATGATTTTAGATATAGGAGCTGGAAATACTGAAATTGGAGTATTTAGTGACTCTTCTTTTATTTATACAAATACAATAGCATTAGGGGGAGACAATATTACAAGTGATATTGCTTATGTATTAAACATTTCAAAAGAAGAGGCAGATAAATTAAAAAGACAATATGGACTAGCTTTAAGATCTTATATAGATAATGATAATAATATTGTGCTCAATACATGTAAAGATAATGATGCAAAAAATAAAACAATAAAAAGTTCAGAACTTATTGAGATAATAGAAGCAAGAATTGAAGAAATTTTTACTCTTGTAAATAAAGACATAACAGCTAGAGGAATAAAAAGCAATATAAATAATATTATTTTGACTGGTGAAGGTATAACAAATATAAATAAATGTGATATGGCAGGAAAAATAATAATGAATATACCAGTAAAAATATCAACAGGAAGATTAATAAGTACTGTAAAATCTACATATAGAGTTAGTTATGCATTAGTAAGATATATAGCAGCAAGACCATATGCAAGAACAGTATCAAGTAGCATAGATGCTAAAACAGAAAAGAATCTGTTAAAAACAGTATTAGAAAAAGTAAAAGATTTTTTCTATTCTTAAAATTTTGTTTTCAATTTTTAATATATAAGAAACTAAAAGGAGGATATATCCTATGATAATGGATAATGAAGATTTAAATTATATGATGGACGGGACTGCAACAATAAAAGTAATTGGTGTTGGAGGAGCCGGAAATAATGCTGTAAATAGAATGATTGAAGCTGGGATTAAAAATGTTGAATTTATAGCAGTAAATACAGATAGACAAGCACTAAATACTTCAAAAGCAGGATCAAAAATACAAATAGGAGAAAAGTTAACAAGAGGTTTAGGAGCAGGAGCTAATCCAGATATAGGTTCACAAGCAGCAGAGGAAAGTAAAGCTGAAGTGGCTGAAATTTTAAAAGGAGCAGATATGGTTTTTGTTACAGCTGGAATGGGTGGAGGAACAGGAACAGGAGCAGCTCCAATAGTAGCAGGAATAGCTAAGGAATTAGGAATATTAACAATTGGTGTTGTTACAAAGCCATTTACCTTTGAAGGAAAGAAAAGACTTGCTCAAGCTGAAAGAGGAATACTTGCATTAAAAGGAAAAGTTGATACTTTAGTTGTAATACCAAATGATAAATTATTACAAGTAATAGATAGAAAAACATCAATGATAGAAGCTTTTAGAATGGCTGATGATGTTTTAAGACAAGGTGTTCAAGGTATATCTGATTTAATTTCTGTACCAGGACTAATAAACTTAGACTTTGCAGATGTTAAAACAATAATGTTAAATCAAGGAATGGCACATATGGGTGTTGGAAGTGCAAGTGGAGAAAATAGAGCAGAAGATGCTGCTAAACAAGCAATTCAAAGTCCGTTATTAGAAACTTCTATTGAAGGTGCAAAAGGTGTAATAATAAATATTACAGGTGGAGCAGACATAGGATTACATGAAGCAAATACAGCTGCTGAACTTATTCAACGTAGTGCTGATCCAGAAGCTAATATCATATTTGGTACTGTTACAGATGATTCTATGGGAGATGAAATTCAAATTACAGTTATAGCTACTGGATTTGAAAAAGATAATGAAATAAGAAATGATATAGTTGCAGATACTTGGAGAAAGAGAAGTAATAGTACAAGTACAACATCTTCTATATCAAGTGAAAGTAATTCAAATGATTTAGATATTCCAACATTCTTAAGAAAGAATAAAGGATTAGGAAAATAATTAAAAAATGTAAAAATATAAAACTATATAAAAGAAATAATCTATATTTGTAGATTATTTCTTTTTTTCTACATTAAAAAATGACATAATTTTGAAATTATAAATAGTAAAATAGATACATAATTAATTTAAGAAAGAAGAGAAAAATGACAATATACTTAGATATTGTTTTAATTGAAAATTTAATAATAAATTATATTCTTCTAATGTCAACAGGAATTATAAGTAAAACAAAATTAAATTATTTAAGCTTACTAATATCCAGCACAGTTGGCAGTATATATTCTGTTATAGATTATGTAGCAAACATTGATATGTTTTTTAGTTTTTTTATAAAGATTATTATTTCATATATTATGATAATAATTTCATTTCCTAAAATTAAACTAAAAAAAGCTATTAAAGTATTAATGTATTTTTATTTAGTTTCTTTTACTTTTCGGTGGAATATCATTTATGTTATTATTTTTAATTAATCCTCAAAATATTATTTTAAAAAATAACCATTTATCAGGAACATATCCAATAAAGATTGTTTTAATGGGAGGAATTTTGGGATTTGTAATAATAAACATTATTTCAAAGATGATAGTAAATAGAATTTCTCAAAAATCTATGATATGTGAAATAGAAATATTTTATAAAGGAAATAGCAAAAAAATTAAAACAATGATAGATACTGGAAATTTACTTAAAGAACCAATAACTCAAAAAGATGTAATAATAGTTGAAAAAGGTAGTTTGATAGGATTAGTTGAAGATGATTTGCTAAATAATATTAAAAATATAGTAAAAGGAAATTTTATAGATACAGCTTGTAATAATACAGACTATTATTCATATAAATTTAGTATAATCCCATTTTCTTCTTTGGGAAATGAAAATGGAATTTTGGTAGGAGTAAAACCAGATTATGTAAAAATATATGAAGAAGAAGAAAAAGCTATTAATAATGTTTTGATAGGAATTTATGATGGTAGGCTTACAAAAAGTAATTTATATACAAGTCTAATAGGACTAAATATTTTAAAGGAGGGATATGATGAGAAAAAATTTGTTAAAACTATTTAAAAAGAGATTAGAAAAAATCTTTGGAAAATATTGGAAAAGAGATAGCATAAATAAATTTCCAGTATTTTATATTAATGGAAGCCAAACACTTCCGCCACCACTAAATAGTTTAGAAGAGGAGAAACTGTTAGACAAATTATCAAAAAATGATGAGGAGGCAAAGCAAGTTTTAGTAGAAAGAAATTTAAGGCTAGTAGTATATATAGCAAAGAAATTCGAAAATACAGGAATAGATTTAGAAGATTTAATATCTATAGGAACGATTGGACTTATGAAAGCAATAAATACTTTTAATACTGATAAAAATATTAAACTTGCAACATATGCTTCTAGATGTATAGAAAATGAAATTTTGATGCAACTTAGAAGAAGTACGAAAATAAAAAATGAAGTATCAATTGATGAACCTTTAAATAAAGACGGAGATGGAAATGAATTATTGTTATCAGATATATTAGGAACAGATAATGATATAACTTCAAAAGGAATTGAAGATGAAGTCGATAAAAAACTATTAAAAATTGCAATTACTAAATTAAATAAAAGAGAAAAGGCTATAATGGATCTAAGATTTGGAATAGAAGGAGAAGGAAAAGAAAAAACTCAAAAGGAAGTTGCTGATATGATGGGA
>JAAVXQ010000005.1 GCA_022790685.1 Clostridia bacterium
GGAAAACTCTACTTTAAAAAAATAGGAGAAAGTACTAGTGCTTTAAATAAGAAATTTTTTAAAAGTATGAAATATGGTGAAAAATTTAAAATTAGTCGTATAGCTTATGAAGATGGAATACAAGATTTTAAGCAAGGTAGTGTAGAAAATAGCACAGTATGGATAAATCAAGAAAATATGTATATAACAAGTCAAAATCAAATTGATGATATTTATGACTACTATAATGAATTCGAAATATATTCTTTTGAAGGAACATCTATAATTGATCCTGCAGTGGATGTAGGAGATATAATTAAAATAAATGATAAAAAAATTATTTATCAAGGAGAGTTAAGTTTTGCAGGTAAGTTTATAGCAGATATTAAAAGTACAATTAAAAGCAAATCAAAACAAGAAACTTCTACTAAGAAAAAATCAGAAAAATTAAAGATTAAAAGACTAGAAAGTAAAATAGATCAAGTAGAGGGAAATGTAACTATACTAAGCAATGAAGTAACAAAAAATGAAGAAAAGTTATCAGAAATAAAATTAGATTTAGATAAAATAAATTTAAAAGTTGAAGATATAGCAGATTTAACTAATACAGTAAGAGGAATAACTAAAATTAAATTAGAAAAGTGTATGGAAGGAGATTTAATAAGTCTTCATATATATGGAAACAATACAGTGTTTGATAGATTATATCCATCTGAAAATTTATATCCATCAAATATGTTGTATCCAAAAGGAAATAGTTTAATTAAAGTTTATGATGAATTAGAAGAAAATGTAAGAATAATAGATTTAAAAGTAGATACAGTTTTAAGACAATATGCAGGAATTTTTGATGAATATATTTTAGAAGATAATAAGGCTAAAATAATACGAAGAGTAGATGTAGATAGTTTTGGAAACAAGTATATTAGAGAGAAGGAATTTATTGAAGATTTAGGAGAACTAAATATTGCATTAAAAAAAGGTACAAATTATATAGAAATATGTGATTATGAAGTGAATTTAAAAGCTAAGTATGTAACAATTAATAAGTTTACAGATAAATTTGCGACAACAGTAGAATTGCAGTCTTCAATAACGCAATTATCAGATAGTATTAATTTACAAGTGTCTGAAAAATTAAATAATAAAGTAGGAATTGATGAAGTAATTGCAAAAATAAATATTGCTGTTAAAGAAAATCAAGGAACTATAAATATTGAGGGAAATCAAATTAGCATAAAAAGTGATAATTTTGAACTTTCAAATAATGGAGAGATAACTGCTACAGCAGGAAAAATAGCAGGATTGGAAATGTCTAAAGATAGACATGGATCATACTTATCAAAAAAGACAATTGATGATTATGGAAATTCATATCAAAGTGGTTTATATATACCAGAAGATGGTAATTGTCAACCATTTTTATATGCAGGAATGGAAGAAGGAAAAAACTTTTTAAGTTCAAATGCTTATATTACTCATGATGGGAGAGTGTTTGCAAAATGGTTTGATGTTAATGGAGAAAGTGGATCATTTATGATTAATTACGATACTAATCAACCAGCTATGATTATGGATATATATGGTTTGAAGTGGAAGATTAGTAGTGACTATAATAATATGTTTTGTGCATTAACTAGAGGAGTATATAGAATGTACGTTTCATTATATGATGCACCAGGAATTGAAATTACAGACGAAGTGCATAATTCTACAATAATAGATATTTTGAAATATTCTCCAGAGTCAGATAGTGGTAAAAGTCGATATCGTCCAATTATAGATATAAGAGGAAATGTTTATATAAAAGGAAAAGGAGCAGATAGTATAGGAAATACCTTATATGTTCAAGGGTATGAAGTCCAAACTTCAGCATCAGATGAAAGATTAAAAGAAAATATTATAAATTGTGAATTAGATGCTTTAATAGAGTTAAATAAAATTAAGATAAAGAGTTTTGACTGGAAAGAAGATATAAATACAAAATATGCAGGAGTACACATTGATTTTGGAGTAATTGCACAAGAATTAAAAGAAATTAATGAAAATTATGTTATTTATGATGAACAAAATGATACATGGCAAATAAATAATTTAAATGTAATAAATTTATTAATAAAAGCAATTCAAGAATTATCACAAGAGAATGATAAATTAAAAAATAAAATAAATGATTTAGAAACAAGAATAAGTAAATTAGAGAAATCATTAAATAAGGAGGAAAAATAATGCAAATAAATTTAGAAAGAATAGAATTTAAAAATAACCAAGAACCAGCAATAAATGCAACTAATTTAAATCAAATGCAACAAAATACACAAAATGCTATAAAAGAACTGGAAGAAAATATTGAAAAAAAGGAAACTCTATATATTGATGTAAATGGAACTATTTCAAATTTTACTTTAAGCAAAAGTGTAGAAAATTATGATGAAATAGAAGTTGAATACTATTTTTTAAATAATGAAAACCAAAAAGTTTATGTAATAGAGAGAATTCTTTCCAGAAAGCAAAAATTTGTGATGGGGAATCTGTCTAACTCGTGGTGGTCTGGAGTAACATCTTTGTGGCTAATGTCGCAAGGAATAATTTTTAATACTACTAGTGTTTCTTTTGGACATAAAAACACTTTGCAAGTAGCAACTACTGGTATTACTTCTGTTGGTGCTGGAAAAATTTATATTACAAAAATTAAAGGAATAATATATGGAAATAGCTAGACTTTTAAGAATTATACTACATATGCTAATAACTTAATGGGTATAGCAAGTCCAAAAACAAGAGCTTTTGTTAAAAGAATTTAAAAAGGAGGGAACGAATAAATGAAATATTTACAAAATTTAGAATTTACAAATGTTATATGGTTATTTGCATTGCCACTACTTTTAATGCTAATAGATATAGTAACAGGATATATTAATGCATGGAAAAGTAAAAATATTGATAGTTCAAAAATGAGAGATGGAATAGGAAAAAAATGTGCAGAGCTAGTATATATATTATTAGGAATATTATTTAAATTAGCTTTTGAAATAGATGCAGTAATGTATTTTATAGTAGTTTATATTTGCTATATGGAATTTAATTCAATAGCAGAAAATTGTGATAAATTAGGTTTTGAGGTTCCAATACTTAAAGATAAATTAAATAATAGGGAGAATTAAAGGAATGAATATAAAACAAAATTTAGCAAATCCATCAAATTATGGAAAAATTAGAAAAAATGTAAAATACATTGTTATTCATTATACTGGAAATGATGGAGATACAGATGAAGCAAATGCAAATTATTTTAAGAATAATGTTGTAAAAGCATCAGCACATTATTTTGTAGATGATGACAGTATAACTTTAAGTGTACCAGAAAATAGAATTGCATATAGTGTGGGAGGTTATAAATATAAAAATACAAAAGGAGCAAGTTTTTATGGAAAATGTACAAATGAAAATTCAATATCTGTGGAACTATGTGATACTAAAAAGAATGGCAAATATGATTTTTCAGAAAGCACTTTAAATAATGCAATAGAATTAATAAAAGAGATAATGAAAAAGTATAATATTGCTATAGAAAATGTAATAAGACATTATGATGTAACAGGAAAAATATGTCCAGAGCCATTCATTAAAGATGAAAATGCTTGGAAAAATTTTAAGGCAAAGCTTGTAAGTAATGATGAAATTAAGTACAAAGTACATATTCAAAATATAGGATGGCAAGAACAAAAAGAAAATGGACAGTTAGCTGGAACAGAAGGGGAAGCTTTAAGATTAGAAGCAATAATAATATATAGTACAGTTCCTTTACAATATAGGGTACATTTACAAGAA
>JAAVXQ010000078.1 GCA_022790685.1 Clostridia bacterium
TTAATTAATGGTTCACCCTATGCAATAATTCTGCCTGCAATACTTATAGACTTTCTTGCATCACCAGAAGATTCTAATCTTAATTACCATTATGCAAATTTTTTAAGACTTATTAGATGTTTTGCTATGTTTTTTGCACTTCTTCTTCCTGGACTGTATGTTGCAATCACAACTTATCATCAAGAGCTGATTCCTTCGGAATTATTATTTGCAATTGTTAATGCTCGCGAAGCCATTCCTTTTCCTATACTATTTGAAATTTTAATTATGGAATCTTCTTTTGAATTAATTCAAGAAGCAAGTATTAGAGTATCTTCTTCTTTTAGTACCACTATAGGTATAATTGGAGCTTTAATTTTGGGAGATGCTGCTGTTTCTGCAAATATTGTAAGTCCTATACTTATAATTATTGTAGCTTTTACAGGAATTTGTGGATTTTCTATTCCTAATTTTTCTCTAAAATTTTCTGTAAGAATTTTTAGATTTATGTATATTATTTTAGGATATATTGCAGGTTTTTTAGGTATTACTTTTGGAGCTTTTGTGCATTTTGCTTTCTTATGCTCACAAACTTCATTTGGAGTTCCTTTCATATCTCCTTATATTCCTTTTACAGATACTAAAAGTATCGATAATTTATATATGCCACCTGTTTGGAAAAGAGAAAATAGAAGTAGCTTTTTAAATACAAAACAACCTGATTCTGAAAAACATATAAGTATGAAATGGAGGAAAAATGAACAACAATAACTATCTTCTGCAAAAATATGAAGCCATAAGTTTAATCTTAATTATTATGATAAATAAATTAATATTAAATGTTCCCTTTTATGTTGTTTCAACAGTTGGAAGTGGTAGTATTATTAATCTAATTTATATAGGAATTATTGACTTTATAATTGTTCTTTTTATAATAAAATTTTTTGAAAATTTTGAAAATTCAGACATAATTGATATATCTGAGTTTTTAGGACGGAAAAGTATTTAAAGTTATTTTTAGTATACTATTTTCTATTTTTATTATATTAGTTTCTTTTATAACTCTATCTGATTTTGCAAATGTAATACAAGTTATATATTTGGAAAATTTTAAAAAAGTATATATAGTTTTATTTTTCGTATTAGGTGCTCTAATTTCTAACTTAATTGGATTTAGATCCATTATAAGATTTATTTGCTTACTTCTTCCTTTTGCATTAATAAGTATATTAATTTCATTTTTTGGAAGTTATGAAGGATTTAAGTTAGAAAATTTTGCTCCAGTATTTGGACATAACTTTTATCAAACTTTTGTTACAGGTAGTATCAATATATTTTCAATGTATATAATTGGATATTTATATATTTTAAAACCATTACTAAAAGATACTTCTAATTTTAAGGTAGTTTCTATTACTTCTTATATTATATCGTGGTTTTTACTTTTCATAACAGTAATATCTATTCTTGCTTTTTTAGGATCTAGAAATCCTACAGAAGGAATAAATTTTTTATATATGCTTTCTAGAGATATTGAACTACGGTTACTTTATTCAAAGAGTAGATGCACTATTTATTTTACTATGGACTTTATCTATCTTTTGCTATTTAAGTATAAGTGTCTTTATAGTAAATCGAACACTAAAAAAAGTCTCTCATGTAGTTAATGAAAAAATGTTTTCTTATCCTATTTGTTGTATACTTTTTGGAATGTCTTTAATTCCTCTTAATGTTTCTCAAATAAAGTTTATTGAAGACACCTTATATAAGTTTACTATTATTGGTTTTGTTTTTATCTTCTGTCTAGTAGTTTTATTTTTAGCAAATATAAAATTCAAACTAAAGAAAGGAAAACTTAAAGCATGAAAAAAATTTTCTTAGGCTTAATGTTAGTAGTAGTTTTATTTTCTTTAACCGGCTGCACTAGTAGATCTTCCAGCATTGATAACTATTACTATGTAATTGGACTTGGAATAGACGAAGGAGAAAATGATTTGATGAAAATACATGTACAAATTGCACATTCTTCCTCAAGTGATTCATCCTCTTCTTCACAATCTACAAGTTCTAAAATATATTCTGCTGAAGGAACAAGTATCAACTCTTGTTTTACTATACTTAATAATTATTTAAACAAGCAACTAAATTTTTCGCATTGTTCAGCGCTTATTTTATCTGAAAGTATTGCTAGACAAGATATAGAAGGTATTTTTTCCACCTTAGGTAATGATACTGATTTAAGAGGAACTTGCAAAATTTTGGTATCTAGTACAACAGCCTTTGATGTATTAGATAAAGTATCAAATTCTGGAGAAGGATTTTCCTCTAGATTATATGACTATTTAGTTAATTCATCAGAATATACAGCTTTTTCTAAAAACTCAGAATTTTCTGACATCTATAAAAGAATAAAAGATGAATATGGACAGCCTTCAGCTGCTTATTGCAAAATTTCTGAGGATACTGTTCAGAATATAGGTATAGCTGTTTTCAAGCGGAAATAGAATGGTAGGCACTTTAGAAACCTTAGATTCTATCTCCCATCTTTTTGTGACAGATGAAA
>JAAVXQ010000079.1 GCA_022790685.1 Clostridia bacterium
AATTTCCCAAAATATATGCTAGGAAATAATATTTCTTTTAAAAATTTCTTTTCAAATACCTCTTCAATAGATGAAACCTTTGATAATGAAAAAGTTTTTTATAAACTTCCATATTTATCTTCTACTTTGCCAATAAATCATACAGTTTCTTCTATAGGAATTTTTATTGGTAGAATATTAAATTTAAATGTTATATCTATTGTTGTTTTAGCAAGAGCTATGAACCTTATATTCTATATTATATGTTCATATTTCGCTATTAAAAATTTGAAATACTATAAAAGTGTAATGTTTGTTATAGCAACAATTCCTATGGGATTATGGTTATCAGCCACTGTTTCTATAGATCCAATACTAAATGGTGCTTGTTTCTTATTTGTATCAATTTGCTTAAAATATTATTTTGACCAAACTTCAAATGAAAATATAAGTATAATAGATATGATTTTGCTAATAATTACAGAATGTTTTATTGTATCTGTAAAATATTTAGTATATTCACCACTTTTATTATTATTTTTCATAATTCCTAAAAAGAAATTCAAAAATAAAAAACACTATGTAATATTAATCTTCATAGCTGTACTTATAGGAATTTTAATAGTAGCTTGGCAAATGTATCTATTAAGTATTTTCCAATATACAGAAGATAGAAATGGAAACGTAGATATAGCAAAACAATTGGAATTCATTTGTAATAATAAATTATTTGCTATAAAGACTTTCTTTAAAACTTTTTGCAGTTTGATTCTTTTTAGTATACAAGATTTTGGATATTGCAGTGCAATTTATCATATTAACTTTATTATAGGAACAATAATTTTATTATCTGTAATATTAGAAAAGAACAAATTTATTATAGACAAAAAAATAAATATCTTTTTTACATTATTATTTTTATTCATTTTTACATTAGGTCTACTTGCTGAATATCTTGCATTTACTCCTATTGGAAATAATATAATACTTGGATATCAGATTAGATATTTTATACCTATAATAATTTTAATACTACTACCAATATCTCAATTCTTTGATATAACAAACAATATGAAAAATTATGAAAAGAATATAACTTTTTGTATGACAATAGTTAATATGAATTTAATATTAGGATTGTTACTATTAAACTTTAGTAATAGTCAACCTTGACATATAAAATATTTAGTTATATCATTTAAATAAATTTAAATTTGGGAGACAATCATACATGAAAAAAGTTGTAATAATCGGAGCAGGACCAGCTGGTCTAACAGCAGCATATGAAATATTAAAAGAAAAAAATAAAGAATTTGAAGTAACTATACTAGAAGAAACTACAGAATTTGGTGGAATTTCTAGAACTGTTAAATATAATGGAAATAGAATGGACATTGGCGGACATAGATTTTTTTCAAAAGATAAAAGAGTAATGGACTTTTGGGAAGAACTTATGCCTATACAGGGTACTCCTTCTTTTGATGATGCAAAATTAGGAAGAGAAAAATCTCTTTCTCCAAACGGACCAAATCCAGAAAAAGAAGACACTGTTATGCTTATAAGAACAAGAATTTCAAGAATTTACTATCTAAAAAAATTCTTTGACTATCCTATATCTTTAAAATTACAAACCTTTACAAATATGGGATTAATAAGAACTCTACAAGCTGGATTTAGTTATTTAAAATCCATATTTGTAAAAAAAGAAGAAAATTCATTAGAAAATTTCTATATTAATAGATTTGGTAAAGTACTTTATAGTATGTTTTTTGAAAAGTATACAGAAAAACTATGGGGAAGACATCCTAGTGAAATTTCAGCAGATTGGGGAGCTCAAAGAGTAAAGGGCTTATCTATAAAAGCTGTTATAAAAGATGCATTTTCAAAATTATTTGGAAGTAAAAATAAAAAAGAAGTAGAAACTTCTCTTATAGAACAATTCTGGTATCCAAAATATGGACCAGGTCAATTATGGGAAACACTAGCCAAACATGTTGAAGAAAAAGGTGGAATAATAAAGAAGGGTTATTCTGTAAAAAATATTAATATAAAAGACCATAAAATAATATCAGTAGAATGTGAAGTAGATGGAAAATTGGAAACTATTGAAGGTGACATTTTTGTTTCCTCAATGCCTTTAAAAGATTTAGTTACTGGATTTAAAGGAGATTCTGTTCCAGAAGAAGAAATAAAAATAGCAAAGGGTTTACCTTATAGAGATTTTATTACTGTTGGACTTCTTGTAAATAAATTAAATCTAAAAAACAAAACTAAACTAAAAACTATTGGAGATATTGTTCCAGATTGTTGGATTTATGTTCAAGAACCAGATGTCAAAATAGGAAGAATTCAAATCTTCAATAACTGGTCTCCTTATTTAGTAAAAGATGTTGAAAATACTGTTTGGATTGGTTTAGAATATTTCTGTAATGAAAATGATGAATATTGGAATATGAGTGATCAAGAATTTATAGCTTTTGCAACTAGTGAATTGGTAAAAATGAACATAATAAATGAAAACGATGTTTTAGATTCTCATAGAGAAAGAGTTAAAAAAGCTTATCCTGCTTATTTTGATACATATTCTGAAATAGACAAGCTTATTACATATTTAAATAAATTTGATAATTTATTTTGCATAGGTAGAAATGGTCAGCATAGATATAATAATATGGATCATTCAATGGTTACAGCAATGGAAACTGCTAAAAATATTATACAAGGAATTAATTCTAAAGATAATATATGGAATGTAAATACAGAAAAAGAATATCATGAAGAAAATAATAATAAATAGCTAAAAAAACCCCTTTTATAAAAAGGGGTTTTTCTTAAATAGTATCTAGTTAAACAAGATTTATAGCTTAAAATATATTTTACTTTACCTAATAATAAGTATATAAAACAAAAAATTAAGTAGAAATAAAGCTTAAAAAGTTACTATTTAAAAACGAATTAAAAATATTTACTAGTTATTAGAATTATTTTCATCACCATTAGAGTTTTTTGATTTGTTTTTCTTTGACATTAAAAAGCACCTCCTTTATTTAAAAAATATTCTTTCCTTTATTTCTATTTTTATACAAATAATTTTATAAGATTATATTTTATTTTGAATTTTTTATGTAAAGGTATTGAAATTTTAAAATATAAGAGTATAATGAATCTTAGAATAACCTTTGGAGGGACTATTATGAATCAGATACGGTACGAAGACCTATTAAAAAGGAGAATTCAAAAAAGTGGATATGTCAGATTTGCTTCACATGAAAAAACTTTACATTCAGAAATGTTAAAATATCTAAATGAGCAGATTATGATAGGTCTTGCAAAAGATGCTTTTAGAAACAAAGATAATGGAGTTTTTTTAATTTCTGTTTCTATGCATGATGTGTATATTCACACATTACACAAATATGTAGAAATAGTAAAATGTTTCAAAGCTACAAATGCAGACAATATTCCAGAAAGTTTGGATCTTCTTACAGAAAAATTGGCTTCTTATGGACTTGCAGTTGTACCATTACCAAATTACAATTTCCATGCCCGTTCAAAACATTCCCAAGAATTGTCAGTATTAGTATTAACTGACGAAGAACTAAAAATGAATACTTGAAATTTGCCAACTGACTTTTTTTAGGCAATTCCTTAGTAAGTTCAAAACGGAGAAAG
>JAAVXQ010000080.1 GCA_022790685.1 Clostridia bacterium
GAAGTAAAAGTAACTGGTATTGGAGATAATGGTTGGTCAAAAATCGAATATAAAGGTGAAGTAGCTTATGTGAAAAGTACTCTTTTAGTAAAAGAAAAGCCAGAACCACCTGAAAATAATATAATAGATAACAATGCAATAGATGGAAATTTGATAGAAAATGATTTATTAGGAAGTTTGCAAAATGAAATAGGAGTTATTCCAGAAGTTGGAAAAAATTATTCAGAATATATATATATAGTAATTACACTAACTGTTTTAATATCTGTTTTATATATAAACTTTAAAGCAAGAAATGAAGAAAAATAAAATAAAAGGATGTAAAAAAATATGTCAGAAATATTAGATGGAAAAGCATTAGCAAAAAAAGTAAGGAAAGAACTAAAAATAGAGGTGGAGAGATTAAAAGAAAAACATATATATCCAACTCTTGCAGTAATAATGGTTGGTGATGACAGTGGATCGCAAGTATATGTAAGAAATAAATCAAGAGCCTGTGAAAAAGCAGGAATTGAATTTGAAGAATACTTATATGATGCAGATATAACAGAACAAGAACTACTTGAGACAATAGATGTTTTAAATAAAGATAAAAATATACATGGTATTTTGCTTCAAAGTCCAGTTCCAAAACATATAAATATAAATAAAGCATTTAGAAGAATATCACCAGAAAAAGATGTTGATGGATTTAATCCAATAAATGTGGGTAATTTGTGTATAGGTGAAGATTGTTTTATTTCTTGTACACCCTATGGAATAATAAAATTATTAGAAGAATATAATATAGAAACAGAAGGAAAAGAAGCTGTAATTTTAGGAAGAAGTAATATTGTTGGAAAGCCAATGATACAATGCTTGCTAAATAAAAACTGTACAGTAACAGTTTGTCACTCTAAAACAAAAGATATAGATAAAGTAATTAGTAAAGCAGATATTGTTATTTCTGCAATAGGTAAGCCTAAATTTGTAAAAAAAGAAATGGTAAAACCAGGAGCTACAGTAATAGATGTAGGCATAAATAGATTAGAAGATGGAACTATTGTAGGGGATGTTGATTATGAGGAAGTTTCAAAAGTTGCTGGATATATAACACCAGTTCCTGGAGGTGTAGGACCAATGACAATTGCAATGCTACTTAATAATGTAGTTAAAGCTACAAAAGATATAAATAAACAATAAAAAATATTTTTGGGGGCATAAAGAAGATTTTATCTTCTTTATGCTTTTTTTATTAAATAAAAGCATAATTATTTAAAATATTTTAGCAATATAAAAAAATAGTTATTTTATGAAAGGAGTAAAATTAAAATAGAAGAGATTTATAAGATATGGTTTTTCAGTTTAGAAATTTCAAGAAAAATAAAACACGAATTATTAGAAAAATACGAAAAGGAAGAAAATATTTGGAGGCTTACAAAAAAACTGTTAAAAGAAAATACTTGTTTAAATGAAGAAAATATAGAACAAATTTTAGAAGTAAAGAAAAGAAAGAATTTAGAAAAAATTCATTTATTTATGCAAAAAAATTGCATATATGTAATACAATATAAAGAAAAAGACTATCCAGAAACTTTAAAAAATATAGAAGATTTCCCAATATATATAATGATAAGAGGCAATATAGAAAATTTGCATTCTGATAACATAGGAATTGTAGGAGCAAGAAAGGCAAGTACATATGGAAAAAATATATCTAGAAAATTAGCATATAATTTAGCAGAAAAAAATATAAATATAGTAAGTGGTTTAGCGCTTCGGAATTGATAAACAAGCTCATTTAGGAGCATTAGATAGTAAGCTTGGAAAAACTATTGCAGTTCTTGCAACTTCAGTATTAAGTGAAGAAATGTATCCCATGGAAAACATAAAAGTATTTGAAAGAATATTAGAGCAAAATGGAACTATAGTGTCAGAATATTTTTTTAGAAGTAATTTAGAAAAATATAAATTTGTTCAAAGAAATAGAATAATAAGTGGACTTTCTAAAAAAATAATAGTAGTTGAAGCTGGAGAACAAAGTGGTAGTTTAATAACAGCAGATTTTGCCTTAGAACAAGGAAAAGATGTATATGCTATTCCACGGAAATATAAATTTAAAAAATTATAAAGGCTGTAATAATTTGATAAAAGAAGGTGCTTTTCTGCTTAATAATATTAATGATTTGTTTTTATATTAATAATTTATTAAAAATTTTTATAAAGGCTTTATCTTTTTTATAAAATGTAATATAATACTAACTGTATATTTAGTGCCATAAGTAGGAGGAAATATGAGTAATAGAGAAAATGATGAAGAAACAAAGAGAGTAAGAAATACATCAGGTTCAGCAAATAAAAAAACAAAAAAATCTCCAAAGGATGGAAAGAAATTAAAATTTAAAGAAAGACATCCTAAAATAGCATTAACAATAAGAATATTTATTATTACAATGATATTACTAGTAATAGTAGGAGCAGGAATAGTAGCTGGAGCTTTTTATGGACTTCTTGGTGATGAACTTAAAATAAGAGAAGAAGATTTAGTAATTAAATATAAAAACTCAACAGTATATGATAAAGACGGAAATGTAATAGCAAGTTTAAGTGGAGGAACTAAAAGAAAGATTGTTGAGCTTTCAGAAATGTCAGAATATTTGCCAAAGGCTTATGTTGCAATTGAAGATGAAAGATTTTATACACATACAGGTGTTGATATAAAAAGAACAGCAGCTGCTACAGTAAATTTTATTTTTAAAGCAGGAAATTCATCTTTTGGTGGTAGTACCATAACTCAACAGCTTATAAAAAACATAACAGAAGAAAAAGATAATAAAGCTATAGCAGGTGTTATAAGAAAAGTAAAAGAAATGTCAAAAGCAATTCAAGTAGAACGTTATTTATCTAAAGATCAAATACTTGAATTATATCTAAACCAAATATTTGTTGGTGGAGACGATATAAATGGTGTTGCATTAGGTGCTGTATATTTCTTTGATAAAGATGTAAAAGATTTATCTATTGCAGAATGTGCATATATGGCAGGTGTAAACCATACACCAAATTCATATAAACCTTTTGATGATTTTTCTAATAAATCTAATCCAGAACAAGAAAAACAAAAAATGACAGACAAAATTAACAAGAGAACAAAAACAGTTATAAATAAAATGTGTGAATTAGGATATATAACAGAAGAACAAAAAACAGAAGCGATTGCTGAAGTAGATAGTGGACTTAAATTTAAAAAAGGAGATGGAGCTTCTGTAACAACAGATTTATCATACCATACAGAAGCTGCAATAGCACAAATATTAGCTCAAATAAAAGAAAATAGTGATATGAGTGATAGTATGGCTGAAATGCATTTATTTAGTAGTGGACTTAATATTTATACTACACAAGACACAGCAATACAAACAACTTTAGAAGAAGAAATAGTAAAAGAAAAGTATGTTACAAAATCAAAATATTCATATACAGATAAAGAAACAGATAAAAAAGTAACAGTTGATCAATATTCACTTCCAACAATGATAATTATTGATCATAATACAGGAGAAGTAGTAGCTTCTGCAACAGCAGATGGTCCAAAAGATAATAGAAATGCAAGAACTAAAATTGGATATTTCAATTATCCAACACAAATAAAAAAACAAACAGGTTCATCAATGAAACCAATTGCTGTAATAGCTCCAGGATTAGAAACAGGAACTTTAACAGGGGCGACAATATATGATGATAGCCCAACAACTTTTGGTGGAGGATACAAACCTAAAAACCAATACTCAGGATTTAGAGGATTAATGAATGTACGTAAAGCAATAAGAATATCTTCAAATGTACCTCATGTAAAAATGCTTGCAGATATAGGAATAGAAAATTCAATAGAATTCTGTAAAAGTGTAGGACTTCCAGAATTTAAAGATGAAGGATTACCACTTGCATTAGGAGGTCTATCAAAAGGTATATCTATGTATGAAATAGCAGGAGCATATGCAGCAATTGCAAATGATGGACAGTATAGAAAACCAACTTTTTACAGCAAAGTAACAGATGCAGAAGGTAATATTATATATGAACCAAATAGAGAAACAAAACAAGTAATGAGTAATCAAAATGCATATATTGAAAAAAATATTTTAATGGAGCCAGTAACAGGAGGAGATGGAGCAACAGCAAGTTATTGTAAAATAAAAGGAATAGATGTTGCAGCTAAAACAGGAACCTCAAACGATGACTTTGATAGATGGCTTTGTGGATTTACACCATATTATACAGCGGCTTGTTGGTATGGATATAAAAATAATGCAGAGGTACACTATTCAAATGGAAATCCAGCAGGAAGAATTTGGTCTGCTGTTATGTCTGCAATTCATGAAAATTTAGAAAATAAAACTTTTGAAGAGCCAGAAGGAATAAAAAAAGTAACAATATGTAGATCTTCAGGAAAGAAAGCGAGAGAAGGTTGTGCA
>JAAVXQ010000081.1 GCA_022790685.1 Clostridia bacterium
AGAATGGATGATGTAATCTTTGAAGAATTTAAAGGTACAGGAAATATGGAAGTAGTCTTAGATAGATCTTTATCAGAAAAACGAGTATTTCCTGCAATAGATATAAATAAGTCTGGTACAAGAAGAGAAGATTTATTATTATCTAAAAAAGAGTTAAATGCAATATATAATATAAGAAAATCATTAAATAATTTAAATACTATTGATATAACCGAAAAGCTTATAAGTCAATTAATGAAAACCAAAAATAATAATGAACTTATTGATATTATTTCAAAAAATAGTTAGTATATAATAGATATGAAATTTTAGATATGTTTTCCTAAAATTTCATATTTATTTTTTATTTTAAAATAACAATTCAAATACTAAATTTTGATTGAAATTTACATAAAATCATGCTATAATAGTAAAGATTGCACGTTGAAAACTAAATAGAGTGGAAATTAAAAATAAATTCTTTTGGAGGACATTGCCATGCGGAAAAAAATCATGAAGTACGTTCTTGTAGCTATAGTTATAGTCGCCATTTTCTTTGTTGTATATAGGTACAGCATTCACAAAGAAAATGAGATTCCACCCATCAATTATTCTGAATTAATTACAGCTTTAGAAAATGATGAGGTGAAAAGCATTACAATTACAGAAAATTCTATCGAAGCTGAAGTTGTTCTAAACAATGGTTCTTACACATCCACAAATATTCTAAATGTAGATGAATTAAAGGATCTTGTAAAAAAACATGTTATGGAGGGAAATAAAGTCAATCTTCAAATACTTGAAGAAAAAGACATGCTACCAACAGCTTTTGAGATATGCTTTTACATTTCAATTGCTGGATGTATAGCACTCGTTATTAGTTCTATTATAGAACATTTCTTTACAAAGCCTACCTCACAAAGTGATGTAGCAGTATGCAATGAAGGAGGAGATAATAATAGTAGCAGCAATACAGAAAACTCCAACGATCTTATTGTTTTTGATAGTATAGCTGGTCTTGATGAGGAAAAAACAGAGTTATTAGAAATAGTTGACTTCCTTAAAAGCCCTGAAAAATATCAAAAATTAGGTGCACGAATTCCTAAAGGTATTTTATTGGTTGGTCCACCTGGAACTGGTAAAACATTGCTTGCAAAAGCAGTGGCAGGCGAAGCAGATGTTCCATTTATTAACACAACAGGTTCTTCCTTTGTAGAGAAATATGTTGGAGTTGGTGCTAAAAGAATCCGTGAACTCTTCGAAAAAGCCAGAAGAAATGCCCCTTGTATCATTTTTATAGATGAAATTGATGCTTTAGGTGGCAAAAGATCTGACTCAGATGAAGGAGGCGATGGGGAAAGGCATCAAACTCTTGAACAGTTTTTGTCAGAAATGGATGGTTTTTCCTCTGATTCATGTGATATTATCGTCATTGGAGCAACCAACAGACAAAGCGCATTAGACCCTGCTTTTACAAGACCTGGTAGATTTGACAGAATAGTCCAAGTAAATTTACCAGATTTGAAGGCTCGAGAAGCAATCTTAAGACTTCATGGCAAGAATAAACCTTTTATGGATGATGTTTCCTTTGAAAAGGTAGCTTATAATACTTCTGGTTTCTCTGGTGCAGGACTTGAAAATCTTCTTAATGAAGCAGCAATTCTTGCAGCAAGAAAAAACCATTCAGCAATTTCGGATGAAGATATAAGTGAAGCCATGAGAAAAGTTGTTATTGGGCTCCAAAAGGCAAATAAGGTAATTTCAGATCACGATAAGAATATTACCGCATATCATGAAGCTGGACATGCCATTTGTGGAAAAGTTCTAAAAACATGTTCTACTATTAAAGAAATCTGTATTATTCCAAGAGGAAGTGCAGGTGG
Source organism: Clostridia bacterium (assembly GCA_022790685.1). Classification (GTDB taxonomy): domain Bacteria; phylum Bacillota; class Clostridia; order TANB77; family CAG-508; genus Scatovivens. The sequence goes on from JAAVXQ010000081.1 coordinate 1,863, forward strand.
TTATACATGGCATTCTGGTGAGCCAGACAAAAGCTACCATAGCAAACAAGAAATGGAGGAGCGAATCATATCTTTGCTTGCAGGTCAAGCAGCAGAAAAAATTGTCTTTGGTGAAATTACCACAGGCGCATCAGATGATCTTGAAAAGGCTACTGGAATTGCAACACAAATGGTGGCTTATTATGGAATGTGTGATGCCATCGGGCCAATCTCCATTGCAGGAAACAATAACATACTACTTGATATTCTTGGAAATGAACTGTCTAGTGAAATGGGCAAAGAAATCCGAGAAATAATCAAAAGCGCTCAAAGTACTGCTGAAGAAAAGCTCAGAGCTTACATTGATTTATTACATGAATTAGCCAAACTCTTAATTAAAAAGGAGACGGTGTATGGTTGTGAATTAGATGAATTATTTAGAAAGTATGAATTAGATAGCTAATATCTAATTTGCCACTCTGTATTTTAGGGAAGAGACCACTTAAGTTATAATGACTTATTGGTCTCTTTTCCTATATAATCTGCGTGTTGAAAATCTATATATTATATGCTATTATAATGTAAAAAAAGTTCTAGGAGAAATATAATAATGATAGAAAATATAATTTTTGACTTAGGAAATGTAGTTTTTAAATTAAAGTTTGAAAAAGTAATAAAGGAATTTACACAAAATGAAGAAGAAATAAAGTTATTAGAATCTGTAATTTTTTCTTCTGAAGAATGGTTAAAATTAGATGAGGGAGCAATCACTAAGCAGGAAGGTATAGACATTATGATTTCAAAATTACCCATTAATTTACATGAAGTTTGCAGAAAAATTATGAATTCTTGGACAGATTTAGGGTTAGAATTAAATAATAGCATGCTTAATTTCATAAAAAAGGTGAGAGAAAAGGGGTATAGGACATATATACTATCTAATGCACCTTTAGAAATACCAATTTTTTTGGAAAAATTAGATTTATTACAATATTTTGATGGAAAAATCATATCTGCAGAAGAAAAATTAGTAAAACCAAATTTAGAAATTTATAAGTTATTATTAAAAAAATTTAATTTAAATCCAAAAAAATGTTTGTTTATAGACGATAAATTAGAAAATATTGAGTCAGCTATTAACTGTAATATTAATGGATATGTTTTTGATTATAATAGATTTAATCAATTCTTAAATGATATAAAAAAGTACAATATAATTATATAATAAAGAGTAGGGGTAAATGTAAATTTAGAACCCTATTTTGCTATATATAACATTGCACAAAATAAAAGTTTTGTGCAAAAAGGAATAGGACTAATATATAAAACGCCAAAATACCTGCACTCTTACATATATCTAGTATTTAGCTGTCTTACAACTACTAATATTCACTTATATCTCTTTAATTCTTTTGTATTTATATTATTACATATAATCTTTTGTATTACTTATATATCAATATTCTTATGACCTTTTAAAATCAATTTATATCTATTTTAATTATTTATCTATATAATTTGTCTATTATAAATTTTTTTATCCTTATTTTAAATTTTAGACTTATTATTTTTCAAAAATCACTAAAATCCAAGGGGCTCTAAAATAACCTGTATTTTTAGACAACAAACTATAAGGCTAATTTTTTAAAATGGCTTAAAATCGATTCTCGTGCGTCGTTATTTTAGCAATTTTCAGACGTTTCTCTAATATGATAAATTTACTATATAGATATGAAATTTTTATAGTAAAATTGCTAAAATCAATAATGTACCAGAATAAATGATTATTTAAGACAACAAGTTATATTACTTTAAAATAAAAATGGCTTAAAATCGATTCTCGCGCGTTGATGTTTTTAACATTTTTATGATTAAATGCTTATAATAGTTATATAAAATTATAATTGCAAAACAATAAATTTTAAAATGTCATAAATTAAACAATTTGCCACTTATAAATCATATTTTAGGTTTAGATAATATTTACCAATATAAATATTAAATGCATTAAAATTGATTCTGATAGCTATAAATTATAATTTTATTTTAAAAACATAATCAAATTTGCATATTTTTATTTTAAAATAATAAATGCACAAATGTTCGGTTTATAAAAATCAAAAATCCAACAAATTTACAAAGTCCTAAAAATGTTAATTTTAAAATAAATTTTATTAAATTTATGATATTTTATATTTTATAATTTATAATTTTATTTTTTACTTATATAATTTTGTAATAGTTTTGCTAGATAAAAATTATTTATTATTTTTTCATTTTATAGCTTTAACCTTAAAATTCCATCTTCTTCCCCCCACTCCGCATATTTTACAAGAATTATAAATTTCTTAATGACAATTTTTACTATGGTAAACTTATTAACTTGTATTATGTAAAGTGATATAATAATATTGATACAAAATGTTATTAATTGTGGCATTAGTGTTGCCTAAAACACTCAGAAAGGAGCTGTATGACATTTTCAGTAATTGTAGGAGTGGCATTTATAGTATTTGTAGTCTTGGCGTTCATTCACGTGGTTATATCAATGGGTATTGCATTGTATAATATAATCGTCAAGGGCGAACCACTCGAAACCTTCTACGAGAAATGTGCTTTCTTAGTAGGTGCAATCATCATTGTAATAGGTATTGGGTTAATCGGACGGATTATATATGAACTTTTTTTGTAAAATAACCTAATTCCTCAAATGATATCTACATTGCTTAAAATTCATATTTTCAAGTCTCCACAACATCTATGTTTTCAAAAAATAAAGAGTAAACTTGTTTAAAGTCTGCTCTTTTGTCTTTTTATTTTGTTTTATTCTTTTGCTCTAAAAATTTTCTTAAGTTTTTTTACTGAACAATTGATGGTTCCAAATTTTATTGCTATTAACTATATTACTTCAATATATCTTGATTTAATATAACTGTACTGTATAAAAATAGTACATCTTGGTGTTTAAATTCAATATACTTTTCTAGTATTTTACTTGATACATATCTTAAGTCTATTAGAGTTATTCTTTTATAATTTTCCGCTAATAAAGGTGCTATACTACTTCCAAACGAATCTCTAAATATCAATAGTTCCCTATCTGTTGTAGCATTAGTATTTTCAATTTCTATTATTGAAGTTGCTCCTGATAAAAAAATATCATACTTATCTTTTGTTTCTTTTTTGTCATAAATTTTACCTTCTTTTTTAGTTTCATAATTATATGTAATACAATTATTTATCGTATCATTAGATAAAATATACATTTTATCTGGGCTTATATTTGCGTATATTTGCCCATAATACGTTCCATAAAAATCTCCTACTTGAATTTTTTCATAATTTTTTTCTATATTTGATAAGTTCATACCAGATATTATTGTATTTGAGGTCTTAATTAAGTTTTCTTGTTTCCAATGAAGATCTGTTTTATAATAGTCTTCTAATTCTAAACTATTCCAAATATCAATATATTTTAAATTTGATAATTTTTCATTCATAATTTGTTTTAGTAAATTATAATCAAGTTTCAAGTGGTCATCATTTTTCAAATAATAGTTTTTGTCTGGAATAATTGCATAATATACATTCATATCCTTTAAATATGTATCATATATTTCTTTAATTTTGTTTGCATTTTTTTGAACATTTTGGTCAGCTACGGGATATTCCATTTTATAAATTGCGCCCTTTTGTTCAAAATAGTTATTGTTATCTTTTTGCCTGTAAATATTAGTACTATAAAAAGCTTTTATGTATCTAAAAAAATCTCTTCCAACAAATTGGTCTACCGCATAATTTTTAAAATTACCAGTTACTTCTCCATTAAATAATTTAGATATAGATACTTCTGGAAATTGGGTTAAAGATCTTCTTTCTGTAATAGATATTTCTTTATCTTCAGCAACTATATTTATCAATAATATAAAAATTAATGATAGAACGAATCCAACTGTAACAATTATATTTTTTGTTTTATTTTTCAATTTCTACCTCCTAAAATCTAAAATATAGAAATGGATTAAATGAACCATCTACAATATAACTACTGCAAAGTAATAATACTAAAAATAGAAATATAGGTTCTAATATATTTATAATCTTATTAAATTTAACATTATTTACAATTTTTATAAATATTGGTGTTGAGCCAATTATTGAAACTAATATAACAGCAAGATAATTTTTAAAATAGTATATACTTTCTTTTGAGATTATTGGAATATTTCCTATTCCAACTAATCCCCCTATATTCTCTATAATTTGTTCAGTGTTTTCCCCACTAAATATAATAAAACTAATCATTACTGTAAACAAAACATAGATTCTTGCTAGAAATTTAGGCATCTTTTTCAAAAAGTTACTTAAGAACATTTTTTCTATAGCTAATAATATTCCAAAAAATAGTCCCCAAAGTATAAAATTCCATGCAGCTCCATGCCATAAACCAGTTAATAACCATACAATAAAGATATTTCTTAACCATTTTATTTTGCTGGTTCTATTTCCACCAAGAGGAATATATATATAATCTCTAAACCATGAACTAAGAGATATATGCCATCTTCTCCAAAAGTCTGTTATACTTAAAGATACATACGGATAATTGAAATTTTCTAAGAAATCAAACCCAAACATTTTTCCAAGACCTATTGCCATATCTGAATATCCAGAAAAATCAAAGTAAATTTGAAGCATTATTGATATTCCATATAACCAATAGTATAGAACACTTAGTTCATTACTTTGTAAAAATGTTCTAACTAGTTCTCCTAAAACATTTGCAATTAGTACTTTTTTTCCAAGTCCAATTATAAATCTTCTAACACCTAGTGCAAACTTTTCAAATGTATGTGTCCTATTTTCAATTTGTTCTTCTATACTTGAATATCTTATAATAGGTCCTGCTATTAATTGAGGAAATAGTGAAATATACATCGCAAGTTTAAAAATATTTTTTTGAACTTTAGCTTGTCCCTTATAAACATCTGCAAGATAACTAATCATTTGAAATGTATAAAAAGATATACCTATTGGTAATGCAACATGAATAAAGTCTATTTTATTTGTAAGCCATAAATTAATATTTTCTATTATAAAATTAATATATTTAAAATAAACTAACAATCCTATACTTATTGCAATTGAAATCTTTAAAAGCAACTTAGAATATTTTTTATATTTATTAATTAAAATTCCAAAAATATATGTAGAAATAATTGAAAAAGCCATTAATAATATATATTTTGGCTCTCCATAAAAATAAAACATTAGTGATGCTATTAATAATACAATATTTTTACATTTTTTAGGTACTAAATAATATATTAATAGTACAATTGGTAAAAAATAAAATAAAAAAGTTATGCTTGAAAATACCATATTTTCTCCTTATATATAAAAATATCGCCTAAACAATTTTATGTGTTTGGGCAATATTTTAAATCTCTTTTATTAATACATTTCTGGTGGTAATTCTATTTCTGCTGCATTTTTTTCATATACTTCATTTACATTTCCAGCTAATGTTTTAAATCTTTCAAAAATAGGCTTTGCTGTTCCCTCATTAGTCATTACAAGAAATACTATATCTCCACTACTTGTTGCATATAATTTTTCAGCTTCAACACAAATCCATTTTCTTGTATCTACTTTTTCAGACATTTCTTTTGCAACTTTATCAGCATTTACTCCTGATTGTACTTTTGCAATAACTAATGAATATGCCTGTGAAGACATAAGTGGCTCTGATACTACAACATATTCAAAATCTGTTCCATTATCAAGACCTGTTATATATTTTACAGTATCATTATTTGTAAGGTCTAAAAGTTGACTTTCTAGCATTGGTAGTTCTTCTTCTGACATTTCACTATAAATTTTATCCACTAGTCCTATTAAATCTTCTCCACTTTTTACTGGATCTAAATTTGTTTTTGGTTTTTTATTTATTAAAGAAATTGCTATATAAACTCCTAATATAATAGCAATAACTGCAACAATTATAATAATAGTCTTTACTGTTTTATTCATATTTTCTCCTTTCTTATTTTACTCATATTTATTATATAATATCATATTATAATATTCAAGATTTTAATTGTTTTAAAATAATATAAAATTTTACCAAAATTCTTTCTACAACATTTATAGCCTTATTATCTATATATGCTTATTGCATTTGCAGAAACGATGTTTGTCTATAGACTTTTTTTATATAATATTAATTTATTATTTTCAAAATTTATATTACTAATATTTATATTTATTAATTATATCTTAATTTTTATATATTTATCTTCTATTTCAGTTCGAAGAATTATATAATATATAAAAATAGTTTAAAGGAGTTTTTATGAAAGCTACAAAAATCGAAACCAACTTTTCTAAAAAGAAATTTTTTAGTACATCAACACTTTTATCTGTAAGTAAATATAAAAATCAAGAAAAAAAATTAATTAATATATATCCTAATATTGAATTCCAGAAAATTCTTGGATTTGGTGGAGCTTTTACTGAGGCATCTGGATATTGCCTAAAACAAGTTAATGAAAATATAAGAAATAATATTTTGCAAGACTATTTTTCTAAAGAAGGTTTAGAGTATTCTTTTTGTAGAACCCCTATAGGAAGTACTGATTTTTCTTTAAAAAGCTTTTCTTATTTAAAAAATGAAAAGCTAGAAAATTTTTCAATTGATAAGGATAAAGAATATATAATTCCTATGATAAAAGAGGCTTTAAAGATTAATCCTAATATAACTTTACTTGCTTCCCCTTGGTCTCCACCAGCCTTTATGAAAAATACAAAGATTGCTGTATTAGGCGGAAAACTTTCTCCTAAATATTATTCATTGTATTCTAATTACCTATGTAAATATATCGAAGAATATAAAAAAGAACATATTGATATAAAATATATTACTGTACAAAATGAACCAAATGCAGTTCAGCTATGGGAGTCTTGTTTATTTTCTCCTGAAGAAGAATTTTTATTTGCCACAGAATATTTATATTCTTCTTTAAAAAGAAACAATCTTCATACTCAAATTATTTGTTGGGATCATAATAAAGAAAAACTTTTTTCTAGAAGCTTAAATACTATTGGAAAAGATAAATATAATGCTATTTCTGGTATGGCAATGCATTGGTATTCTGGAGATTATTTTGAAGAACTTGCTCTTACTCATTTAAAATTTCCAAATGCCCTTCTTATTCATACAGAAGGTTGTACTGGTTTTTCAAATTTTCGAGAAAATGATGAAATTCAAAATGGTGAAATTTATGGTCATGATATAATTGGAGATTTAAATAATGGAATAAATGCATTCATCGATTGGAATATGATACTTGATAATAAAGGTGGTCCAAATCACAAAAAGAATTATTGTAATGCACCTATTATGCTTAATAAAGATAATTCTAATTATATAAAAAATCTTACCTTCTACTATATTGGTCATTTTAGTAGATATATACATCCTGGAGCTACTAGAATTGGATTTTCCAAATTCACAGATGCTTTAGAAGTTACCGCTTTTAAGAATATAGATTCAAGTACAGTAGTTGTTATAATGAATAAAACTAATGATAATATTGAATTTAATATAAACTTAAATAATGAATTATTAAAAGATGTAATTAACTCTCATTCTATAATAACATATACATTTTAGAATTATATAACTCAATAAAATACTATACTAATCAATAAGAACTCCATTTTAAAAGTATTGGAGTTCTTATTGATTAAAATTTGCTAAAGGATTATTTTCTACCGCACTTCGAATTTGATCATTATCTACATGAGTATATATTTGAGTAGTTGCTATACTTTCATGTCCTAAAAGTTCCTGAAGTGCACGTATATCTACATTTCCATATTTATACATTAATGTAGCAGCAGTATGCCTTAATTTATGTACAGAATATTTATTTATATCTAATCCAGCTTTTTTTAATTCGCTTTTCACTATATATTGAACTGTTCTATTACTTATTCTTCTTTTTTGTTCACTTAAAAATAATGCATCTTTAGCCATACATTTTATGCCTTCATTTGGTCTTTCCATCAAATATTTTTTTATTGCAGTTATACATGCATTGTTTAAATATATTGTTCTTTCTTTATTTCCCTTACCAATAACATTTAATTTATTGTTGTCAAAGTCTATATCCTTTATATTTATATTAATTAATTCAGAAAGACGCATCCCACAATTTAGAAATAAAGTTATAATAGCAAAATTTCTCTCTGTATTTCTAGATTCATCATCAGCACTTATTTCTAATAGTTTTTTACTATCTTCTAAAGTTAAATATTTAGGTAATCTTTTTTCTATTTTAGGACTTTCTAGGTCTTGAGTTGGATTAAATGGTATTTGCTTGGTTTTATTACATAAATATCCAAAAAAGGTTCTTAAGCTAGCTGTCTTTCTTGCTAATGTAGCTGATTTACTTCTATAGTTTCTTTTCAAATATGAAAGAAAAGCATGAATATTTGCAAGTTCAATTTTTGAAATTGTATCTAGCCCAAGATCATTAATTTTAATATTTTTTATATCTTCATCCTCTTTTATATTAACCATTCTAAATTCACATTTTATAAATTTTAAAAAATGTGCTATATCATAATTATATTCCTTAACAGTATTCTGAGATTTATTAAGAATCGTTTCCATATAATCTAAAAAATCATTTAAAAATATAGGGTTTTCCTCTCTATCAATCATATCAAACTTTTTCCTTTAATTTAGTGAATTAACTTTATAAAATAATAATATCACTTTTTATATTTTTTTACAATAATTATATTTCTGCAATCTTCAAAATTTCATTATTATAGATATCGCTATTTTCTAAATTGTTCAAGCTTTTTATTTCAGTAATTATTTCTCTAATATCATAGTTTTCATAATATTCATTATTATATTTTTCTCTTTCTGCAATATCCCATAAAGTATCTCCACTTGAAACAATTATTTCTTTCATTGAAATTTCTTTATAAGAATAGCTCTTATTAGATAAAAATACTATTAATATAATTGAAATTATAAACCATATAAAAAGTATTGCGTTTATTACTCTAAATAAATTTAATTTTCTTTTTCTTTGTTTTTTACTATTCATATAACCCTCCACAGTACGAACATTGTTTCGCAACTTTATTTATATTATACTCGAACATTTTTTCGTTGTCAATACTTTTTAGCAAAAAAGTGTTTGGTTTATTTTCTAATGTTAATAAAATTAAATTTATTAGTTTTTATATTTAGTTCTACACTCTTATTTCATGTAATATCTTAAAATACTATTTATTAACAAAAATAAATCCAGCTTAGAAATAAGCTGGATTTTTATTTGTATAAATTTTAAACTACTTCATTAACTTCTGGTTGTTCTTCTACAACTTCAGGTACTACTTCTTCTATTTCTTCAGTAGTATTAGTTTCTTCTTGAACTTCATTATCTGTAATTACTTCATTTTCATTTATATTTTCATCAACTATATTTTCAGTAGTTTCTTCATCTTCTACAGTATTTTGATCTTCTACTACATTATTCTCAATTACATTATTAGAGTCTTCTACAATGTTCTCATCATTATTTAC